>JBBRWI010000037.1:0-20743 GCA_038249305.1 Acetobacterales bacterium
CTCGGGCTTGCGGCCCTGCCCGACTACATGCAGGGCGAATTGGCCGATCTGGTGCAGGTCTTGCCGGACCTGAAGCCGCCGAAGATCGAGGCCTACTTCGTCTACCCGGAGGAGATGCGGAATTCCAAGCGGGTGTCGGTGTTCCGCGACGTTTTGGTGTCGGAACTGGCCAACCAGCCTCATTGATGCGTGCTTCGCGCCAACTTGCGCGTGACGCAGGCAGGCTGGTGTTCTGGGATGGCTTTCGCCAGTGGGTCATCCGGTGATGATCCGGGGGGGCTTTTCTGCGGCGCGGGTCGGCCTGAGCGCCGCGCGATGCTATGAAGCGTCAGGACCAACGAATCATGGGGAACGTCATGAAACGCCGCAGCCTGCTCCTTGCCCCTTCACTTGCCATGCCGGCCCTCGCCTTGGCGCAGACCGCACCACCCTGGCGTCCGAACCGCGCTGTCACGATGATCGTGCCCTATGCCGCGGGCGGGGGCACCGATATCGTCGGCCGCGAATTCGCGCAGTTCCTGTCCCAGAAACTCGGCCAACCGGTGGTCATCGAGAACCGCGGCGGCGCCGGCGGCAGCATCGGCACCACCCAGGCGATGCGCGCGCGGGCGGACGGGCTGACCTTTCTCTACGCCGTCTCGTCCAACATCGTGATCAACCCGCATATTTATCGCACCGATGGGCAAGACCCTTCGCGCGTGCTCATCCCGGTCGGCATCCTGGCCAATTACCAGTACATCCTGGTCTCCAACCCGCGCTTCCCTGCGACCAACTTGCAGGCGTTGATCGCACTGGCCCGGCAGCGGCCGGGCGAGATCACTTTCAGCCATTCGGGCACCGGCGGAAACAACCATTTGGCCGGAAAGCTCCTGGCGAAGATGGCCGGGATCGAATTGTCCGACGTCGCCTATCGCGGCACCGCGCCGGCGTTGATGGATGCGGTGTCGGGCACGGTGCAGTTCAACATCTCCTCGCCGCCGCCGGCGATCCCGCTGGTGCGCGAAGGCCAGTTGCGGCCGATTGCGGTCACCGGCGCCCAGCGCTCCCCCGCATTCCCCGATGTGCCGACGGTGGCCGAACAGGGGCTGCCCGGCTATGCGGTGACCGGCTGGCACGGCTTGTTCTTCCCGGCCGGCACGCCGCCGGGCCCGGTCGCGGCGCTGCGCGAGATGGCGGCCGAGATCGCCGCCTTGCCGGCCTTTCATGAAAAGCTCGGGCGCGACGGGCTGGAACCCCTGGCGACACCGGTCAGCGCCGAGGCCTTCGCGACCCAGGTGCGCGACGAACACGCCTTCTGGGCGCGGACCATTCCGGAACTCGGGATTCGCGTGGAGTGAGGCGTTGGCGGCCGGCCGCTTGCCGATGGAGCCTCTGCCATGCGCCAAGGCTCGCGCTGAACGAACCAGCTTGCTGTTTCGTCGCAATCTCCGGGTCGTCGGGTGACTCCACCTGAATTGAATATGCTCTAAACCCCAGCCTATGGACCCCTACTTTCTCGCGGTGACGCTGCTGTCGGTCGGCAGCTTCATCCACACCAAATCCGACGTGCCGGAACTCCGGCCCGACGACGAACAGGTGGACACGGCCTGGCGCTGGCTGTCGCGCGCGGCGCTGTTCGCCTGGATCGGCCTGCTCGGCTGGGGGGTGCTGCACCAGCCGTTCTGGGTGCCGACGGTGGCCTTCATCGCATCGCTGACGTTCAACGCCTTCCTGGCGCTGCGCGGGCCGCAATCGGCCTGGCCGGCCTTGTCGGTGATGGCGTCGCTGACCGGGTTCGGACTGACGGCGTGGACGATCTGGGGCGCCGCGGGCTAACTGCCACCGGCGGGCACCCGCCCGCGGGCACGCCAGACGAAGGCGATGATCTCGGCCACGGCCTGGTAGTGTTCGGCCGGGATCTCGGCCTCCAGATCCAGCTTGTACAGCGCCCGCGCCAGCGGCGGGTTGGCCACGAGCGGCACGCCCGCTTCCTCCGCCGTCTCACGGATGCGCGCGGCCATGGCGTCAGCCCCCTTGGCCACCACGCGCGGGGCGCCGCCGCCGTCCTGGTCATAGGCCAAAGCGACCGCGAAATGGGTCGGGTTGGTGATCACCACCGCGGCTTTCGGCACCTGCGACATCATGCGGGTGCGTGCGGTCTGCTGGCGCAGCGCCTTGATGCGGGCCTTGATGGCCGGATCGCCTTCGGTTTCGCGAAACTCTTCCTTCAATTCCTGGCGGCTCATGCGCAGCTTGTTCATGTGCTGGAAGCGCACCACCAGCAGATCCAACACCGCGATCGCCGCGAGCGCCGCCAGTGCCGCGGTGATCAGGCGGAGCGACAGCGCGGCCACCTGCTCAAGCAAGGCACCGGCCGGCAGATGCACCGACGCCCGCAACGGCGCGCTGCTGCCCGCGACCCACCACAGGGCGGCCCCGACCACGGCCAGCTTGAGCAGCGTCCGCAACAGTTCCAGCAGCCCATCTGGCCCGAGCAACCGCTTCACCCCGGCCAGCGGCGACAGCTTCGACAAGGCTGGCATCATGGCTTTCGCCGACACCAGCCCCCGGGTCTGCGCCATGGTCGCCGCCACCGCGCCAAGGGCGGTGCAGGCGGCAATCGGCAGGATCGCAAGCAGCGCCACCTGGCCCAATTCCGGCAGCACCTCGGCCCAGCCGAGCGCGTGGCTGCGCGCCATCACACCACGCAGCGCCCGCAGCATCTCCGCCCCCTGCGACGGCAATGCGGTCGCGGCGGCCAGCACGCCGAGCAGCAAGGCCAGGAACCCCACCGCCTCCCGCGACAAGGCGACCTGGCCATCCTCCCGCGCCTTTTCCTGGCGCCTGGGTGTGGCGGCTTCTGTCCGATCGGTCGCGTCGTCCCCGCCGGGCGTCCCGGCCATTCAGTTGGCGCCCGGCAGGGCCGCAAACTGCGCCCGCAGACTGGCGTCGAGCACCGCCAGCAGCAGCGGCATCATCAGCCCCAACAGGGCAACGCCGGCCAGGATCTGCCCCGGCACGGCGACGAAATAGACCTGCACCGCTGGCGCCAGCCGCGCCATCAAGCCAAGCGCGAGATTCATCACCACCGCCCCGACCACGAAGGGTGCCGCGAGCCGCAACGCCAGCGCCAGGCTTTCGGCCCCCGCGGTCGCAACGGCCTCGGCCGCCGCCCCCGCCGGGAAGGCATCGCCCACCGGCAGCACGGCATAGGAACCGACCAGCGCGCCAAGCGGCAAGGCATACAGACCGCTCGACAGCATCAGCACCGCGGTCAGCAGCCCGAGCATGCGTGACAGCGCGCTTGATTGCGCACCGAAACCGGCGTCGGGCACCAGCACCGAAGCGAGCCCGATCATTGCCGCCGCGATCTGCCCCGCGACTGCCATGGCAAGCACCAGCAACCGCGCCAGGCCGCCGATCCACAAGCCGATCACGACCTCAAGGCCCAGCAGCCGCACGGCCTCCGCCGCGGCATCGGGCGCCGCCGGCAGATCGGGCGCGAGCCCCGGCAGCACCAGCGGCACCAGGCCCAGGCCGATGGCCAGGCGGATGCTGGGCGGCACCTCCTGCTCACCCAGGCCCGGCAAGACCATCACCGCCGCGCCCAGACGGGCAAACACCAGCACCGCATGGAAGGCGAGGCTGGGCAGGGTCGCCAGGAACTCCGCCTCGGTCATCCGCTGCCGCCGATGGCGACGATGCGGTCGAACAGCCCCTCGCCATAGGCGCGCAGCACGCCGGCCATGAAGGGGCCCATGATCAGCAGCACCGCCCCGGTCGCGGCGAGTTTCGGCAGGAAGGAGAGCGAGGCTTCCTGGATCTGGGTCAGCGCCTGGATCACCGACACCACCAGCCCGACCACCAGCAGCGCCACAAGCGGCGGGGCGGCGAGTTGCAGCAGCACCCACATGGCTTCGCGGGCACTGGCGGCGAGGGCATCTTCTGCCATGGGCAAGCCGCCTCCTGCGGCCGTCGGTCTGTTGGATGCGGCGTGCGGATCAGACCGGCATGCGCATGATTTCCTGGTAGGCGCCGATCACGCGGTCGCGCACGGCGACACTGGTCTGCAAGGCGATTTCGGCGCGGCCGACGGCCAGCACCACATCGGTGACACTGCCCTGCCCGGTCAGCGCCTGGGTCGAGGCGACATCGGATTGACGCCCGATCTCGACCGCGTTCTGCATCGCCCGCTGCATGACCTGGCCGAAGCCGGGACCCGCGATCGATGTCGCGGCGTCGGTCCCGACACCGCCGGCAGCACGATACAGGGCCGCCGCGCCGGACGCGCCGATATTGGCGCCGGTGATCGCGCCCACCATCAACGCAGGCTTTCGATGGCGCGGGCGAGCATGCCGCGGGTGATGTCGAGCACCGAGAGGTTCGCGTTGTAGGAGCGCTGCGCCTCACGCATGTCCATCGTCTCGATCAGGCTGTCCACGTTCGGGGTGCGGACGTAGCCGTTCGCATCCGCCGCCGGATGCGACGGATCGAACCGGCTGGGCAATTCGCCCTGGTCGCGCCCAATGCGGGACACGCGCACCGTCTCGGCCCCCAGGGCGCGATCGAGCCGATTGGCGAAGGCGATGGTCTTGCGCCGATACGGCTCGGCCCCCGGCGCATTGCCGGTGCTGTCGCGGTTGGCGATGTTCTCGGCGATGACGCGCAGGCGGGACGACTGCACCCGCATCCCCGCCGCCGAAATCGTTAACGCCCGATCGAGATCCATCCTGTCCTCCTGTATGTGCCCGCTCAGCCCGAACGGCCGAGGGCCGTGCGGATCATGCCCAGCATCCGACGATGCAGGCCGAGGGCCAGCGCGTGGGCCTGGTCGGTTTCGGCGACACGCAGCGCCTGCTGGTCGATCGAGACGGCATTGCCGTTCGGCGAGCGATCACCCGAACGGTCGGTCGTCAGGCGACCGGCACCGCCCTTGGGTGCCATGTGCCGCGGATCGGTCCGCACGGGCTCGACGCCCCGCCCGCCCAGAACCGCCGCGAATGAGGCGACATCGCGCGGCGCGAAGTTGGGCGTATCGGCATTGGCGATGTTTTGCGCCAGCACCGTCTGGCGCCGATCGAGCCAGCGCAGCCGGGATTCGGCAAGGACCATCGGGTCGGCGGCAGAAGTGGCGCGGGCGGACTGCATGCCGGAAAGACTGCGCGTCGTCTGGTAAACAAACAGTTCACCCCGGCCGGCGACAAAACCTGGCCCTGCGTCAAGGAAGTGGCAACCAACCCGGCAGAGACTGCCGCCATGCCAAGCCACCACCATCCGCGCCACGCACCCGAGCCGTCACAGCACCCGACGCAGGCGAGGTCACCAGCGCGCGAGGCCCAGGCCGTCGCGAAGCCGCATTCCGCGCCACCGGCGAAGGCCGAGATCCAGGGCGCGATCGCGGTCCTGGCCGCGGCCGAGGCGATGGACACGATGCTGTCGGTCGCCATCGGCTTTGTCCGGGCCGGGCGCCAGGTCGATCTGGCGGGGCTGGAGCAGCAGGCAGCAAGGCTTTGCGCCGCGGCTCTTGGCTGCCCGGCGGATGCCCACCCGATGCTGCGCGCGGCGCTGATCCCCCTGGTGCCGCGGCTCGATGCATTGACGGCTGCCCTGACCACCGACTGAGACCGCGCAAACCCGCGCTGCTGGCCAGGAGGGCCCGAGCACATGACCATAGCCGACCAGCTTCCCTGGCTTCTGGCCGCAGCCGCCCTCGCCGGGGTCGTGGCGTTGCTGTTGCTGCTCGGCCGCGCCGCGCGCGCCTTTGGCCTTGGCACCGCCGCCCCGCGCGGTGGGCCAAAGCGCCTCGTGCTGCAGGATTGCCTGGCCATCGATCCGAAGCGGCGGCTGGTGCTGGTGCGTTGCGATGGCCGGGACGTGCTGCTGCTGACCGGCGGCGGCGCCGACCAGGTCGTCGGCTGGCTGGCATGATCATGCGGGCGGTGGCCCTGGCCGGGCTCGGCATCGGCTTGGCGCTCTGGCCCGGCGCAGCGGCGCTGGCGCAGAGCCTGACCTTGGATGTCGGCGCCAGCGGCGGCGCCGGCGCCACGTCGCGCCTCGTGCAACTGACCGCGCTGATCGGGTTGCTGTCGCTGGCGCCATCCCTGCTGGTGATGGTCACCGCCTTCGCGCGGATCGTCATCGTGCTGTCGCTGCTGCGATCGGCGATCGGCGCACCCGGCATCCCGCCCAATCCGGTGATCATCGGGCTCGCCCTGTTCCTGGCCTTTTTCGTGATGCAGCCGGTGCTGGAGCAATCCTGGACCGCCGGCCTGCTGCCCCTGTCCGAAGGACGCATCGGCGAGATCGAGGGCCTGCAGGCCGCGGCCGAGCCATTCCGCCGCTTCATGGCGGCGAATGTGCGCGACACCGACCTCGCCCTGTTCATGGACATGGCGCGGCTGCCGCCGGTCGCCGACCCGACGGCGGCGCCCTGGCGCGCCCTGGTCCCGGCATTCATGGTCAGCGAACTCAAGCGCGCCTTCGAGATCGGTTTCCTGCTGTTCCTGCCCTTCCTGGTGATCGACCTGGTCGTCGCCTCGATCCTGATGTCGCTCGGCATGATGATGCTGCCGCCATCGGTGGTGGCGCTGCCGTTCAAGCTGGTGTTCTTCGTGCTGGTGGATGGTTGGCGGCTGATCGCCGCGAGCCTGGTGCAGGGCTTTGCGCTGGTGCCGTGACCGTCCGGACGTGGTTCCGCTGGACAAGTCGTAGGGGACCCGCGCAGGTTTCGCCAAGCGAAACGGAAGGTGCAGTGCATGTGGCTCGGCCCGAACCAGGCGAAGATGCTGCGCGCGGCGGCTGGCCTCGGGGGTTTGCTAACCTGTCTGCTGCTGATCGCGCCCAGCCCGCGCGCGATCGCCCAGGCACCGCCAGCCGACACGGAGAAACTCATCCAATGCAGCCCGGTACCACCACCTGAAGAGCCGCGCCGCGTCGGCTCGGGCTTCATGTCCATAGAGGCGGCGGCACGCCACCTCAATATCAGCGCCCCGACGCTTCGCCTCGACGATGTGAAGCAGACGGCCCGGGCGATTCCCACGGTGATCTTCAACGTCCGTGCGCCGCCGGACGCCGCGATGCCCACCGCGGAATGGCGCCTAGCCTGGTTCGAGGCGGTGGTGTTTCCGGCCCGAGTCGATGGCAGCCGCGTCGATGCCGCACAGTTGATCCGTGGCACCGTCCGGCCGCCGTCACCAAGCGACAGCGTCACCACGGTTGTCGCCGAATTTCCCAACCTCGACACCGGCTGGTGGCCGTCGCGATGGAACGTGGCGCTGCTGGTCTGTGTCGATCGGGACGCCGATCCGGATCGGCGCCGGGCCAATGGGCGGGAAGTCCGCGGCATCGGCCTGGCGCCGCTCTATGTCTCCAGCCTGAACCTGTCCGCCGTGGCGGGCCTGGGTGCGGCGGGCCTGCTCTACCTGTTGCTGGGCTTCACCGCCCTTCGCACCCATGCCCGGCAATACGCCTTTGTGCGGGATGGCGCCGAGGCGCGTGGCGAAACGGTCATCAGCGCCTGGCGCTATGCGCTGACACCGACCGTGATCTCGCAGGACGCTTTCGGCTTCTGCAGCCTGGCGCGCTTCCAGGTGCTGCTGTTCACGCTCGTCCTGGTCGGGGTCTATGCCTATGTGGTGTTTCGCACCGGGGAATTGCCGAACCTGTCGACCAGTGTGCTGACCCTGCTCGGCATCACCCTGACCGGATCGACCCTGGCCCGGGTCAGCGAGCGCGACGCGCTCGACACCCCGAATCGCATCTGGCTGTTCGGCACCGGGGTGCTCGACAGCACGCCGCGGCAGCCGGAATGGCCGGACCTGCTGGCCGCCGACGGCGAGATCGACGTGACCCGCGTGCAGGCCCTGGCCTTCAGCATCTTCGCCGCCGCCGCCCTGATATTCAACGGAACCGGCGACCTCGCGAATTTCACCATTCCCGAGCAGTTGAACTACCTGATCGGGATCAGCCAGGTCGTCTATGTCGCCGGCAAGGCCTTGCCGCGGGATTCCGCCAAGCGGCTGAACGAGGAAATCAAGGCCGCCCGCGACGCCGAAGCCGCAGCCTTGGCGCGGCCCGGTGACAGCGAGGCTCTGCGCGGCTTCGAAACCGCGCGCAACGCCATCGGCGCATCGCTGTTCAATGTCTTCGGCCTGCGCTTCCGGGATGCGCGCCTGCGCCTGTTGCAGCCGGGCGATCGCGAAGTGCCGGCACTCAGGGCGGGCCGTTGAGCAAGGCTCAAACCGGCGGAAGATGCTCGGCGATGTAGGGCGGCAGATGGAAGGCGCCGGCATGGATATGCGGCGTCCAGTAGCGCGGGATACCGAGTATGCCCGCCGATTCGGCCCGGGCACGGATCGTCTCGACCGGAGTCTGCCGCATCGAGGGGTCCTTGGCCGACCAGCCAAGCGTCATGTAGCCACCGACATAGGTCGGCACCGCGGCGACATAGGCCCAGATATCGGGGAAGAACTTCTGGCGCCGCAGGCTGGTTTCCGCCAGTTCCTCGGCCTGCATGGCCGGCACGCCGCACTGGTTCACCACCACACCGCGCGCCGTCAGCAGGCGGGAGGTATTGGCGTAGAATTCATCGGTGAACAGCACCTCGCCGACCCCGATCGGATCGGTGCTGTCCACGATCACGACATCGAACGAAGCGGGTTCGGCCCGGCGAACGTAGTCGATCCCGTCGGCGACCAGCACCTCGGCGCGGGGATCGGTCCAGGCATCGCCGCCGATGGCCGGCAGGTGTTCGCGACACAGGCGGATCACGTCGCCGTCGATTTCGACCATCACCGCGTGTTCAACGTTGCGGTGCTGCAAAACGCGCTTCAGCACGCCGCCGTCGCCGGCGCCGATGATCAGCACGCGTCGCGCATCCCCGTGGGCCAGCAGCGGCACATGGGTCAGCATTTCCTGATAGACGAACTCGTCCGCCTCGGTGATCTGCACCGCGCCGTCCAGCAGCATCACCCGGCCGTGGCTGTAGGACTCGAAGATCATGATGTCCTGGAAGGCCGACTGGTGGCGCGCGAGTTCGCGCTTCACCTTGAAGCGCTGGCCCCAGGCTTCGTAGAGGGTTTCGTTCACCCAGGAATCGGTCATCGGTCAGGTCCCGCACACAAAGACAGAGGGGCGGACCTTTACGACCCACCCCCCGTTTCGTCACACAACAAAACGGTGTCAGTCGTCCAGGACGGTCATGCCGCGACGGTGCTCACCCAGGGTCACGCGCTCCGGCAGGAAGCCGCGCTTGAGGATCGGGATCGCCTTGTAGGGATCGCAATCGCCGCAGACAAAAATATCCAGCGCAGCGAAATCCCGCTCCGGCCATGTGTGGATCGAGACATGGCTCTCCGCCAGCACCAGCACGCCCGACACGCCGCCATTCGGCGAGAAGTGGTGGAAGTGCCCGTGCAGGATCGTTGCACCGGTCTTGATCGCGGCTTCGCGCAGCACCGCATCGATATGCGCGGGGTCGCCGAGATTGGTCGCCCCCCACAGGTCGATGATCAGGTGCGTGCCAGCGAATTTGACGCCGTCTTTCTGGACGAACCAGTCCTTTTGCTCCTCCGCATGGTCTGCGAGGGAAACATGGGTGTCGCTCGGGAAGCCCGAGACCATCCCCAGCGGAGACAAGAGAGTGTCCATTCCGGACCCCTTTCCACCAGTAGATGACCCCCCGCGCAGCGTCTCGACCCAAGGCCCCAAACCGGGCGATCAGGCTGTTCGTCTTTTGCGTTCGGTCGGTTGAAGAAACGCCGTAGCCGGCGGAGGGGGCTTTTGGGGCAAGGGGGGGGGGGACGCAAGTAAAATCGGCCCCTGCCGCGCGATAAAAAAAGCGGGTGCCCCCTGCGCCCTACGCGCAACTCACCGCGTAACGGGCGCGCCGGTCCGCAATGCCTCCAGCCGAGGCGGAGCATTTCGGAAAAGATCAAGCTCGCGCGTCAAACGCGGCAAGGCCAACAAGGCGGCGGCGGGGTCGCCGGTCAGGGTGGCGAAGGCTGTCGCCGCCTCGGTTCCCGCCATGCGCGGTCCGAAGGCTCCGGCCAGGCTCGCGGCGCGGGTGTCCTCGCCGGCCAGCAGCGCCGCGGCGGCGGTGCGCAGCACCAGGCGCTGCGCAGCCGGGGCCAGCGCCGCGGCCGGCAGGGCCGCGGTCATGGCGAGAAGCGTCTCGGATGCCAGCGGCCAGTCCTGCGCCTCGGCCGCCAGGTCGGCGATGGTCGCCAACCCGGCGTCCCCCATGCCGCGCAGCAGGACGATCGCGGCCAGCGCATCGCCCCGCCGCGCCATCGCGCGGGCGCGCAGCAAGTCGCGTTCGCCGGCCAGTTCGGCCGGGATCGGATCGGCGGCCGAGGCCTCCAGCGCCGCCAGAGTGCCTGCCGCATCGCCTTCCTCCAGCCGCAGCCCGGCCAACCGGGCGCCCAGAGCCGCCTTCTGAAGGGGGTCGGCACGCGCCATTGCCTCGGTCAGCATGGCAGCGGCGCGATCGCCGAGGTCGAGGGCGGCCAACCGCGCGGCCAACCGCCCGAGGGCTTCGGTCCCACGGCTGCCTTCCGGCAACAGGCTGCGCTCAACCTCGAACAGTGCGATGGCGGCGGCGCCGGGTTCGGTGTCGAGCCCCGCCAGGAAGGCATCGGTCATGGACGGCGTCAGCGCGGCGGCGCGTTCGGGGAACAGCGCCACGGTCTCCCGCAGCAGGGTCAGCGCCGCCCGCGGTGCGCCGGCCTGGATACGCAAGGTCGCGAGGCGTTCGCGCGCCGCGACCTCCCGCGCGTCGCCGCGCCAGGCGAAGAGGGCGGCATCGAGCGCCGCCGCGGCACCCGCTGCATCCAAGGCACCCGAGGCCAGGCGCAGGTCGATCGAACGGCGCAGCGCCTCGGCCCGGGCCAGGCGGTCGCGGCCGGCAGCGACCGCGGCATAGCCTGCGATAGCCTCGTCCGTGCGGCCCTCCGCCTCATGCAGCCGGGCCCGGGCCAGGCGCAGGGACGCCAGGTCGGGTGCTGCATCGAGCAGCCGCCGGGCGGCTGCCAGCGCGCCGCCCTCGACCAGGGCCTCGGCCGCCAGCGGCATCAGACGCAGCCGCAGGGGTTCGGGGTAGACAGCCAACAATGGCAGGGTCGCCGCGAAGCCGGGGGCGGCATCGGCCATGTCGCCGCGCGCCGCCAGGAGGGCGGCCCGCCACAGCGTGGTCTCGTCCGACGGCGGCAAGGCGGCGGTGCCGAGGCCCTGCGCCTCGGGCAGCCGGCCCGCGAGCAAGGCGGCCGCGCCGTGCAGCGCCGCGACGCGCGGATCGGCGGCGGCGCGCGGATCTTCCTGCAACGCCAGGGCCAGCATCGCCTGGGCTTCGTGCGGCTGGCCCAGTCCGAGCAGCGTTTCCCCCGCCGCGAGCCGAGCAGGCCCGCGGGTCAGCGGCGCCGCCCCGGCCAGCCCGACGCCTTGCGCCCGCAGCCGTTCCGTCAAGGCCGCGATACTGCCACCGGGGATGTCAAAGATGCGGGTCATGGCGGCGGCGAGCGCCTCCGGCCCCTCCCCCACCGCGGGGCCCATCCGCACACCGCCTGGCCCGGCACCGAGCAGGAAGCGGTCGGTCAGGGCGGTCATCGTGACGGTTTCGGCCCGCGCCAGGACGGCCGCCCCGAGCAAGGTAGGCAGCACTTCCAACTGCGGCAGCACGCGACCGCGCGGCACGCCCGGCCAGGTATCGGGCGCTGCCGTCAGCGTGCCCACCAGCAGCGGCAGGCCGGTCAGTGGGTCGGTCAGGGTCACGACGCGCCCCGGCGCGGCGCCGCGCAAGGCGAGCCGCACGGGCGGTCCGGGCAATGTATCGAGGATCATGTGTGCGGCGGCGGCAGGTGGGCCGGCAGATGCCGAATCGGCCGTCAGGGTGAACTGCCATTGGCCCTGTAACGCGGCGGCGCGCAGCGTGGCACCCGGCGTCGCCGGAAGGCGCAGCAATACCGCCCCCGGCAGCGGGATGGCTTCGGCGCCGGCCAGCAAAGGATCGCGTCGCAGGGCGGCAAGGTCGAGCAGAAGGGGTTGATCGAGCACCACCAGCAATGCGTCGCCGCGGCGGAACAGTGCAGCCCCCGGGGCCGGCGTGACCGGCAGGCGGAAGCCGCCAGGCTGAGACTCCCCGACCAGGCGGAGAGCGATGGCGGCCGCGGCGGCTGGGGCAGGCGGCGGGCGGTCGGCTTCGGGGATGGCTGCCGCCTCGGCGCGGGCGACGGCTTGCGGCGGCGCGGCGGCGCCAACCGGCGCCGCCGGGATAACGGCGGGAGCCAATGCGATGGAAGGCGGCATGTCGCGGGGCGGGGCAACCGGGGGCGCCGCTGGTGGCCCGGGCCGGGTGCGGGCCGGCGACGCGCGCGCAGCCGGGCGCTGCGGGGCAGGCGGCGTCGTCACGGCCGGCGTCCCCACAGGCGCTGCTGCGGCCGGCGCTGCGACCTCGGCGGTTGGGTCGCGGACATCGACGATGATCCGGTTGCCCAGACGATACACGCGCGGCTCGGCACCGGGCCTCAGTTGGATCTCGACACCGTCCGAAATTGCGATGACGCCGGCGACATTGCGTGGCGGGCGGCGCGCACCAGCGACGTCCACGGCCTCGGGCGCGGCGAACGCGAGGCGAAGCACGCCGGCATCCCGGTCCTCCCGCCAGGTGACCTGACGCGGCCAATCGAAGACGATGCGGCCAAAACCCGGATGGTCGCCAACGCGCACCGGCACGCGCGATGCGACCGCCGCCGTATCGAGGGCGGCGGCCGTGGCACGGCCCGGATCAGCCGGCGCCTGGGCACGCAGGGTCGCGGGGCACAGGGCCAGAGCCACCAACAGGCATGGCACCAGCGCCCGGCGCCCGGCCGGCATCAGTCGAAACTCGCCAACAGGCGGTCGATCTCGTCCTGCGACACGCCAGCGCCTGGCAGGGCCGGGCCATTCGCCAAGCGCTCGCCCTCGGTGCGAGCGGCGACGGCGGCCGCAGCGATCACGACGGCCGGCGCAGGCACGACGGCACGCGGCTGGTCGGTGCCGAAATCGCTCTGGACGGCGTTGATCCGCGCTTCGATTGTCTTGAGTGCCGCGACGACCTTGCCGATCCGCTGGCCGGTGATGTCCTGGAACGAACAGGCCTCGTAGATGCGCGTGACCGCCGTTCCGAGCGCCTCGGCGACGGCACCGTCCAGCGTGCCCTGCAGCCGCTCCAGGCCCTCGCACACGTCAAGGATCTCGTTCGTCGCTGTGGCGGTGTGGCTGACCACGGCATCCAGCTCGTCGGACGCGGCCGGGATGTGTTCACCCAGTTGCTGCCCGCCCAGGGCTGCGATCTCCGCCTTGGCGCGGCTGACGGTCCGGCCGAGCGCCTCCAACTCACCCAGGAGGGCGGCTTCCTTCACCGTCAGGTCGCCGTTGAGCGAGCCCAGCACCTGGCGCACGGCGGCCTCGATCCTGTCGGCGTCCGGCGCCGGGTGCGATGTGCCGTCAGGCATGGACCAACACCTTTTCAATCTTCTCGCGCAAGGTCTCGGCGTTGAACGGCTTGACGATGTAGTTGGACACGCCGGCGGCCTTCGCCGCGATCACGTTCTCGGTCTTGCTTTCGGCGGTGATCATGATGAACGGGGTGCGGGCCAGGCGCTGGTCGGCGCGCACTTCCTTGAGCAGGTCGAGCCCGGTCATCGGGGCCATGTTCCAGTCGCTGATGACCAGTCCGAAATTGCCGCCGCGCAGCTTGCTCAGCGCCTCGGCCCCGTCCGACGCTTCATCGACGTTGTTGAAGTCGAGCTGCTTCAGCAGGTTGCGGATGATCCGCAGCATGGTCTTGTAGTCGTCGACGATGAGCACGTTCATGGTCTTGTCCATCGGGCACCTCCGCTGCGGTGTGTGGGCGCGCCGGCAGTCGCGCGTTGGGATCTTTCGGCGTTCCTGATCTGATTCCGGCCGTAGGGGTCGGCTTCGTGATATTCCACGCGAAAGATGAATGCCGCCTGAGCGAGGCTGCGGAAACTTGCGCGACGTGCCACGTCAGCCGCCGGCCGGGCGGGCGGTGCGATGGCGGGCGAGCTCGGCGGTTGCCTGGCGCGCCCGATCCGGCCGCATCGCGCCGAGGATCGGTGCCGCCTTGCGTTCGCCCATCCGGTCCATGATCTGCACCAGCACCGGCATCTCCATCTCCTCGAGGATCGCGGCGGCCGAGGCGGGGCGCATGGATTCATAGGTGCGGACCAGGCCGCGCCAGGCGCCGTCCTCGCGTTCGGCACGGGCGCGCTCCACGGCCTCCAGCCGCCGGTGCTGTTCGCCCAGGGCCTCGATCCGCTCGTTCAGGCGGCGCTCGGCGACGGCCAGGACGGCCTCACGCGCAGCGGCGGCCGCTTCGCGCCGATCAAGGTCGGTGCGCCGCGCCCGCAGCGAATCCAGCACGGCGCGTTCGGCGATGGCTTCGGGATCGGGAGGCGGCGGTACGGGCCTCGCGGCGGCTGGTGGCGGCGGCGGCGCCTGCGGCCGCGGCGGCGGCGCCTCCGCGGCCTGGGCCAAGATCACCCCGGGCGCGCCACGCCAAAGCGATTCGGCCTTGACCGCCAGCAGCAGCGTCGCGACCCCGATCGCGAGAGGCAGCAGGCGCAGGCGCGATGTCCAAGCCGTCACGATGCGCGCCATGTCATTTCGCCAACCGCAAGGCGCGCAGCAGGTCGCGCTCCGCCTGGCTCGGCGCGGCATCGGCGGCGGGGGCCGCGTCGCGCGTCGCCGGGCGCGCGGCGCGGACCAGCCCTTCCAGGCGGTCGGCCAGCGCCTCGGCACGCTCGGTCAGGAAGCGCAGGTCGTCGCGTAGCGGTTCGGCCTTGGCCAGGTGCTCGGCGATGCCGCGGCCGGCACCGTCGGCGGTGGCGCGCAGCCGCATGGTCGCGGCCTCGGCCGCCTCGGTCGCCTCACGCAACCCGGCTTCGCCATCGATGATGACGCCGCGTTCGCGTCGCAGCATCCGCAACTGGCGATCCAGCCGCAGCAGGAACGGCAGGGCCGCGCCAAGCATCCCCAGCAGCACGATCTGCAGGATCCATTCGAACCCGCTCATGCCGCGGCCTCCGTGACGCCATCGCGGCGCGTACGCGGCAGGCTGCGGCCAATACGCACGGCCATGTTCTGATCGCGCCGGCCGAGCTCGGCCTCGAACATCGCGACATCGCCACAGCGCAGCCGCACCGGTGCCCCGGGGGTCGCGGCCAGGGTGAGATGGTCGCCGACCCGCAGGCTGAGCATCTGCGACAGCGGCATGGTCTGCTCGTCCAGCACCACGTCCAGCGCGATATCAGTGTCGCGCAATTCCTCGGCCAGGTGCGTTTCCCAGATACTGTCCCGGCCGAATTTTTCGCCCATGAACTGCTGCAACAGCAGTTCGCGCACGGGTTCGAGGGTGGCGTAGGGCAGCAGCAGCTCGATCTTGCCGCCACGATCCTCCATATCCACGCGCAGCCGCGTCAGCACCACGGCATTGGACAGGCGGCTGATCGCACCGAAGCGCGGGTTGGTCTCCAGCCGTTCGAACACGAACTTCACCTCGGCGATCGGCGCGAAGGCGACGGACAAATCGGCCAGCACCACCCTGACCAGGCGTTCCACCAGCGTGCGTTCGATGGTTGTATAGGGACGGCCCTCGATCCGCATCGCCGCGGTACCGCGCCGGCCACCCAGCAGCACGTCAACGATCGAGTAGATCAGCGCGCTGTCCACCACCAGCAGCCCGTAATTGTCCCAGCGATCGACCTTGAACACCGCCATCATCGCCGGCAACGGGATGCTGTCGAGGTATTCGCCGAAGCGCAATGACGACATGCCGTCGAGCGACACCTCGACGTTGTCGGAGGTGAAATTGCGCAGCGTGGTGGACATCAGCCGCACCAGGCGATCGAACACGATCTCCAGCATCGGCAGGCGTTCGAAGGCGATCAGCCCCGACTGGATGATCCGCTCCATGCCCGACCGGTCGCTTTCGGTCGTGACGCCGCCGAAGCCCAGCAGGCTGTCGATTTCCGCTTGGCTCAGCACCTTGGCCGCATCGGGCGCCGGGGCGGTGACCGCATCCCCATCATCGACCGAGGCGCCCCAGGCAGCGGCCAGATCGTCTTCCTCGGTGCTCATTGCACAAGGATCTCGACAAACAGCACGTCCACCACGCGGGCCGGGGCGGCGACCAGATTGGCGCGGGCTATAAGCTCCTCCCGCAGCCGGTGGGTGCCGAGCGAGCCGCGCAGTTCCTCGGGCCGCATCTCCCGCAGGTAGGTGGCGTAGAGGTCGAGCAGGCGTGGCATCGCCGCTGTCAGCGCCGCCGCATCCTCCGCCCGCGCAAGTTCGAGCCGGGAGCGGATACGGACCAGCGGCCCCCGCCGGCCCGGCGCGTTGAGATTGGCGGTGATGTCCGGCATGTCGAGGAAGACCGGCGGTGGCGCCGGCGGGGCGGGGGCGGCGGCGACATCCGTGGCCGCCGCGGCGGCGGCTTCGGGGGGCGGGTTCATGCCGAGCAGCCCCGGCAGGATCCCGGAGAACCAAAGCCCCGCACCGACCCCGCCCAGCAGCAGCGGGATGGCCAGCAGGATGATCAGCTTCTTCTTGCCGCCCTTCTTGGCGCCGTCCGGCGGCGCATCGGCGCCTTCGGCCGCGGGGGCCTTCGGGGGTTTTGCCTTGCCTGCCATGCCGCCCACGACCTCCTGTCGCTGTCCCGGCGGGGGCCGGGCCGAAGACACGCTGACCACGGGTCCGAGGGAGACATTGGCCGATGGATGTGAACGAAAGGTTAGGCGCGGCGAAGACTGCCGGGCGAAGAGGCAGGACTTGCCGGGTGGCGGCACCAGTGGCCGTGGCGGGACACCGCGTGGCTGGCACGGCGCCTGCGTAGCCTGCCTGGCGGAACCCGCCGTCGCGTCCCGGTCCCAGAATGGGACGGCGCGGCGGCGGTGGGCCGCCCCGCACTGGCTAGGAAGGCCAACCACGATGGACAGTCCCGGCTACATCATCCTGTCCCGACTGGTGGCGCAAAATCGCGCCACGGCCGTGCTGGCGCACAACATGGCCAATACCGATACGCCCGGGTTCCAGGCGCATCGTCCCATCTTCGCCGCCTTCGCCAGCCGCGCCCAATCGGGCCTCGGGGCGTCGCTGCCGGGCGGCGAGGCCGCGCGCGATGCCGCCTATACCTGGGACCGGGCGACCTGGCGGGACCAGGCGGGGGGGTCCCTCCAGCGCACCGGCAACCCGCTCGATGTGGCCCTCAGCGGCGAAGGATTTTTCGCGGTCGAGACACCGCGCGGCGAACGCTTCACCCGCGCCGGGCGTTTCACGCTGGATGGCGACGGGCGGGTGGTCGACCAGGAGGGCAACCCGGTGCTGGCCACCTCCGGCGAACCGCTGAGCGTGGCACCCGGCGAAAGCCGCCTGACGATCGCCGGTGACGGCACGTTGTCGTCGGAAAGCGGGCCGATCGGCCAGTTCCGCGTCGTCCGCTTTCCCGACGCGCAGCGGATGCAGGCCGAGGGCGACCGCCTGTTCAGCGCCGCCGACGCGCCCGTGCCGGTCGAACGGCCGACCGTCGTGCAGGGCGCGGTCGAGGGCAGCAACGTGCGACCCATCATGGAGCTGACGCGGCTGACCAATGAGCTGCGCGAATTCCAGATGGCGGCGCAATTCGCCGACAAGGAGGGCGAGCGGGTGCAGAACGCGGTCGACCGCATCCTGCGTCGCCGATGATGCCTTTCGCACCCATGACGACCCGCGCCATGCGCTCCCTGTTCACCGCCGGCATCGCATCGCCGATGCGCCGTCTCAGCCCAACGCAGGCCTGATCCATGCGCTCCCTCTTCACCGCCGGCATCGCATCGCCGATGTGCCGGCTCAGCCCAACGAAGGCCTGATCCATGCGCTTTCTGTTCACCGCCGGCATCGCATCGCCGATGTGCCGGCTCAGCCCAACGAAGGCCTGATCCATGCGCTCCCTCTTCACCGCCGGCATCGCATCGCCGATGTGCCGGCTCAGCCCAACGAAGGCCTGATCCATGCGCTCCCTCTTCACCGCCGGCACGGGCATGATGGCCCAGCAGACCAACGTCGAAGTCATCTCCAACAACATCGCGAACATGAGCACCACCGGCTACAAGCGCCGCCGGGCCGAGTTCCAGGACCTGATCTACCAGAATCTGCGCCGCACCGGATCGCAGTCGTCCGACACCGGCACCACCCTGCCCTCCGGCGCGCAGGTCGGCCTCGGGGTGCGAACCGGGGCGGTCTATCGCATCCACGAACAGGGCAACCTGCAACAGACGGAGAATCGCTTCGACGTCGCCATCCGCGGCAACGGCTTCTTCCAGATCACCCTGGCCTCGGGCGAAACCGCCTATACCCGCGACGGCACTTTCGGCCTGTCGGCGGAGGGCACGATCGTCACCGCCGAAGGCTTCACGGTGCAGCCCGGCATCACCATCCCGACCAGCGCCCGGGACGTGACGATCAACGCGACCGGCGAGGTGCTGGCCAAGATCGACGGCCAGACGACGCCGCAGAATGTCGGGCAGATCCAGCTCGCGACCTTCGCCAACGAGGGCGGGCTGGAAGCGGTCGGCGACAACCTGCTGATGGCAACCCCCTCCTCCGGTACCGCGCAGCAGGCGGCCCCTGGCCAGCCCGGCTATGGCAATGTGATGCAGGGCTTCGTGGAAACCTCGAACGTCAATGTCGTGCAGGAGATCACCAGCCTCATCACAGCCCAGCGCGCCTATGAGATGAACAGCAAGGTGATCACCACCAGCGACGAGATGCTCGCCGCCCTGACCCGGCTGCGCTGAGCATGCGCCCGCTGTTCCTCCTGGCGGTGCTGCTGCCCTTGGCCGCAGTGGCCCAGCCCCGGTCCGATCTGCTGTCGGAAACGCGCCCCGACGCGCTGGCGACCCCGCGCCCGCATGTGCTGGTCGAAGACGCCTCCATCCGCCTGGCAGACCTGTTCGACGGCGCCGGCGCGCGCGGCATGGCGGCCCTCGGTGCGGCCCCGCCACCGGGGCGGCGCCTGACCATCGAAACCGCGCAGCTTGCCGCCATCGCGCGCGCGCATGGCCTGGCCTGGCGCCCATTGACCGGCACCGAGCGCGTGGTCGTCGAACGGCCCGGCCGCAGCCTGTCGCGGGAGGAGATCGAGGACGTGCTGCGGGCGGAATTCGCCCGCTCCGGCCTCGATGCCGAAACCGAACTGGAACTGCCCGGGTTCCAGCCACCGTCGGTGCCGCTTTCGGCCTTCGTTCAGCTCAGTGCCGAGCAGGCCCATTTCGACCCATCGACCCGGCGGTTTTCCGTGACGCTCGTGGTGATGGCCGAAGGCATGCCGACGCTGCGCCAGCGGCTCGCGGGGCGCGCCATCGTGACGCAGACGGTCGTGGTCGCGACACGCCGCCTGGCGCTCGGCGAGACCATCGCCGCGTCGGATGTGCGCCTGGCACGGATGCGCACCGAACGGGTGCGGCCGGGGGCGACGACCGCGCTGGCGCAGGCCGTCGGCCAACAGGCACGGCGCCCGCTGAACGCCGAACAGCCGGTCATGGGCTCCGACATCGGCGCACCCATCCTGATCGAGAAGAACAGCCTGGTCTCGCTCACCCTCGACAGCCCCGGCCTGTCGCTGATGGTGCAGGGCCGGGCGTTGGAGGCCGCGGCGCGGGGCCAGACCGTGCCAGTGATGAACCTCGGCAGCCGCACCATCGTCGAGGGCACCGCGGTCGCCCCGGGACGGGTGCAGGTCACTTCCGGCACCACGCCCGTGCTGCGCGCCGATGGGGTCGGCACCGCCCAGGCCAATGCGCTCGCCCAGCGCGCCCCGCGTTAGAGGAGACGATGATGCGCCCCCATTTCGCCCTGTTGTTGCTGCCGCTGGCTCTTTCGGGCTGCGGCACCGCCGAAGCCCTGTCGCGCATCGGCCGCCCACCGCCGATGGCCCCGATCACCGACCCGACACGGGTCGCCGGCTGGCGCCCGGTGTCGATGCCGATGCCGGGCACGCAGGATGCCTATGCCTCACCCAACAGCCTGTGGCGCCAGGGCAGCCGCACCTTCCTGCGCGACCAGCGGGCGGCGGCGGTCGGCGATATCGTGACCGTCCTCGTTTCGATCGCCGATGAGGCGCAGCTCGCGAACAACAGCGACCGCAGCCGCTCCGGCTCCGAGGCCATGGGCATCCCGCAGTTGCTGGGGTTGCAGACGTCCTATGCCCGGGTGTTCCCGGTGCCGATCGACCCGTCGCGCCTGGTCGAGGCGACCAGCGATTCCACCAGCACCGGCCAGGGCCGCATTCGGCGTACGGAATCGGTGACGATGCGGGTCGCGGCGACCGTCACCCAATTACTGCCGAACGGGAACATGGTGGTGGACGGGCGGCAGCAGGTGCGGGTGAACAGCGAGTTGCGCGACATGACCCTGGCCGGGATCATCCGGCCACAGGACATCGCCAGCGACAACACCGTCCGCCACGACCGCCTGGCCGAGGCGCGGATCACCTATGGCGGGCGCGGCACGGTGAGCGACGTGCAGACGCCACGCTATGGCCAGCAGGTGCTGGACGCGATCCTGCCGTTCTGATCGACCAGGGCGCGATCAACGCGCCCGGTCGCGCGGTACCGGTTGGCTTGTCGGGCGGATCGGGGATGTCGAAGCGGAAGCAGCGGGTTGGTCAGGTCTCGGGCGTGGGCTACGATTGTCGCCACGCAACGGGTCGGGCGGATCGGTCATTCTGCCTGGA
>JBBRWI010000038.1:0-20667 GCA_038249305.1 Acetobacterales bacterium
GGTCAGCCGGTTGCGCAGCGCCTTGGACCGGGATTACCCCAGCACGGCGCTGATCGGCTTTGCCGGCAGCCCTTTTACCGTTGCCTGCTACATGGTTGACGGTCGGGGCGGTGGGGAGTTCCCGGCGGCACGGCTGCTGGCGCATCGCGATCCGGTGCTGTTCGCCCAGTTGATCGCCGTGCTCGAAGCCTCGACCGTCGCGTACCTGGAGGCGCAGGTCGATGCCGGTGCCGAGATCCTGATGCTGTTCGATTCCTGGGCCGGCGTATTGCCGCCCGATGGCTTCGAGCGCTGGGTGGTCGGACCCACGACCCGTATCGTGGCGGCGCTACGCACCAGCAGGCCACAGGTCCCCATCATCGGCTTTCCGCGCATGTCGGGCGCGTCGCTGCCGTCCTATGCCGTCAGGACTGGCGTGCAGGGCGTGAGCATGGACACCACGATGGATCCGGTCTGGGCTGCTGCCGCGGTACCGGCTTCGATCGCGGTCCAGGGCAATCTTGATCCGCTTGCCGTTGTCGCTGGTGGGGCAGCGCTGGAGGTGGGCGCACGGCGTGTCATGGAGGCGCTGCGCGGCAGGCCGTCGATCTTCAACCTGGGGCATGGGCTGGTGCCGCAGACGCCGCCCGGCAATGTCGGGCGGCTGATGGAGATTATTCGCTCTGACGGGCAATAGAGCGGTTTTTTTGATCAAAAAGAATTTTTCGGCCACGCGGTTTTTCTTGCCGCGTGTGACACCGTCTAAGTAATCTTGGCGTTAACCGGAAAAAGCGGAGATTTTTTTGGCATTACACGAGAAAGACAGTGCTTCCTGTGGTCTGGCGCGCTTCCAGCGCTTGATGCGCCTTGGCTGCATCCCTCAATGGCCACGTCTGGTTCACCCGGATCTGTACGGCGCCAGACGTGACGGCTGAGAATAGGTCGGAGGCGGCCTCGACAAGCTCTTCACGCTTGGCGGTATAGGTCGCCAGTGTCGGGCGCGTTACGAAGAGCGAGCCCTTGGAGGCCAGGATGCCGATATCGAAGGGCGGTACGGGGCCGGAAGCGCTTCCGTAGGACACCATCATGCCGAGCGGCGCCAAGCTTGACAGCGACGCATCCCAGGTATCCCGACCGATGCTGTCGTATACAACAGGCAACATGGCGCCGGCCGTGATGTCCTTGACGCGCGAGGGCAGGTCTTCAGTTGTCAGGATGATGTGATCGGCGCCATGCGCCGTGGCGAGGGCAGCCTTGGCCGGCGTGGACACGGTGCCGATGACTGTGCAGCCCAGGGCCTTGGCCCATTGGCACAGGATCAGCCCGACACCGCCGGCCGCGGCATGGACCAGGATCGTCTGGCCGGCCTGGACGCGGAAGGTGCGTCGCAGGAGGTATTGGGCCGTCATCCCCTGCAACATCATCGCGGCGCCCTGTTCGAAGGAGATCGTATCCGGCAGGCGAACCAGACGATCGGCCTTGATGGTGCGGGCTTCGGCATAGGCACCGACGGGCCCGGAGGCATAAGCCACGCGGTCCCCAACGGCGATTTCTGTGACCCCTTCACCAATCGCCTCGACGACGCCGGCGGCCTCCATCCCGATCGTCGCCGGCAGTGAAGGGAGTTTGTAGAGCCCGGTGCGGAAATAGACGTCGATGTAGTTCAGCCCGACCGCGTGCTGATGGATCAGCGCTTCACCAGGCCCTGGGGTGGGCATGGGCACTTCATCCCAGGACAGCACCTCAGGCCCGCCATGTTGATGGATGCGCATCGCACGTGTCATGTCTTCAGATCCTGGTTAGGCAGTTGGACACCGCCATGGCGCATGCGCGCTTCATGGGAAAGCAACCATTTCTTTGTGGAAACGCCGTCACCGGCCGAGTAGCCACCTATGTCTCCCAGGCGTGCGGTGACACGATGACATGGGATGAAGATGGGCAACGGGTTGCGGGCATTCGCCTGACCGATGGCACGGGGTGCGGTTCCAACGACGGTGGCGACATCGCCATATGTCCGTGTTTCACCGGACGGGATAGTCCGCAGACAGGCCCAGACTTTAAGCTGAAATGCGGTGCCTGCGGGTGTCAACGGCAGATCAAAGCGGTGCAGATCGCCATCGAAGAAAGCATCAAGCTGGCGTTTCGCCTCCTGCAGGATATGATCCTCGGGTACTTCCAGCCCTGCGCCGCCGCCACGGCCCCACTCCAACGCCATCAGCCCATGTGCCGAAGCGAAGAGCGTGATCTCACCCAGCGGCGTATGGAGGCTAACTTGTCGCATCATATCCTGATCGTCGGCGTTTGGGCGCCATTTCCCACGGCTCGTCAAGCATGGCGCGTTCAGGTCGTCTGCCTGTAAAGGTGAGGGAACGCTGAAGGGGGTTTTTGTGAACGACATCGATCCGCCGCCTTTCTACACCTGCCACATATTCGTGTGCTGCAATAAGCGCCCTGACGGGCATCCCCGTGGCTCTTGCGCGGCGGCTGGCAGCGAAAAACTGCGCGACTACATGAAGGCGCGGATGAAGGAGCTTGGCGTTGGCCAATCGCGCGTCAACAGTGCCGGTTGCATGGAACGTTGTGAGTTCGGACCGAGCGTTGTGATTTATCCTGAAGGTGTCTGGTATCGACCAACCTGCACGGCCGACATCGATGAGATTCTGGATATACACGTGCTTCAGGGCCGGAGGGTTACGCGACTTTTGCTGACAGAGCACGACGTGCCACCACCCAAGAGCTGAAGCGTTTCACGTGGAACACGGCGGGATCATTTTTGCACTTGCGACAGGTTCGGTGGCGAGCCCGGTTGCCATCATCCGTGTGTCCGGTGCTGGCTGTGCGGAACGAATGGCCCCCCTGATCGGAGATAAACCGCCGGCCCGCAGGGCAATGGTCCGAACCCTTCGCCGACCCGGCGGCTTTGAGGACATTGACCACGGACTTGTCCTTTGGTTTCCCGGCCCCTGGTCAGCCACCGGCGAGGATATCGTTGAACTCCAGGTGCATGGCGGCATCGCCGTGGTTGCTGCTGTGACAGACGCCTTGGTGATGCTCGGGTGTCGGCCTGCGGAACCGGGGGAGTTTTCACGCCGAGCGTTTCTGCATGGTAAGCTCGACCTGACTGCGGCCGAAGGGATAGCGGACCTCATCGCTGCCGAGACCGAAGGGCAGCGTCGCCAGGCGCTCCGGCAGGCGAGCGGCGGCTTAGCTGAGGCGATCGGGCGTTGGGACGGGCGTCTGCTGACGCTGCTGGCACACCAAGAGGCAAGCATCGAGTTCGCTGACGAAGACCTGCCGACCACACTGGAAGCTACGGTCAGGACCAATATTGTCGATTTGCAACAAACCATGATACGGCACCTGGACGAGGCGGACCAGGTGCGCCGCCTGCGCGCTGGTGTCAGGATTGTCATCCTGGGCGCGCCGAATGTCGGAAAATCCTCTCTGTTGAATCATCTGGCCGGTTCCGATGCAGCCATTGTCGCGCGGCAGCCCGGGACGACGCGCGATATCATTGAGGTGCGGCTGGATATCGAGGGCACGCCAGTGATACTGGCCGATACGGCGGGTATCCGGCAGACCGATGACGAAATCGAGATCGAAGGGATGCGCCGCGCCCTGATGAAGGCTGACGAAGCAGACCTCATCATTCTGATGACGTCGCCGGATGTTGCTTCGGCCGAGATATTCCCGGTGATCAGTGGCCGTGCCGTGAGGGTCTCCAGCAAAGCCGATCTCGGTGGGTGTCGGGGTGGTTTGCTGGCGATTTCGACGTTGACGGGTGAGGGTCTCGATCAGTTCAGCGAACTATTGCGCCGCGAAGTCCGATCCTTGGCTGGCGTGACCAAGATCGCGACGCTGTCTCGTCCGCGGCACACGGCGGCGGTGCGCGAGGCCTGCGGCTGGCTTTTGGCCGCGCGCGCGGCGGACCTACCAGAGATGGTAGCGGAGTGTCTGCGCGCGGCGCGTCGGTCGTTGGCTCGGATTACCGGGCAAGGCAGCACTGACGCGGTGTTGGACGCTATTTTCAGGGACTTCTGCATCGGCAAGTAGGGGGGTTATAGACTGTGTATGATGGATAGGTACGACGTGGTCGTGGTGGGCGGTGGCCATGCAGGCACGGAGGCCGCCGCCGCCGCGGCACGTTGCGGCGCGTCCACATTACTGGTGACCCACAAGGCCGTGACGGTGGGTGAGATGTCGTGCAATCCGGCAATCGGCGGGATCGGCAAGGGTCATCTGGTGCGGGAGGTGGATGCCCTAGACGGGCTGATGGCGCGCGCCGCCGATCAGGCCGGCATCCACTTCCGGCTGCTCAATCGCAGCAAGGGACCCGCCGTCCGCGGGCCACGAGTGCAAGCGGACCGACGCCTTTACCGTGAGGCGATCCAGGGGCTGTTGCGAGAGACGCACGGGTTGACAATCGCGGAGGGGGCGGTCGAAGGATTGCATCTCGACCGATCCGGTCGCCTCGCCGCCATCCTTCTGGGCGATGGTCGGCGCATCGTGTGCGGGGCCGCTGTGGTCACGACGGGTACCTTCCTGCGTGGCGTGATTCATGTAGGCGATCGCGCCACCCCAGCGGGTCGGGTGGGGGAAGCGGCGTCCGTTGGCCTGGCCGATACCCTGCGCAGCCTGGGCTTGCCGCTCAGCCGCCTGAAGACCGGCACGCCACCTCGACTTGACGGGCGGACAGTCGACTGGGCGGCGCTGGAGATGCAGGCCGGCGACCCGGTCCCTGAGCCGCTTTCGTGGATGACCGATGTCATCCGGAATCGGCAAATCCGATGTGGCATCACTTGGACCACGCCTGAGGTGCATCGGATCATCACTGCGAACCTGGCACGTGGTCCGGTACATGCGGGCCGGATTCAGGGCGTCGGTCCCCGGTATTGCCCGTCGATCGAGGATAAGGTGGTTCGCTTTGCAGATCGGGAACGGCACCAGATCTTCCTGGAGCCGGAGGGCCTGGATGACCACACAGTTTATCCGAATGGTATTTCCACAAGCCTGCCGGAGGATGTCCAGGCGGCCATGATTGCGGCCATTCCTGGACTGTCACGTGCTGCGATCCTGAGGGCGGGCTATGCGGTGGAATACGACCACGTCGATCCGCGCTGTCTGCTTCCGAGTTTCGAACTCAAGCGAATTCCGGGGCTGCTCCTGGCCGGGCAGATCAACGGAACCACCGGCTATGAGGAGGCGGCCGCCCAGGGAATCATGGCGGGCATCAACGCTGCCGCCTTAGCTTCAGGCGACACGTCACCCCGCGTTCTGACCCGATCGGAAGCATATATTGGCGTCTTGGCCGACGACCTGACGATGCAAGGTGTGTCGGAACCCTATCGCATGCTGACCGCGCGGGCCGAACATCGGCTGTCGCTGCGTGCCGACAACGCCGGTCTGCGTCTTACGGATACGGGTATCGGCTGGGGCTGCGTCGGGGCGGAGCGAGCGCAGCGGCACCAGAGGTTTGCGGTCGCCGTACGCGATGCGACAGCTCGCGCGCGGCTTGAACAGCATAGTCCGTCCACCCTTCAGACTGCCGGTGTGCCGGTTAATCAGGATGGCCGACCGCGGAGCATCCTCGACGCTGCAGGCCTGCCCGACGCGCCCTGGGATGCCGTAGTCCGCCTCGCACCTTGGCTCCAGGATCTTTCCGCCAACGTGCAGACGCATCTGCGCACAGAGGCCCTCTACGCGCCCTACCTGGACCGGCAAGCTGATGAACTGGCACTAATCCGGCGCGAAGAACGATTGCCTGTGCCGCGCGGCCTGGACTTCGCAATGATCCCCGGCTTGTCGCGCGAAATGCAACAGCGGCTTGCCCAGGGTGGCCCACCAACGCTTGGGGCCGCAGGGCGCATCGCCGGGGTCACGCCGGCGGCCCTAGCAGCACTTGCGGTGCATCTGCGCCGGGCGGACGCGTGTTTCACGTGAAACGGGCTACCAGGACGGAGCAGTTGTTCGACCTGATGCTGCGCTGGAACCAGCGCATCAACTTGGTGGCCAAGGCAGATAACGACACCTTATGGCAACGCCATGTGGTCGACTCCGCCCAACTGAACGACCTGCTGCCACCAGGCTCCTCGCCCGCAGCCGACCTGGGTTCAGGTGCGGGCTTTCCTGGGCTGGTGCTGGCATGCATGTCCGAACGGCCCTGGCACTTGGTGGAAATCGACCGGCGCAAGGCTGCCTTTCTGATCGCCGCCGCAGGCGAAATTGGTCTGCCTCACGTCCAGGTCCATACGACACGGATCGAAAACGTGATCCTACCACCGCTTGGGGTTCTCACCGCGCGGGCACTGGCGCCGCTTGGCCATCTGCTCGGCTTCGCGGAACGCCTACTCGCACCGGACGGAGTGGCGGTGTTTCCCAAAGGGCGAACTGCGGAAGCCGAGTTGACTGCGGTGCGCGGCGACTGGCACATGGCAATGGAACGCTTCCCGAGCCGAACCAACCCCGCATCCACTATCTTCCGCATTTCCAGGATCCGCCGTGCCGGCCCCTGACGCCAAGCAACCGCGCCGCATCGTCGTCGCGAACCAAAAAGGCGGCGTGGGCAAGACCACGACGGCGGTCAACCTCGCCACGGCCCTGGCCAGCCGCAAGCGCGTGCTGCTGATCGACCTCGACCCTCAGGGCAATGCCTCTACCAGCCTTGGCTTGCCACGTAGCGAACGCGGCGCCGGAACCTACGCGGCGCTCCTTGGCAGCCATCCGCTGACAGATCTGCTGCGGGCCACGCGAATCCCAACCCTGTCCGTATTGCCGGCCGACTCCGACCTCGCGGGGGCCGAGATCGAGATGGTCGACCTGCCCGCACGCGAATTTCGGCTGACCGCATGCCTGGACCGGGCGGCCGACGCCCTGGCGCCTTATGACCACATCATCATCGACTGCCCGCCCTCCCTCGGCCTGCTGACCCTGAACGCCCTGGTGGCGGCCGACGCCGTGCTGGTGCCGCTGCAAACCGAGTTCTTCGCTCTCGAAGGCGTCTCCGCCCTGACCCGTACGATCGAACGCGTTCGCCGCAGCCTGAACCCGCGCCTTGCCATCGAGGGTATCGTGCTGACCATGTACGACCGCCGGAACAACCTGTCAGTCGCCGTCGCCGCCGATGTGCGCGCCCATTTCAAGGATGAGGTGTTCCAGACCGTGATCCCACGCAATATCCGCATCACCGAGGCCCCGTCGCATGGCCTGCCTGTGCTGCTCTACGACATTCGCTCGGCAGGTGCGCAGGCCTATGTCGAACTGGCCGCGGAGTTCCTGCGCCGCGAACGCCGCCTCGCCCGCGGTGCCGGATGAGCGGGCGCAAGCCGCCGCGGCTTGGCATGGGGCTGTCGGCGCTGCTTGGGGAAGCGGCAGCCGACACCGAGCTCACGCCGCGCAGTCTTTCGGTCACAGCGTTGGAGCCAGGACCCTTCCAGCCCCGCGGGCCGATCTCCCAGCCCGAACTTGCCGATCTGGCCGTATCGATCCGTGCGCATGGCGTACTGCAACCGATCCTGGTCCGTCCAAAACCCGGCAACCCCGGTCAGTTCCAGATCATCGGGGGCGAACGCCGTTGGCGCGCCGCCCAACTGGTGCAACTGCACGACGTGCCGGTCATCGTCCGCGACCTCGACGACCGCACCGCCATGGCGGCGGCACTGGTCGAGAACCTTCAGCGCCAGGACCTCAATGCCGTCGAGGAAGCGCAAGGCTACCAACGCCTAATCGGCGAATTCGGCCTGACGCAGGAAGCCCTCGGTCAGTCTGTCGGCAAATCGCGCAGTCACGTCGCCAACACCTTGCGTCTGCTGGGATTGCCGGTCGCGGTGCGGGACATGCTGGCCGACGGCCGGATTTCGGCGGGCCACGCGCGTGCCTTGCTTACCGCGCCGGAACCCGCGCGATTGGCGGCCCTGGTCGTGGCGAAGGGCCTCAACGTGCGCCAGGCCGAAGCACTGGCGAACCAGGCGCCCCGCCCCGAACACGTCGAACGCGGGCGAGATACCGATGCCCAGGCTGTTGTCCGCGATCTGACGACTCGCCTCGGCATCAAGGTCGAACTGCGCCGCGCCGGCCGGGGCGGGCGCCTGACGCTGCACTACGGCGATCTTGACCAGCTGGAGGGGCTTTTGCGCCTGTTAATGCCGGACTAGCCCTGGCGCGACGAGCGCGCCGCGGCCCGGGCTGCCAGGGCCAGCAACAACTGCCGCGCCATCGCCGCGTCAGGCACCGGCGGCCGGCCCGTGCCCCCGCTCTTGGCCCGCTCTTCCGCATCAAGCGCTGCCTGGGACGCCGCGGCCAGGGTCGCCGGGGACCATCGCCGCAGCGCTTGGCCGAACGCTGCCTGGCCCCGCCCGAACACGGGGGGCCGTAGTCCCGCCATGGCATCGGCTGGGCTGGACCCGCGCTCGATCGCAACGGCCGCCTCCCGCAAACGCCCCAGGTGCCGCAGGACGGCCCGCAACACGGTAACGGCCGCCGCACCATCGGCAAACATGCCCGCCACGGCCCGATCCGTCTCCGCGACATCGCCGATCATCGCCGCGGCAAGCGCATCGTCCAGGTCGGGGCCGCTGCCATCGCCGCCCGCGCTGGCCTGCAACGCTGCCTCATCGAGGACGCCCCCCCGCCCGGCAAAGAGCGACAGCCGCTCCACCTCCCGCCGCACCGCCTGCCGGTCGTCTGCCGCGCGGGCCGCGATCCATTCCAGCGCCGCAGCGTCGACCGTGACGCCCTCATCCGCAAACATCCGGCGCAGGGTCGCGGTCAGCGCTTCGCCACGTTCCGGCGCGCAGAGAATCCCGCAGGCATCGGGTGCGGCCTCCACCAGGTCGAGCAACTTGCAGCGCTTCTTCAGGGCTCCGGCCTCGGCCAGGATCAGCGCTTCGCCAGGGGCGGCCAGCGCGGCTCTCATTGCGGGGGCCAGCGCATCGGTCGCATCGCGCACTCGCACGACGCGCCGCCCCCCGGTCAGTGCGCCAGCGGTCGTTTCGGCGATGAGCGCGCCCGGCCGCGCCGCCGCCTCGCGCGACAATTCAGCGAAGCGGAACGGATCATCGCCGCCGAGCACCGCTGCGATCAACGCAGCACTGCGCTCCTGCACCAGGCCCTGATCCTCCCCGTGCAACAGGATGAGCCGCCAGGCCGTCGGATCGGCCAGCACCGCGGGCACCCGGCGCGCGTCAAGCCGCGCCACTCGGGTCAGCCCACCGGCTGGCTACGGAAATACAGCGCCAACCGCGTCACGATGTCATCCGAAAGGATTTCGACAAGGCGGCGCTCCGCCTCCTCCCGCGCGAAATCCGAGGCGAAGAACTGATTGTCGAGCAGGTCATAGGATTCGAACGTCCGCGCCCGCCCTGTCGCCAGAGCGGTGGGCGGTGTCCCCAGCACGACCAGGGTCCATGGTGCCGCGCCATTGTATCGCACCCGGGACAGCGTCCCGTCCCGCCGGAAACCCAGCGGGTCGGCGGCGATCTGCAAAGAGGTCCTGATTTCATACCGCGCCGCGATGCCGCCGCCGCGCGGGTTGAGCTTCTGCTGCAAGGCCCGGCGGAACAACTGCCCCGTCCGCTCCCCCTGCCACGCAACCTGCACGGCGGCCAGTTCGCGGCTGACCCGCTCCTCGTAATCAGGCGCGGATGACGCGCCCTCCGGCGCATAGAGAGGCCGAAAGCCACAGCCGCCAAGCCCGGCGGCCGCAGCCAGGCCCAGCAGCCCACGGCGGGTCAGCCGATGCTCACGCAACAAAATTGACGATCCGGCCCGGGACATGAATGCGTTTCCTGATCGGCTTGCCAGCGATGGCACGCTGCACGTTCTCGTCCGCCTCGGCCAGGGCAAATATCTCCGCCTCGGCCAGGCCGACCGGCACTTCCAGGGTGGCGCGCAGCTTGCCCATGACCTGGATGGCGATGATCATCGTATCGGCCGCCAGCAGCGCCGGGTCCGCCTCCGGCCACGGCAATTCCGCAAGCAGCGACGCCTGGCCGGGCCGCAGCAGCGACCAGCATTCCTCGGCCAGATGCGGCATCATCGGCGCGGACAGCCGGCACAGCGTCTCCAGCGCCTCCCGACGGGGGACGCCTTGCACCGTGCTGTCGCCGATCGCGTTGGCCAATTCATGGATGCGGGCGACGGCGACGTTGAAGGCAAAGGTCTCCAACGCCTCGGTCACAGCCGCGATGCCGCGATGGCTCACCTGGCGCAACTGCCTCGCAGCCCCCTCCACCTCTGGCATGGGCGCCTCCGGCGGCGGCAGGTCGGCGCCGCAGACCAGGCGATGGATGCGCTGGCTGAAACGATAGGCGCCGGCAACCCCGCCCTCGGTCCATTCCATGTCCCGTTCCGGCGGATTGTCCGACAGGATGAACCATCTGGCCGTATCCGCGCCGTAGCGCTCGATGATCGCGCCCGGATCGATCGTGTTGCGCTTGGATTTGCTCATCGCCTCGACGCGGCCGATGGACACGACCTCGCCGGTTTCGCGATGCACCGCGGTGCCCTGGCCCAGCACCTCGACCTCGGTCGGGTAGAGCCACCGCCCATCCGCGCCCTTGAACGATGCATGGGTCACCATGCCTTGCGTGAACAGCCCGGCAAAAGGCTCGGAAATGCCGACCTCGCCAGCCTCCCGCATCGCGCGGGTAAAGAAGCGTGAATACAGCAGGTGCAGGATCGCGTGCTCGATGCCGCCGATATACTGGTCCACCGGCAACCAGGCATCCACCGCCGCCCGCACCACGGGCACATCGGCCTTGGGCGAGCAGAATCGCGCGAAATACCATGAGCTATCGACGAAGGTATCGAAGGTATCCGTCTCCCGCCGCGCCGGCGTGCCGCAGGCTGGGCAGGCCACGTGCTTCCAGGTCGGGTGATGGTCAAGCGGATTGCCCGGCCGCGAGAAATCCACATCTTCCGGCAGGCGCACCGGCAGGTCGGCGGCCGCGACGGGCACCACGCCGCAGTCGTCGCAATGCACGACCGGGATCGGGCAGCCCCAATACCGCTGGCGCGACACGCCCCAGTCGCGCAGCCGCCAGTTCACCACGCCCTGGCCGGCCCCTTGGGCCTCCAACGCCGCGATGGCGGCCCGCTTGCCGGCGGCGACGTCCAAGCCGTCGAGGAAGCCCGAATTGGTCAACAGCCCATCATCGGTGAAGGCTGTATCACTAACCGCCTCCGTGCCGACCACCACCGTGACATCCAGCCCGTACTTGCGGGCGAAATCCAGGTCGCGCTGGTCATGGGCCGGGCAGCCAAAGATCGCGCCAGTGCCGTATTCCATCAGCACGAAATTGGCGATCCAGACCGGAAGGGGCTTTCCGGTGAACGGATGCAGCACCGAAAAGCCGGTGTCGAAGCCGCGCTTTTCCGCCTGCTCGATGGCGACCTCGCTGGTGCCCATCGCGCGGCATTCGGCGATGAAAGCCGCTGCCTGCGCATTCTGGCGCGCCGCTGCGGCGGCCAACGGATGCTCGGCGGCGACCGCGATGAAGGACATGCCGAACAGCGTGTCCGGGCGGGTGGTGAAGACCTCGACCTCGGCGGTGCCCTCGACCGGTTCGGCCATGGCAAAGCGCACCCGCGCGCCCTCGCTGCGGCCGATCCAATTGGCCTGCATGGTCTTCACGCGGTCGGGCCAGCGATCAAGCCCGTCCAGCGCCGCCAGCAGTTCCGGCGCGTAGCGGGTGATCGCGAAGAACCACTGCGACAGTTTCTTCTTCTCGACCGGCGCGCCGGACCGCCAGCCACGGCCGTCGATCACCTGTTCATTGGCCAGGACGGTATTGTCCTCGGGGTCCCAGTTCACCCAGGATTCCCGCCGCCCGACCAGCCCCTTGGCCAGGAATTCCAGGAACAGCGCCTGCTGCTGGCCGTAGTATTCTGGGTCGCAGGTGGCGAATTCGCGGGACCAGTCGATCGACAGGCCCATGCGCTTCAATTCCGCCCGCATCGCCGCGATGTTGGCGTATGTCCAGGCGGCCGGATGTACGCCACGTTCGCGGGCGGCGTTTTCGGCCGGCAGGCCAAAGGCGTCCCAACCCATCGGGTGCATCACCAGATGCCCGCGGGCGCGCTTGTACCGCGCGACAACGTCGCCCAGCGTGTAATTCCGCACATGCCCCATGTGGATCTTGCCACTGGGGTAGGGGAACATTTCAAGAACGTAGTATTTCGCGGCGCCGGGGGGCGGCACGTCGGGCACCGCGGCAATCCCGCGTTCCTCCCAGGCGGCCTGCCAGCGCGGCTCGGCAGCGGCGAAATCGTAGCGGGCGGGGGCAGGACTGTCGTTCATCGGGCCGTTTGCGCGTGTTGCAGCGCCACGATTACGGCGCGCACGGCGACAAGGGAAGGCCGCCCCGGGCGCTTCGTCAGCCCGCGGCGTTCTGGCCGCGCAATTCCCGTGCGCGGGCGAGGACCTTGTCCTCCATCTCCGACCCGGTGCTGGCGCTGACCGGCGAGTCGACCCAGGTATTGCCGCGCAATTCCTGACGGAACACCACGACCCGCACGCCATCCGACCGCAACTGCCGCCCCAGGATATAGGCGGTTGCCCGGAAGCGTTCGTTCGGCGCCGCCGGCGGCGCGTACCAGTCTGTGATCACCACGCCGCCGAACGGATCGGCCGAGGCCAGTGGCATGAAGGACAGCGTGTCCAGCGTCGCGCGCCACAGGAAGGCGTTGACGCCGATGCCGCTCCCCTGATCCGACGCGCCAGGCCGATTGGCCGAGCGGTCGGTACCGAACAGCAGGATGCCATCCTCGCCACCCAGGCGCCCCCGCACGCGCGCGCGGCGGCTGTCGTCATTGTACTCATCGAGTCGCGGGACCCGGAAATTGGCACTGTCCGTGGAGCAGGCCCCCAGCAGCAGGAGCAGCGTAAGGCCAAGGAGGCTGATTCTCACAGTGTGTCTCGCATTCATGGGGGCTCCGGTGACCCGGTCTCGCGCTGCTGTCTTAGACGCGACGTGGCACCCCGCAAAGCACAAAGGCGGCAGAATGCTCTGCCGCCTTTGCCAAGGGACGGGGCCGGCCCGCGAAACAGGCCGGCTCCGGATCAGAACGCGAGGCGCGAACCGACGATGAACACATCCGCATCACGGCTGCGGCCCAACAGGCGGTTGGCTGCCGTGCTGTCCGGGCTGTTCTTGTCGACGAGGCGCGACAGGTTGGTGAACAGCGCCAGGCCGGGGGCGAGCGTGTAGTCAGCGCCGATGCCGTAAACGGTCTGGGTACGATCGCCGACGCCGGGACCATTGTCCTGGGTCGCCTGGCCGTAGAAGCCGCCGATGCGAACCGCACCGATGGTGTAGAGCACGCCGAGCGTATAGGCATCGCTCTGGTCACGGCCCCTGGCCAGGGGCGCCCGACCGGCGCTGTTGCCCGAGAAATTGCCAAAGGTGTAATCGCCGGCGACCGTAAGGCCAAAGGCCGTCAGGCTCAGGCCCGCAGTATAGGCGGTGATGTTCCTGCTATCGTTGATCCGAGCACCGGAGGGAAAAGTGAACTTGGGCTCTTCGGCCGACATGCCGCTGAAGCTTGCCGAAAGGCCGATGCCGCCGACGGTCCCGCGGTAACGCACGCCACCGCTGACTTCGTTCTGCAGGAAGCTTTTGTCACGCTGGAACGCACCGCTCAGAACGTTCTGTCGCTCGCCCTCGCCCGCGTTCGGTGCGTAGGAAACGCCGAAGTCGAAGCCGAAGAACTGCGGCGACAGGTAGATGATCTTCGTCGCGTCGTTGCCGTCGTTGATGTTCGTGACGATCGAGGGCTGGCCGGCGAGGAAGTCGTCGAAGATGCCACCGACGCCACCGGCGGTGAAGTTGGACGGGCCGACGGCGAGCTGGTTGCCGGCGCTGTCCTGGTCACCGGCCTGCAGCGTGCCGAGGGTCGGGCTGGAGATGAACATCCAGGCCTCGTCGGTGTCGAAAATGCCGCTGCCCGAGGCGCTGGGCTGGTTGTCCATCTGCATTTCGATCTGCGCGCCGTAGGTGAGACCGTTGGCGGCCTTGCCGGCGACGGTCACCACGATCTCCAGGTCGGAACGGAAATCGACCTTCGAGCGGCTGAACGGACGGGTGGGGTTGATACGGTCGATATTGTCGCTGATGTAGGCACCCGAAAATTCGAAATAACCACCGATACGAACGGTCGGGGCTTCCTGTGCCGACGCGTACGTTGCGCCGAACAGGGAGGCCGCGGCCACCGCCGTGGTGCCAAGTAGAAGCTTGCGCATACCCAAATCCTCCTCAGGCGCCAGGTTCCCCTGGCAATGATTGATCCGCCCGCCCCCCCCAGGGTGCTCGCCCCCACAGTGGGGGTGGCTGAATCTGAAAGGACAATGGCCCAGTGGATGGAGGGGCGGCAATGGCGCTGTTACCCCCGGCGCGACATCCTTGAGACACTGTGTCCAGATTGCCACAGCGCCCTGTTGCCGTCCTGCATCAACGCGCCAGCGCATCGATTGCTGCCAGCCCCCCAGCCGATCGGGGCAACCGCCTGGCCGTCGCCGCCGACACGCCCCCCAGGGCGATCGCCGACAGCCCCCGCCTGCGGCAGGCCGCCGCCAACCGCGCCCAGCGATGCGAACCAAGCGCCGGGTCGCCCGGATGGCTGGGCGTGGCAAAGGCCGGCGACACCAGCGCCGCATCGGCGCGCAACCGCCATCCGCGCGCGACCCCCGCGCGGCCATGCACCGCAACGGTCAGCCGCGCCCAGGGCGCGCCGCCGCGCCGCGCCAGCAGAAAGGGCAACAGCCCCGTCACGGCGCGACGATCCGGCACATGCAGCCCGGCGCGAAACCGCAGCGCCGCCCGGCCGTCGGCGGCCACCAGCATCACCCGCCCCCGTGCCCGGCACAGCCGCGCCAGCCCGGCCAAGACCCCGGGCGCCTGGTCGCGCGCCACCACCCCGGCGCCGCCACGCGGCCCGGGCAACCTGGCCGCCGCCGCCCGCGCATCCGGCAGCCGTGCCGCATCGCCCAGCAACCACAGCCGGGGCCAGCCCGGCCCGGGTGACTTGAGCCGCCGCGCCGCCGCCCATAGGGTCCGCCCATCGCTCACGGAACCCGCCCATGAACAGCATCGCCGACAATCTGGCCCGCCTCCGCGACCGCATCGCCACGGCCTGCGCCCAGGCCGGGCGCGATCCCGCCGGTATCACCCTGGTCGCCGTCTCCAAGACCAACCCGGCCGAGGCGGTGATCGAAGCGCTGGCCGCCGGGCAGACGGTCTTTGGCGAAAACCGGGTGCAGGAAGCCACGGCCAAGTTTCCGGCCGTGCGCGGCGATCACCCCGCCCTGCGGCTGCATCTGATCGGCGGGTTGCAGACCAACAAGGCGCGCGATGCGGTCGCGGTCGCCGATGTCATCGAAAGCCTGGACCGCCCGCGGCTGGCCGCCGCCATCGCCGCCGCCATCGTCGTGACCGGCCGCACGCCCGGCCTGTTCGTGCAGGTCAACACCGGCGACGAACCGCAAAAGGCCGGCATCCCCCGCGCCGAGGCCGAAGCCTTCTGCGCGGCCTGCCGCGACGAACATGGCCTGGTCCTCTCGGGGCTGATGTGCATCCCGCCGGCCGAGGCCGATCCGGCGCCACATTTCGCCTGGCTGGCCGACTGCGCCGCGCGCCGCGGCCTGCCGCTGCTGTCGATGGGGATGAGCGGCGATTTCGAAACGGCGATCCGCTTTGGCGCCACCCATATCCGCGTCGGCACGGCAATCTTCGGCAGCCGCGCGGCGGTCTAGAGCACGATCGATCCAAGTGGATCGATCTCGTGCTCTAGAAGCCGTTGAATCTAGAGCAAGAAATCGGATCAGATGATTCCATCTGATCCGATATTGCTCTAGAGCACAAATTTCGATCAGATGATTCCAGCCGATCGCAATCTGCTGTAGAGAAATCAGGCCCGTTTCCAGGTCAGCACCAGCACGTCGCGGCACGATGGCAGGTCCGGTGCGGCTGGCGCCACCGGGCTGACGCCATGGCGCACCCGGGTGTCGTCCAGCAGCGCGGTGTCCAGCATCCCATCGAGGGTGAAATGGGCCAGCGGCGCATTGTCGAGGCCAGCGACCAGCGTCTCGCCGCCGGCCAGGTTGGTCCGCGCGACCATCGCGATCATGACCAGATCGACGCCATCCTGATGCACGCCTTCGGGCGTCGGGTAGCCGGGGGTGCCGGCCGCGGCCTGGATGCGGAACTGGTGCATCTCGACGAACCAGGCGCCTGCGCCGAACAGTTCGTCGGCGGCATTCCGGCCCAACGCCAGCAATCCGCCCAGGATGGCCGAGTCGGCCACGGCGTCCTCGACCGGGGCGAACCAGCGGTCCACTCCGCCGTTCAGGGTATTGTGCACGCTGGCCTGGAAATGCGCCCGATGCGCACCGCGAACCTGGCCCGCGACACCCGGCGTCACGGCGAAATTGGCATGGCGGCGGCGACGATAGCGCCCGCCATCGGCCATGAACCCATCGGTTTCCAACCGCGCCCAGGAAGCCGCAAAATCGGCCAGCGCCGCCGGCGTGGCGACGGGGCCGAGCAGGGCCGCCATCTGGGCTGGCGGGATGTGGCTGAAGCCCGGCCCGGCCAGGGACGCAGTCGGGGGCTTGCGCGCCGCACTCATGGCCGCCGCATCTGCCCGATTGGGGCGACGTCGCCGGTCATGCCGGCCAGGACCTCGGCCACGTGGCGAACCTTGACGGGGCTGTCCTCCCGCGCGAGCCGCCCGGCCATGTTCAGCAGGCAGCCCATGTCGCCCGCAAGCAGCGTATCGGCGCCGGTCGCGGCGATGTCGCGCACCTTGTCGCTGACCATGCGGGTGCTGATCTCGGGGTACTTCACGCAGAACGTGCCGCCAAAGCCGCAGCAGATTTCGGGGTCCGTCATCTCTCGCAGGGTCAGCCCCGGCATCCCCGCCAGCAGCGCGCGCGGCTGCGCCTTGATGCCCAATTCGCGCAGCCCCGAACAACTGTCGTGGTAGGTGACGGCGCCGTCATAGGTCGCGGCGACGCGCGTCATGCCCCGCACGTCGGTCAGGAAGGCCACGAGTTCGAAGGTCTTGGCGCCCAACGCCTCGGCCCGGCCGCGATAATCGGGGTCGTCGTCGGCGAACAGCCCGGCGTAGTGGTGCGACACCATGCCGCCACAAGACCCCGACGGCACGACCACGTAGTCATACCCCAGGAAGGCGTCGATCACCCCGCGCGCGATGTCCCGCGCCGTCGCGCGATCGCCGGAATTATAGGCCGGCTGGCCGCAGCAGGCCTGGGCAGGTGGGACCTCCACCGTGCAGCCGGAGGCTTCCAGCAGCCGTATGGCCGCGAAGCCGACCGTGGGCCGGTACAGGTCCACAAGGCAGGTGACGAAAAGGGCGACGCGCGGCCGGGTCTGCGACATGAAACCAGTCTATGACGATGCGCGCGGCGCGTCACGCCCATCGCATCGGGCATCAGGGGGCGGTGGCGGTTTCCGTGGCATCGGGTTCCGGCGCCGGGCGGGGGATCAGCACCCAGAACTGTGCATCGTCGCGCGCGCGGCCGGCAGCCTCCCCCGCCGCATCGCCCCAACCAAAAAACAGATCGCCGCGCGCCCGGCCGCGGATCGCGCCGCCGGTGTCCTGTGCCATGGTCAACCGATGGAACGCGGCCCCGGTCAGCGGGTCCCGCCCCACCAGGAACACCGGCGCGCCGAGCGGCACATGTGCCCGGTCCACGGCCAGCGACCGCCCGGGGATCAACGGCACGCCGAGCGACCCAGGTGGCCCCTCATCCGGCCGCAGACCCTCCATCACCCGGAAGAAGATGTAGGAGGGGTTTTCCGCCATCAGCGCCGCTGCCTCGGCCGGGGGTGCGGCCGACAGCCAGGCGCGGATCGCCTGCATCGACATGCGTTCACGCGGGATCACGCCACGCGCCATCAGGATGCGGCCGATCGGCACATAGGGATGGCCGTTCTGCGCCGCGTAGCCAAGCCGCAGCACCTTGCCATCGGCCAGTACGACGCGGCCGGACCCCTGGATATGCAGGAAGAAGGCATCGGCCGCATTGTCCACGTAGACAAGTTCCAGCCCCCGCCCGGCCAGCGCCCCGGCGTCGATGGCGCTGCGCGACGGCAGGGCGGGCGGCCGACCGCCCGCTTGGGTCGTCGGCAGGCCGTGCCCCGAAGACAGGTCCGTCAATGGCGGATCGGCCGCGGCGTCGAGCGGTTCGGCCGAGGCGGATTCGGTGGTTTCGGGCTTGCCGACCGGATCGGCCGGTACCGGGCTCCGCGTGCTCGGGGTCGCCGGCGCATGGGCCGGCCCCGCCAGCGCCCCCGCGCGCGGCAACCGCGCACCATCGGGCCAGGGCGAGCGCAGTATGCCGGCCCAAGCCGAGGCCCCAGCGGAGGCCCCAGCGGAGGCCCCGGCGGAGGCACCAGCCCCTGGCGACGCGGCAGCCGCGGCACGCAGCAGGCCAGGTGGGGCTTCCGCCACGGCTGCCGCGGGCGGCAGTTCTTCGGTCGCCGCCGATGGGCGGGCGTAGAGCGGGGTCCGGTGGCGCAGGTCGGGCTGCCGCGCGCCACGCAACATCGGCTCATAATACCCGGTCAGGATCCCGGTGCCGAGCGGTACCGCCACGAGATGCTCATCCAGCAGCGCGCGAAAGGCGGCCTCCCGGGCCTGGATGCCGGCGGCCACTGCCTCGCGCTGGGCGATGGCGATGGGGGTAGTGCCGCGCTGCGGCGCCTCGGGCGGCGGCATTTGCCGGGCCAGCGTGGCGGCGGCTTCACAGAGCGCGCGCCAAGCGACGGGCGTGGCAGCGCGCGCGGTGGGCGGCGGGTCGGTGGGATCCGCATCGGGCAGGTTCGGCGCGCGCGCCATCATAAGTGGCCGGTCCGGCGGCATGCCGGCCCAAGCGGCGCAACTCACCATCAAGGCATCCCAGGCCTTGGCCGGGGCTTCATTGTCCCAGCCGGGCAGGGAGGATGGGGGGAATGTGGCCTGACCCTGCGCCGATGCCCCCAGCCCCATGAGGCACCAGACGATCAGCGCCTGACGCGCCACCGAAGCGGCTGGGCGTCGCCTTCTGCGCCGCGCCCGGGGCGCGCTTTCCGGGGTTTGGCCGATCCACATGCCGACAGCATGCTGCCGGCAGACCGAAACGCCAAACCAGAATGGAACAACGCGGCAGCGGTCCCGCCGCCGGGGCCGTCAGGCTTGGGGCATCACGCCGGGCGGGTGCCGATCAGGCGCCAGGTCGGGTCCTTCAACGCGAGGTCTCGCTGGAAGGTCCACACATCGGTGATCTCGGTCACCGCATCGGCGCCGGCCACCGGCAAGCCGTCGCTGCCCATCGTGATGTTCACCTGGTCTGACACGATCCGAACCGGGACATCGGCGATAGTGCCGCGCAGCTCCGCACCCTCGATCCCCATTTCCTGGATGGAGCGGATTTCGGTCCGTTGTGTCTCACCGGCCTGCTCGCGCTGGGTGATGGCGCCCTCGAAGCCGGCATAAGTTTCGTCCGACAGCAGGGCGCGCAAAGTGATCCGGTCGCCGGCGGCAAAGCCCTCGACGATCATGCGAAAGGCGCCCTCGGCGCCGGCCATGAAGCCGTTCGGTTCGAACGACGGGTCGATGTCCTGCATGCGGGTCAGCGTCTGGATGATCGGCGACCCGGAGTCGGGCAGTACCAGGTTCGGGCCGCCCGTGCGGGGTGCAACGCGCGGCGCTTCAGGTTCCGCCGCCCGCTGGCCGCCTGGTGGCACGGCCCGCTGGTCGGCCGGTGGACGTTCAAACCCGGTGCGCTTGCCCAACACGCCACGCAACCGCAGCACGAGGAACGCAGCGACCATGCCGAACAGGATCAGGTCAATCGGAAAGCCGCCTTGCATCTTACGCTCCTATGTCGTCCATCACTTAGGCATCCGCTGCGGCCGCCGCAACGGCCAAGGTGAAGCGCGGCCCCTCCAAGACCCCGCGGGGCCATTGCCGAGGTCGGCCGGCGCGTCTACTCCAAAGCTGATATCAGTGAGGACCCAGCCGCATGATCCTGCTTCGCCACGGACAAAGCGAGTTCAACCTTCACTTCTCCGCGACACGTCGCGATCCGGGCATCGCCGACCCGAAACTGACGCCGCTCGGCCATGAACAGGCGGCCGCCGCCGCCATGGCGCTGGCGTCGCGCCCGGTGCGCCACATCATCAGCAGCCCCTATACGCGCGCGCTGCAAACAGCGGCCCCGCTGGCGGCGGCGCTCGGCCTGCCGGTGACGGTCAATCCGCTGGCGCGGGAACGCTATGCCTTCACCTGCGATATCGGCAGTCCGCGCACGGAGTTGGAAATGGCCTTCCCGTCGCATGATTTTTCAGTGATCGACGAAATCTGGTGGCCGGTAATCGAGGAGCCGGAGCCCGAGGTGCGTGCCCGCGCGGCCCTTTTCCGCGCCGAGATGGCGGCCCTGCCGACCTGGCGGGATGCGATCGTGGTGGCGCATTGGGGCTTCATCCTGGCGATGACCGGCGTGTCCGTGCAGAACGGCCACTGGCTGGAATGCGACCCGACGGCGCCGCCACCCGAAAACATCGTCTGGAAGGTCTGACCTGCCGGTTAGAGCAATATCGGATCAGATGGAATCATCTGATCCGATTTCTTGCTCTGGATTCAACGGCTTCTAGAGCACGAGATCGATCCACTTGGATCGATCGTGCTCTA
>JBBRWI010000039.1:0-20625 GCA_038249305.1 Acetobacterales bacterium
ATCCTGTCGCCATCGCGTGCGCCAAGAAGGGTCAGTGGCCGGTCGCCGATCGACGGGCGCTTGCCGCGATAGGCAAAGTGCCGCAGCCGCGCGCCATCCCCCGCGATCCGCAGGGCGTGGGCGGCGAGCCAGGTCGCCTGCAAGGGGCCATGCACCACCAGGCCGGGATAGCCCTCGACCTGCGTGACATAGGGAAAGTCATAATGGATGCGATGGCCATTACCGGTCAGCGCGGAATAACGGAACAGCGTCACGGGATCGGTCGCGGCCGGCGTGGTGACGGCTTCGGGCCAGGGGGCGGCGGCGGGGCCGGGCTTGATCGCGGCACCCTCGGCGCCGCGATAGACGATGTCCTGCCGTTCGCTCAGCAGCCTGCCGCGTGGCCCGTCGATCTCGTGCAGCACGGTGACGAAGACCAGCCGCCCGCTGCCGCCGGATTTCTCGACCACATCGGCGATGGTCGATACCCGGCGCACCGCATCGCCGGTGCGGAAGGCGTCGAAAAAGGTCACCTCGCCGCCGGCCCACATGCGTCGGGCCAGGTCATGGACCGGCGGCAGGAAACCGCCGCGCCGGGGATGGCCGTCGGGGCCGATGCCATCCGGGCGCTTCCAGTCCTGGAACAGCATCCAGTGCCAGAGCGGCGGCACCTCCAGGCCTGGCGTCGGGACGCCGAGGGTGGCGGCGAGGCCCTCGACCAGGCGCTGATCCAGCACGTCGTGCCGGGTCTCGGTCCTGCCGATGAAGTCACCGTGGGTCATGCTCAGTCCTCGCGCGTGTAAATGCGGTAGCCTTCGACCTCGCCAGTCTGTCGGTAGGGCGCGAAGGCCGCATCGAACAGGGGATGGCGGCGGAAGTAGTCGAGGAAATCGAACTGCCCGTTGCACCACGGGATCAGCGGGTTGGTGGCGACCAGCACGACCGAGGGCGGGGCTGCGGCGAAATCCTCGGCGACGGTGCGATAGACGAAGAATTCGGCCCGGCTCATTTCCCAGGTCTCGCGGTAGCGGGCGCCATTGGCCGGGCATTCGAGATACACCCCCTGCAACAGCCACAGATTCATGGTCCGCAGGGTCGATTGCGCGCGGGCGTAGTTCAGCGCCGGATAGACCGGGAAGATGTCAGGTGACAGCACCAGCAGCCGTTCGCCCAGCGCATCCTGGCGCAGCTTGGCGGTCAGCAGTCCGGCCTTGCTGCCGCGGAACTGGATTTCCCGCCAGGGCGACTCGCCGCCATAGGCGGTCAGCAACGCCAGCAGTCCCGCGAGCACCGCGGCAAACGGCCATGCCGCCGTCTTCGCCCGCGCAGGCGACAGGTTCCGGTCCGCCCAGCGTGCCGCCAGCAGCATCGCCGCCAGCGGGATCAACATCAGCAGTGGCGCCGCGTGATAGGTCCAGCCCTTGTGCTGCACCCAGGCCGAGATGAAGGCGCCGAGCGCCGCCATGGCGAAGGCCTGCGCCAGCGCCCCTGCCCCGGGCCGCGCCGCCAATGGCAGCAGGATCGCCATGGCAACGATGGCGGTGCCCAGCCGGTTGGACAGCAGCACCCCGAAAATGCCGAACACGCCCAGGTCCAGGTAATAGACCCAGACCAGCGGCAGCACGTAGCCGAAGTAGTCGGGGAACAGCAGCGGGATTGCTGCCAGGTAGCCGACCCAGACGGCCAGCATCGCCCAGGGCACCGCATCGCGCAGGCTGGCGCGCAGCCCGGTCCAGGCGCCCAGACGCAGCACCCGGTGCGCCAGCACCAGCAATTCGATCAGCCCCGGCAGCACCAGGAAATGTGGCTTCAACGCGAAGCCGACCGCGGCCAGCAAGGCCGTACCGAGCGCCAGCCCCCGTCCGGTCGGCAGCCCCTCCGCCCGCCGGGCGGCCAGGATCGCATAGGGAATGGCGACCACGCCCATCAGGTGCTCGCGTTGGGCGAAATCATAGCCGACGACGAACAGGACAAGCGGAATGGCCGCCGACAGCATGGCCGCCTCGACCGGGCCTTCGGCGCGGCCACGGCGCAGCAGCACAGTCATGCGCCAGACGATGCCGCACAGCACCAGCATGCACAGCAACAGCGACTGCGGCCCGTCGAGCGGCGTCCAGGCCCCGATCGCCGCGGGCAGCAGGGTCAGCACGAAGATCAGCGGCGGGTTGACGTCGATCAGGTCGCGATAAAGCGCCTCACCGGCCAGCCAGCGTTCGGAGAAGTTCAGGATGGCCGCGACATCATGGTTCAGCGGCGGGAAGAGGACGGTCAGGCCCCAGAACGCCGCCGGCAGCAGGGCGAGCACGACCGCGAGGCGTGTCGCGGCCGCCATCGGTGACGACGACCCGGCCTTGGTATGGATCGGGGGCAGGCGGGCTGGGGCCTGGTCGGGCGGCGTCATGCTGCGCTGGGGGCGGACGGGCCGCGCGCTGGTTGGACCATCAGGGACAAAAGGCGGCATCCGGCCGGGCTGGCTTTATACCAGTCTTGGCCCCGGCGCTCGCCGAACGCAACCTTGCGCGCCTATGGCGGCCTCCGGCGGGGGCCAGGCGATGGCTTGTCCGCCTTTTCCCCGCCTTGCGTCCGCCTTGCCGTCGCCTTGCCCGCCTGCCAAACCCCGCCCCACGATGGACCCCACCGAATACGCCCTGATGGACGCGGTCGAAGACCGCATGTGGTGGTATCGCGCCGTCCATGCGCGGCTGCTCGATGCCCTGGCCGAACGCCCCGGCCCGGCCGGGCTGCCCTGGCTCGATGCCGGCTGCGGTACCGGCGGCTTCCTGGCACGCATCGGCGAACGTTTCCCTGGCCGCCGCCTGGCGGGGATCGAGTTCAACCCCGGTGCCGCCGCCCGCGCCGCCCAAAAGTCCGACGCCGATGTCGTGACCGGCGACATCAACGCCATGCCCTATCCGGATGGGCTGTTCGCGGCCGCGGTCTCGGTCGATGTGGTCTGCCACCAGGCGGTCGAACCGGCGCGGGCGCTGGGCGAATTGCATCGCGTGCTGGCGCCGGGCGGCACGCTGATCCTGAACCTGCCGGCCTATGAATGGCTGCGCTCGGCGCATGACCGGCGGGTGCATACCGGCTTTCGCACGACGCTGCCCGATGCGCGGGCGCGGCTGCGGGCGGCGGGCTTCGTCGATATCCGCGCGGTCTATTGGAACAGCCTGCTGCTGCCGCTGATGATCCTGCAACGCCGCGTGCTGCGCGACGGCCCGGGCGATGCCTCCGATGTCGGGGAATTCGCACCGTGGCTGGACGCGACCCTGCATGGCGTGACCCGAATCGAACGCGCGCTGGCAGGTATGGGTTTGCGCTACCCCGCTGGTGGCTCGGTCATGACCATCGCCACACGCCCGCCCGGAACACCTGTGCCATGAGCCACATCCACCTCACGCCTCCGGCCGCGGTCGGCTTGACCATCGTGGTGCCGGTCTATCGCGGGGCGGCGACCGTCGGCACGTTGGTCGCGGCGCTGTCGGCGCTCGCCCCCGAAGGCGGCATCGAGATCGTACTGGTCAACGACGGCAGCCCCGACAATTCGGGCGAGGTCTGCCGCGCGCTGGCGGCCAGTGCCACCGTGCCGATGACCTACATCGAACACGCCCGCAACTTTGGCGAGCACAACGCTGTCATGTCCGGGCTGCGGCATGCGCGCGGCGCTTATGTCATCACCATGGACGACGACCTGCAGAACCCGCCGGAGGAAGTGATCCGCCTGTACGACCACGCCCGCCGCGGCAACTGGGATGTCGTCTACACGCGCTACGCCGAAAAGATGCACGAAGGCTGGCGCAACCTGGGCTCGCGCTTCGCCAACGCCGTCGCCGACCGGCTGATCGACAAGCCGCGCGGGCTGTATCTGTCGTCCTTCCGTTGCATGAGCGCCTTGGTGGTGCGAGAGGTCGTCCGCTACACCGGTCCCTACCCCTACATCGACGGCTTGGTGATGCAGGTGACGCAGCGCATCGACAGCATCGAGGTCAAGCACCTGGCGCGATTCGAGGGTCGCAGCAATTATACCATGGTGCGGCTGATCCGGTTGTGGATGAACCTTGCCACCTCCTTCTCGGTCGCGCCCTTGCGCTTCGCGGCCTACGCCGGGGTCGGCATGGGGTTTTTGGGGATGCTGGCGGCGGGGTTCGTGATCCTTGAGGCCTTCATGGGCGAAACCCCGTCGGGCTGGGCCTCGACCATGACCGTGACGCTGCTGGTGGCCGGCGCGCAGTTCCTGATCCTGGGTGTGCTCGGCGAATACGTGGGCCGCGCCTATCTCGCGGCCAATGGCAAGCCGCAGGGTGTGGTGCGGGATGTCGTGGTGTCGGGGGCACCCGGTGGGTCGCTGTCTAAGTCGCCAGCCGCCGTGCCGGCGGACGGCCCCCCTGTGTTCGTGGCGGATGCCGTGCTGATGGAACAACCCCGATGACGCCGTTCTGGCTCGCCCTCGCCGGCGCCATCTCGATCTCCCTCGGCGGCCAGGTGCTGCTCAAGGCCGGCGCGACCGGGCCCGCGGCCGAACCGGGGCTGATCGCGCAGATCCTGCGCTGGCAGACCATCCTCGGGCTGGGCTGCTATGGCGCCTCGGCCTTCCTCTACATCATCGCGCTGCGCAAGATCCCGATGAGCGTCGCGCTGCCCTGCACCGCGGCCTCCTACGTGCTGGTCGCGATCATCGGGCATTTCGTCTTCGGCGAGGTTCTGGGGCCGCAGCGGATGGCGGCGATCGGGCTGATCAGCCTGGGCGTGCTTTTGCTGGCCGCTGCGTGAGGCTGCTGGGCGCCGCGCTGCTGCTGGCGGGCTGCGCCGCCCAGCCACCCGCCTGCCCGCCCGGCTTCGCGCCGGCGACCGTGGCCGAGGCCTTTTTTGGGGTGGCGGACGGCGCGGCCTGGACCGCATTCCTGGCCGATACCGTCACCCCCGCCTTTCCGGACGGGCTGACGCACCTCGGCGCCGGCGGGCAATGGCGCCAGGACGACGTGATCGCGCGGGAAGACAGCCGGGTGCTGGTCCTGCCGGGCGCGAGCCTGGCCGAGGCCGCCGCCCGCCTGGCCCCGGTCGAGGCCGCCTGGCGCGACCGCGCGCGCCAGCAATCGGTGCTGCGGGTGCTGCGGCCCGGGTGCGCGGCGTTCTGACCAGCCGATGCGGCTGGAGCACAAGATGCGTTTAATTGAACGCAGTTCGTGCTCTAGAAGTATCTGATTTCAGAGCAATATCGAAACAGATGGAATCATCTGATCCGATTTCTTGCTCTAGATTCAACGGCTTCTAGAGCAAAAATTGCTCTAGATCTGGGCCGGCCCCAGCACCGCCTCCACCCACCCTGCCGCCGCCAGGAACGCGGTATCCGCCCCAAATCGCCCGACCACCTGCACCCCCAGCGGCAGCCCCAGCGGCCCAAACCCCGCCGGCAGGCTGGCGCAGGGCCCGTGCAGCGCGGTCCACAGCAGATTGCAGCCCGCATCGCCGGTCCAGCCGAGCCCTTCCGGTGCCTCACCCGGCGCGGCCGCGGTCAACACCAGATCGGCATCCCCCAGCCAATCGACATGGGCCGCACGCGCCGCGGCAAACACCACCCGCGCCGCATCCAGCGCACCGGGCGCCAGGGCCGCGCCCTGGTCGAGCACAGCCCGCAACCCGTCCGAAATCTGCGCCCGCGATGTCGCGATTTCCCAGGCCAGGGCCTGCGCGCTTTCGCCGTGCATGACCGCGGGATGGGCGCTGACGGCGGCCAGCACCGCGGGCGGCAGGATCGCATCGGTCACCCGGGCGCCGGCTGCCGAAAGCCGCGATGCGGTGGCAGCCAGCAGGGCCCGCGTGGCATCGGTCAGCCCGGCCTCGGCCGGGCCGGGACAGAACAGGATGCGCGGGGCGCTGTCGCCCGGCGCGGGCGGGGCCGGCAGCCGGGCGGCGGCGGCCACCAGCCATGCGCAATCGGCCAGGGTGCGGCCAAGGGTCCCGATGGTGTCGAGGCTTTCGCTCATCACCTTCATGCCCCCCCGGTGGATGGTGCCGAAGGACGGCTTGTACCCCGCCACGCCATTGAACGCAGCCGGGCGCAGGACGCTGCCGGCCGTCTGCGTGCCAAAGGCTGCCGGGAAATAGCCCGCCGCCACCCCGGCCGCACTGCCCGATGACGACCCGCCCGGGGTGTGGCCGATGTGCCAGGGGTTGGCGGTCGGTCCCGGGCGGCGGGTCGCGAATTCGGTCGTGACCGTCTTGCCGAGCAGCACGCCGCCGGCGGCCCGCGCCATGCCGACCGCCGCCGCATCGCCGCGTGGCCGGTGCCCCGCCCAGATCGCCGAGCCGTAGCCGCTCGGCAGGTCGGCGGTATCCAGCACATCCTTGGCGCCGAAGGGGATGCCGCCGAACAGCCCCGGCCGGCCGGCGCGATCGGCAGCATCGGCGGCGCTGCGGGCGGCGGCCGGGTCGCAGACGACCATGGCGTGCACGGCCGGTTCGCACAGGGCCATGCGGTCGAGACAGGCCTCGATCCAGCCGCGCGCGGTCAGGCGGCCCTCGGTCATGGCGGCCCGGGCCGCGGCGATGGTCAGGGCGGCGGGGTCGGTGTGTCGGGTCTGGGTCATCAAACCATGCTCCCCGCGAAGACCGGCCACGGCAAGCCCCCCCCGGCCATGCGCATGCCAGCCGGGCCGCCTGCCCCCTCGCCCCGCCGGCCGAGCGCTGGCATGTTGCGGACATGGACTCCTCCCCCGAAACCCCGGTCGGCGTCGCCGCGGCAGCGGATGGCACGCTGCTGCACGCGCTGCCGCTGGCACCCGAGGCCTTGCCGCCGGTCGAGGCCACGGCTCTGCGCTCGGCCTGGGACGCCGCGCGGCGGGCCGCCGCGGCCGAGGCCCCCGGTCCCCCGCGCGCCTTGCTGTTCCTCGGCCCCGACGGCACCCGGCGCGACCTGCTGCTGGCCGATGCCGAGGCACGCTGCTGGGCCCTGGCGGTCGAGCGCCTGGCGCGGCTCGATACCACCGCCGGCGTCGCCCTGCTGGTGCGACTGCTGGCCCTGGTCGATCTGCTGGCGCGGGTGCGTTTCCTCGATCCGCTGTTCGACGTCTCGGCGGCCGGCACGGTGTTCCACCCCTCGCTGCTCGCGGCGGCGGCCCGGCAACCGCTCGACCAGGCCGGGCGGTTCGACGCTGCCGCATGGCGCGCGGCCTTCGCCGGGCGGCTGACGTGCGGCGCCACCGACGACGCCAGCCCAAGCCAGGCGAAGCCTTCGCATGGCATCCATTCCCGGCGCGACCCCCGCCAACCGGCCGCGCCCGCTTCCACAGGAGCCTTTCGCCAATGAGCCGTCTCCACACCCGCCATGCGGCACGCCGCATGGCACGCCTTCCCACGCTGGCCGCGATCGCGTTCGGGCCGCTGGCTGCCTGCGCGCCCCTGCCGGCACCCGGCTCGGCCGGGGCCGCGCCGCTGTCGCAGGCGCGCCAGGTGCAGGATGAATGCCGCGCTGATGCCGACCGCATCCTGGCCCGGCGCGACCGCGGCGAGTTCATCCGGCGCGAGGAACAGGAATCCCGCCTCGGCGCCGGGGCCTATGGCGGGCCGGTGACCAATATCGACCGTCTGGCCGTAACCTGGCAGCGCGATCGCATGGCCGCGGATTGCGTGCGCGGGCGCGGCGACGGCCAGGAAGTGGCACCCAGCCCGTTGCCGTCCGCGCCCGGCGCGGCTCCGGCGGCGACCACCCCACGCGCGCTGCCGCCGCCGGGCGTCGCCCCGCGGCCGGGCGGCTGACCTGGCGCTCTGGGGCGGAGGCGGCCGGGGGCCGCTGGGGACCAGAGGCGGCCGGGGGCCGCTGGGGACCAGAGGCGGCCGGGGGCCGCTGGGCCGCGCGCTGGCCCACCGCGACATCAGGCTGTTCTTCGGCGCCAGCCTGACCGCCTGGACCGGCTTGTGGATGCAGCGGATCGCAGTGTCCTGGCTCGCCTGGGAACTGACCGGTTCGGCCTTCTGGGTCGGTGTCGTGGCCTTTGCCGACCTCGCCCCGGCGGTGATCTTCTCGCCCATCGCGGGCGCCATCGCCGACCGCGCGGACCGGGTGCGGATGGCGACGCTGACGCAGATCCTGACCGCCATTCAGGCCGCGACCGTGGCGGGGCTGACCGCGGCCGGGGCGATGGGGATCGAGTTGCTGATCTTCCTGGAATTGCTGGCCGGGATCATCGCCTCCTTCACCCAGCCGGCGCGGCAGTCGCTGCTGCCGGGGCTGGCGCCCGCTTCGGACCTGCCGGCGGCGGTGGCGCTGAATTCGCTGTGCTTCAACCTCGCGCGGTTCCTGGGGCCGGCGCTGGCGGGGCCGCTGATCGCGGCCTATGGCGTGACGCCGGCGATCGCCTGCAATGCTGTGGCCTTTACGCTGGCCGCCGCCAGCATGCCGCTGCTGCGGGTCGCCGCCAGCGCCCGCCGCGGCCATGCCGCGACCGCGAGCCTGTTCGGCGAAGTCGCCGCCGGCATCACCTACGCCGCGCGCCATCCCGGCCTCGGGCCGCTGCTGCTCTATGCCGCGCTGACCGCGGCCCTGCTGCGCGGGGTGCAGGAAATCCTGCCCCCCTATGTCGAACAGGTGTTTGGCCGGGGTGCCGAGAGCCTGGCGATGCTGACCGCGGCCTTTGGCGTGGGTGCGTTGGTCTCGGGGCTGCTGGTCGCGGCGCGCGGGCGGCTGGAGGGCACGACCCGGTTGGCCATCGGCGCGATCGGCGTGCAGGCGCTGGCGACCGCGGGCTTCGCCGCGACGGGGTGGTTTCCGTTGGGCCTGCTCTGCGCCGCCGTGATGGGGGCGAGTGCCAGCGTGCATGGCATTTCGGTGCAGATGCTGGCGCAGTCGGCCGCCGACCCTTCGATGCGCGGCCGCATCCTGTCGCTCTGGGGCTTGATCACCCGGGCCGGGCCGGCGATCGGCGCGCTGGCGTTGGGGGCCGCCGGCCAGGCCTTTGGCCTGCGCTGGCCGACGTTGGTTTTTGCCGGGCTGTCGCTCGCGGTCTTGGGGTGGGGGCTGCTGCGGCAGCGGCGGATCGCGGCGGCGCTGGAGCAGCCGGCGCCGATGAACAGGGATGTGGAGAACCGATGATGCTGGATGTCGCGATCGCCGGCCTGGGGCGCTGGGGCCAGGTATTGGTGGACAGCGTGCACGGCCGGAACGACGCCGGCCTGCGCTTCGTCGCCGGCTGCACCGGCCGGCCGGAGCGCGCGGCGGATTACGCGGCGCAGAGGGGCATCGACCTGCTGCCGGACCTCGGCGCCGTGCTGGCCGACCCGCGCGTCAAGGCGGTGGTGCTCGCGACCCCGCACGCGCAGCACGCGGATCAGGTGATCGCCGCCGCGGCGGCCGGCAAGCATGTGTTCGTCGAAAAGCCCTTTGCCCTGCGCCGCGCCGATGCCGTCGCCGCGGTCGCGGCCGCACAGGCAGCCGGGGTGGTGCTGGCCCTCGGCCACAACCGCCGCTTCCTGCCGGCGGTGGCCGAGATGAAGGCCCTGCTGGCCCAGGGCGCACTCGGCACGATCCTGCACGCCGAGGGGCATTTCTCTGGCCCCGGTGCGTTGTCCTATACCGATGGCATGTGGCGGGCGGATCGTGCGGAAAGCCCGCTCGGCGGCATGAGCGGCATGGGCATCCATATGGTGGACATGCTGATCCATCTGACGGGGCCGATCGCGCAGGTGGATTGCCGCAGCCATGCCCGCGCCCTGACCAATGGGCTGGATGACACGACGGCGGCGCTGTTCACCTTCGCCAGCGGCGCCACGGCCAGTTTCGCGACCCTGGCCGCCGCCCCCCGCCACTGGCGCGTCACGCTGTTCGGCACCGACGGCATCCTGGAACTGAACGGGCACGAGGACCTTCGCTTTGCCCCGCGTGAGGGCCAGGGCTGGCAGCGACAATTCGAGCCGGTGGATATCGAGCGCGCCGAACTGGCCGCCTTCGCCGCCGCCGTCGCCGGCGGGCCGGCCTATCCGCTGCCGGTCGCCGAGGCGATCCACGGCGTCGCGGTGTACGAGGCGATGATCCACAGCGCCGCGGCCGGCGGGCCGCATGCGGTGGCGTGAGGATTTGGCCGAGGAAGACCCCTTCCCCCATGTCGCCGCCCGAAAAACCCGATTAGAAGCGCGGCCGGACCAGGGCCGCACCGGCCCCTGGCCCCAGCCCCACGGAGCACCCCCGCATGAGCAAGATCACCCGCCACGGCAGCAGCGCGATCCTTTCGACCGCCGTCGAGTACCATGGCTTCGTCTATCTGGCCGGGCTGACCGCCGATGACCTGTCGCAGGATGTCACGGGCCAGACCGCCCAGGTCCTGGCCAAGATCGACGCCGCCCTGGAAGGCCACGGCACCGACAAGACCCGGCTGCTGCAAGCGCAGATCTGGCTGAAGGACATTCGCGACCGTGACGCGATGAACAAGCTCTGGACCGCATGGCTGCCCGAGGGGGGCGCGCCGACACGCGCCTGTGTCGAGGCCAACATGGCCGATCCGCGCCATCTGGTTGAGATCATGGTCACCGCCTGCCGCTGAGGCGTCGCGTAATCGGATCGGCCGGGAGAACTCCGGCCGATTCACGCCTTGCCATGCACACAGCGCAACAGGGTGTTGCAAATTTGCAGCAACACTGTGCCACGAATCACCTTTCTTCCGTGACGCAGGCATATCTTCCCTCTCAATCGCGTGATCGCCCCCCCATCCCGACTAATCACGACAGATTTCGCTCCGTTACGGCGTAATCGGTTGCCGCTTGGCGCCCCCCGTTGGTAGCCAGACATCACGCAATCGGGAGCAACCCGGTGCGGACAGGGTGTCCGGCACGAACCCGTGCCGGCTGGGGCAGTCGAGTTGGGGATTTTTGACGCATGAAGGCTGTCCGGATCGGCATGTTCGTCGCGGCGCTGAGCGGGACTTTGGTCCTGCCTCCCATTGCCGGCGAAGCCTGGGCCGACCGAACCCAGCCCCGGGCGTCGGCCGCGAACGCCTCCGGCCCAGCACGCCAACCCGTCGCCCGGACCCGGGGCAATGTTGCCCGGCCGGCGCGCGCCACAGCCCCCCGCGCCACGCTGTGGCAGGGCGCCAAGGCCGATGCGGCCAACAAGCCCGGCGTCCGCCGCGTGGCGATCACCTCCCCCGCGCCGCGCGGCGCTGCTTCCAGCGGTGGCGGCCTGTCCTGTGTGCCTTATGCCCGCATGGTCACCGGCATGGCCGTCTCCGGCAACGCCGCCATGTGGTGGCATAACGCGGCCGGCAGCTACTTGCGCGGCAACCGCCCGGAAACGGGCTCGGTGTTGGTGTTCCGGGCCTCCGGGGGGATGCGGCTCGGCCATGTCTCGGTGGTCGAGCGTATCGTGAACAGCCGCGAAATTCTGATCCACCACAGCAATTGGGGCGGGCCCGGCATTCGGCGCGGCACGGTCATGCGCAGTGTTTCGGTGATCGATGCGTCGGACGACAACGACTGGTCCGCGGTCCGGGTGCAGGTGGGCCACCAGGCGACGTCTTACGGCCGCGTCAATCCGACCTACGGCTTCATCCACAACCGCCCCGAGACTGGCCGTGTGATGCGCGCCGACATCGGCGCCGGCAGTCGGTTCGAGGAAGTGGCCGAAGCCGGCCCGATCCGTGCCGTCAACACCCGCAGCCCGCATGCCGTGGCGCATGAGGCAGCCTCGATCGAAAGCCTGACCGTCTCCTCGCGCCGCTGACCTGCGGCGCGGCGGCGTCATCGCAACGCCGCTTGATCGAAAAGCGCCGCGGAACGATGTGAGGGGCATCATGACCCCATCAGAACGCAACCTCCCCGTCTCCCTGCCCCCGCCTGCCTCGCCGCTGGCGATCGGTGCCGGAGCCATGCTGCTGCTGGCGGCCTTCGGCACCACCGGCATCATCGCCTTCGTGCGCGTCATCATCGGCATGTTCCGCTGATGCGTCGGCCAAGCCTGCAGGTCCCCGCCGGCATCGGCGCCGCGCTGTCGCGCGCCGCGCGGCGGGCCGGGCAGCGGCGGGCAGTCATGCTGCCGCTGCTGACCCTGCCGCTGCTGCCGGCGGCGCTCTTTGCCTTGGTCTCGGGCCAGGGGGCGGCCCTGGGCGGGTTGGCCGGCGCCGCCGCCGTCGCCTGGGCTGCGGGGCGCGTGCTGTCCCGCGGCGGGCGCCGTTCGGCCCGACGCGCGGCTATGCTGATGGGCGTCGCCGCCGGCCTCGCGGCGCTGCTGGCGGCCAAGCTCGGCTGGCCGGGCGCGCTGGTGATGGGCTTCCTCGCCTGGTCCGGCACCCGGCTGTTGCTCGATGGGGTCGAGGCGGCCGAGGCCGAGGCGGAAGCCGCCATCGCCGCCGATGCGGAGACCGCCGCCCGCGCGACGGCCGCGACCCGCGGCCCGGACGATGCCATCCCCGCCGTCCTGCGCGATGCCGAAGCCCGCCTCGCCCGGATCGATGCCGCCGCCCGCCGCCTGCGTGACAGCCGCCTGTTGCAGGCCAGCCAGTCGATGCATGCCGTCGTCGGGGCGCTTATGGCTCGCCCCGACCGGCTGCCGGCCGCGCGCCGCTTCCTGACCGTGCAGTTGGAGGGGCTGGAGCGGGTCGTCGCGGGACTGGCAGCCGGCGCCACACCCCCGCCCGGACTGCCGGTGCTGCTCGACGACATGCGCGCCGCCGCCGACCGCCTGCGCGAAGATCTGCGCCGGGCGGCGGACGAGGAACTCGACATCCAGGTCCGTGTGCTCGCCACCCGGCTACGTGAGGAAGGCTACGCATGAGCGATCTTTCGCCCACCCCGGATCGCGGCGCCGAGGTCGCGCGGCTGGCGGCGCGGCTGGATATCGCCGACCCCGGGTCGATCCTGCGTTTCGGCGCCGAGGCCCAGGGCCGTGCCCAGGCCGCCGCCGATGCGATGTTGGAAGGCGCGCGCAACGAGAGCACGGGCGCCGCCGGGGCCGCGCTTTCCGAGATGCTGGCCGCGCTGCGCGGTTTCGATGTCACCAAACTCGGCGACAAGCCGGGCTTTTTCGCGCGCGTCTTCACCAAGGCGGGGTCGGAAGCCACCCAGACGCTGCAAAAGTATGAGGGCGTGAAGGGCCAGATCGAAGCGGTCGGCGACCGGCTGGACCAGCACCGCACGAAACTGCTGGAGGATGTGGAACGGCTGGAGCGGCTCTACACCGCCACCCTGGACTGGTTCCATGGCCTGGCCGACCACATCGCCGCCGGTGAGCAGGTGCTGGCCCGCACCGATGCCGAAGCGGTCCCCGCAGCGGAGGCCGCTGCCGCCCTGACCCTCGATGGCGTGGCACCGCAGCGGCTGCGCGACCTGCGCGCCGCGCGCGATGAATTGGACCGCCGCATCCACGACCTGCGGCTGACGCGCCAGGTCGCGATGCAGGCGCTGCCCTCGATCCGGCTGATCCAGGAGAACGACAAGGCGCTCGCCGCCCGCATCCAGTCGGTGCTGGCCAACACGGTGCCGCTGTGGCGCACGCAGCTGGCCCAGGCCCTGGCGATCCAGCGGATGCGCCAGGCGGGGGAAGCGGTGCGCCAGGCCTCAGACCTCACCAACGCGCTGCTGGTGGCCAATGCCGAGACCCTGCGGCAGGGCAATGTCGCGGCGCGGACCGAACTCGAACGCGGCGTTTTCGATCTGGACCGCGTGAAGCAGGCCAACGCGGCCCTGGTCGGCACGCTGGAGGATTCGCTGCGCATCGCCGAACAGGGCCGCGCACAACGCATCGCGGCGCAGGGCGAGTTGACCAAGGCCGAGGGCGAGATCAGGCGCGCGCTGCTGGCGGCACGGGCGGCGCCGGCCAAGGCCTGAGCCCATGCAGGGCCTGTACCGCGCGCCGGCATTCCGGCTGGACGATGCGGATGCGCGCCGGGCATTGTACCGCTGGTGGATCCGGGATCCGCTGCTGGGGCTGAAGGACTGGCTGCCGCACCAGGCCATCCGGGCGCTGCCGACCGACATGGCCTCTGATCTCGGCGCCTGGCTGGCGCGGGGGCAGATGGCCCGACGCCCCGGCCCGTCCGACAAGGCCCGGGCCCTGTTCCGCCAGTTGCGCCCCGCGGCGGGCGAGACCGAGATCGAGGCGCTGCTCGCCGCCCACTGGCGCCACCTCGGGCGGTGCCTGGCCGAATTCTCGGTGCTGCATCGGCTATGGACCGAGCAGCGGATCGAGATCGTGGGCGGCGAGTATCTGGACACCGACCGACCCCTGGTGGTCGCTGCCCTGCATGTCGGCAGTTGGGAGGCGGTGCACGTCGGGCTGGCGGGCCATGGCGTCGCCTATCACGCCATCTACCAGCGCCTGCCCAACCGCTTTCGCATGCGGATCGCCATCGCCGCCCGCGATCGCAGCCGCAGCGCCATCCAGCCCAGGCTGGCGCTGCAGCTGCACCCGACCCTGGGTGCCGTGTTCGAGGCGCATCGCCTGCTGGAAAGCCGCGAGACCGCGCTGCTGTATTACATCGACGAGTATTGGGAGAACCGGGTCCATGCACCGGCCCTCGGCCGATCGCTGAAGATCGACGGCAACATCGCCCGCGCCGTGCGCCTGGCCGGCGCCACCGGGGCTGCGGTCGTGCCGTGCTACGCCTTGCGGATCGGCGAGGCGGCGCGGTTCCGGCTGACCTTCCTGCCCCCGGTCATACCCGGCCCGCCGGGGCGCGGGCGGGCCGGCATCCTGGACGACATCGCGGCCCTGGATGCGGTGATCGACCCGATCGTGCGGGCACATCCCGAACAATGGCTGATGGCGCACGTGTTCCGGAGCGATCGGTGACGGGCCTGCTCAGGTAACCGGTTGCTTTGGCCCCGCCACCCAGGTCCCGCTGATCTTGACGGGATCGACCGTGTCGGGATTGCTCTCCATGAGCGTCAGGCGGGCTCCCTTGCCGCGTTCTGCCGTTACCGGCGGTTCCCGCTGGTCGATCCGGCGGGTGGCTTGGGTGGTCAACGCGCTGCGCGCTGAGAAAGGGGCTGTTGCGCCGTGGAGAGGGGCCACGCCCCTATAAACGCGCCGCCCGTTTTTCGGCAGCCCGTCAGAGCCTATGGTGCAGACGCATCGGCAAACCCTCTGCGGGGCGCAAGGTCAGCCGACAGACCGGCATGACCGGCGCGCCCGGTTCCAGTGCCAGCGAAAACCGCCCCGCCAGCGTCGCCAGGCACAGCACCGCCTCGGTCAGGCCAAAAGCCATGCCGGTGCAGACGCGCGGGCCCACGCTGAAGGGGATATAGCCATGCCGCGGTGGCGGCGGCGCCCCGGGCAGGAAGCGTTGCGGGATGAAATGGTCGGGTCGGTCCCAAAGCAGCGTATGGCGATGCAGCAGCCACGGCACCGCCAGGACCAGCGAGCCGCGGCTCACACGCCGCCCGGCGATCTCGGTGTCCCGCGTCGCCTCCCGCGCCAGCACCGGCACCGGCGGGTAGAGCCGCAGCGTCTCCTCGATCACGGCCCGCGCGTAAGGCAGGTTGGCCAGGTCGGCGAAGGTCGCGGCACGGCCGTCGAGCGCGGCATCCGCCTCGCGCTGCACCAGGGCCTCCTCCGCCGGCGCCTGCGACAACAGGAACCATGCCCAGGCGAGCGTATTGGCCGTGGTCTCGTGCCCCGCCATGAACAGCACCACGGCTTCATTGCGCAGGGCCTGCGCACCCATGCCGGCGTCGGCCATGCCGCGGATCAGCGAGGCTTCGGCGCTGTCGCGCGCCGCCGCAACCAGGCCGTCCACCACGCCATGGATGCGGGCGGCGGCCTGGCGCACCCGGGCGCCCTGCGGCCGCGGAAACCAGTCGGGCAGGCCCAGCAGCGACAGGATGTCCATCTGGCCGATCGCTGCCTGATAGGTCGAAAACGCCTCGACCACGGTATGCGCCGCCCCGGTGCCCAGGGCGCGGCCGAAAATGGTGCGGCAGATGATCTCGGCGGTGAGGGCGGCCATCTCCTCCAGTACATCGAGCGGCGCGCCCTCCGGCAGGGCCTGCCAGGCGGCGGCGCATTCGGCGACGGCCTCGGTGATCGGCGGCGTCAGGGCGGCCAGGCGGGAGGCATGGGTGACCGGTGCGACGGCCCGGCGCCGTTCGCGCCAGGTCGCGCCATCGGACACGAACAGCCCATCGCCCAGCAGCGGGATCAGCGCGTGCCGCTGCTGCGGGCTCTTGCGCTCCAGCACCGCCGCCTTGGCGATGAAGGCTTCCTGCACATGCTCCGGGGCATTCGCCACGAACACCTCGCGCAGCAGCAGGCGCTGGCGGAAGAACGTCGAGCGGAACGCCGATTCCGGAAACACGTTGAGGAAGGATTTCCGTCCCTCCCGGATCAGGATGCGTACTGGCAGGCGCGCGCGGGCCCGGGGTGGGTAGGGGGTGAGGAAGGGGGGGATGGTCATGCCGGCCGCAGTCTCTTGCCCTTTGGCGGATCGCGGTGCAACGCGCTTGCAGGCGGCGGCAAGCCTCACGATGACATATGTGTCCGGGAAGGAACCATGCCATGACCCCGCATCGCCGCGATCTGATCGGCGCCGGCTTGGCCGGGCCGTTGCTGCTGGGCCATCCGGTAGCGGCCCAAGGCAACTCGCGCAGCAGGCGGGCGGCTGCAGCCCCCGACTGCCGGACCTGCCGACCTTTCAGCAGGGCGGCATCCCCGACATCGACGCGCGGGCCTTTTGGGGGTTTTTGGGCCAGGCGGCCCTGCCCGAGGCAATCCAGATGCGGATGGAAGCAGCGCTGAGGCAGGTCGTCGAACAGCCGGCCGTGCAGGCCAGGCTGGCCGACCTCGCGATGGATGTATCGATGCAGGGGCCGGCCGGCTTCAAGGCCTTCCTCGACGCCCAGATGGATCTCTGGGGGCGCGTCGTGCGCAAACGCAATATCCGGCCGGACTGACGCGTGCCAGGCGTCGGGACCATGCTGGCGCTGCCCGACCAGCCCCGACCTCGTGGTCAGCGTCGGCGTGCCGACCAGTGGCGCGCTTCAGCCGCGAGGCCGCCGGATGGGCCTGCCCGGCAGCGGTGCGACGCGGCGACGGTGTTCCAACGGGTCCCTTGACCGCGGCCCCCCGGCCGCGTCCCATCGCGCGACAGCAGAGGGAGAAGACAGATGCGCGCCTGGGCCGTGGTCGAGACGGGTCAACCGCTCCAGCACATCGACCTGCCGACACCGGCGCCGACCGGGCGCCAGGTGCTGCTGGAGGTCACGCACGCCGGCGTCTGCCATTCCGACCTGCATATCTGGGAGGGGTCCTATGACCTCGGCAGCCGCGGCACGATGAACCTGCTGGACCGCGGCATGACCCTGCCGCTGGCGATGGGGCATGAGATTGTCGGCCGGGTGGTGTCCTGGGGGCCGGAGGCGACCGGGCTGACAGTGGGGCAGCGCAAGCTGGTCTTCCCCTGGGTCGGCTGCGGGACCTGCGAACGCTGCCTCGCCGAAGACGACAACTTGTGCATCAAGGGCCGCGCCATCGGGGTGTTCCAGCACGGCGGCTATGCCAGCCACGTCCTGGTGCCCGAACCGCGGCATCTGGTGGATATCGAGGGACTGGACCCCGGGCTTGCCTGCACCTACGCCTGTTCCGGGGTCACTGTTTATTCCGCGATCAACAAGCTGATGCCGCTTCCGCCGGATGAACCGGTGGTGCTGATCGGCGCTGGCGGGCTTGGCTTGCAGGCCATCGCGGTGCTGCGGGCGCTGGGCCATCGCCGCATCTGCTCGGTCGATGTTGCGCAGGAAAAACTTGACGCCGCGACGGCGGCGGGGGCGACCGACACCGTGCTGGCGGATGCCGACACGGCCGCAAAAATTATCGCCGCCTGCGGCGGGCCGGTGATGGCCATCGTCGATCTGGTGAATGGCACGGCGACCGCGCAGGCCGCCTTCGACGCGCTGAAGAAGGGCGGCAAGCTGGTCATGGTCGGCCTGTTCGGCGGCGGGTTGGATGTGCCGCTGCCGCTGATGCCGATCCGGGCGCTGACCTTGCAGGGCTCCTACGTCGGCAACCCCAAGGAATTGCGCGCGCTGGTGGCGCTGGCGAAATCGGGCAGCCTGCCGGCGATCCCGATTGCCGAGGAGCCGATGGACCAGGCCAACAGCGCGCTGAACCGGTTGCGCGCGGGCCAGGTCACCGGGCGGATCGTGCTGGTGAACTGAGGTCAGCGCCGCTGGCTGCGCGGGTCCAGGGCATCGCGCAGCCCATCGCCCAGCAGGTTGAAGGCCAGCACCACGACAAAGATCGCCAGCCCGGGATAGATCGACATCCACGGTGCCTGCGTCAGGAAGCGTTGCGCGCTGTTCAGCATCGACCCCCAGGACGGCGAGGGCGGCTGCTGGCCGAGGCCGAGGAAGGACAGCGAGGCCTCGGCGATGATCGCCTCCGCGATCGACAGGGTGCCCTGCACCAGCAGCGGCGGCACGATGTTCGGCAGCACATGCACGTAGGCGGTGCGCCAGGGCGGGTTGCCCAGGCTGCGGGCAGCCTCGAACCAATCGGCGGATTTGGCTTCAAGCGCCATGCCGCGCGACAGCCGCACGAAGATCGGCGCCGCCGAAATCGCGATGGCCAGCATCGCATTTTCCAGCGCCGGGCCAAGAAAGGCCGCCAGCGCGATGGCCAGGATCAGGAAGGGCACCGACAGCATGGCATCCGCCACGCGTGAGATCACCGCGTCGGTGAACTTGCCCGCGAGCCCGGCCAGCAGGCCGATGGGCACGCCGATCAGCATGGCGACGGCCACCGACACGACGCCGGCCATCAGCGAGGCCCGCGCGCCCCAGATCACGCGCGACAGGACATCGCGCCCGTTTTCATCCGTGCCGAACCAGAAATCGGCCGAGGGCGGCTTGCGGATGCGGGTCCAGGAGGTGGCGATCGGGTCGTAGGGTGCGACCCAGGGCGCGGCGATGGCGGCCGCGATGAACAGCACGACGACGACCAGGCCGAAGACGGCCAGCCGATGCTGCAGGAAGCGGCGCAGCGCACGGCGGGACGGGCTGTCGCCGGTCGCGACAATGGCGGTCGTGGCGCTCACGCTTCGCGCAGCCTTGGGTTCACGGCCATGTAGAGCATGTCGGCGACCAGGCTGAGCCCGACAAAAATCAGCGCCGTCGCCAACACCACCCCCTGCACCACCGGATAGTCGCGGTTGAACACCGCATCGACCACCAGCTTGCCGAAACCGGGGATCGTAAAAATCTGTTCGGTCAGAACCGCGCCCGAGAGCAGCCGGCCGAATTCGATGGCGCCCAGGGTCACGACCGGGATCAGCGCGTTGCGGAAGGCGTGTTTCAGGACGACCACTTTCTCCGACAGGCCCTTGGCCCGCGCCGTGCGGACATAGTCCTGCGCCATGGCGGTCAGCATCGCGGCCCGGGTGTGGCTCATCAACACCCCCGCGATGCCCGATCCCAGCACGAAGGCCGGCATGATGGTCGTGGAGATCGAAAGCCAGAAATCCTCCGACAGCGGTACGTAGCCCGATGGCGGCAGCCAGCCGAGTTCCACGCTGAACAGAAGGATGAACATGATGCCCATCCAGAAGTTCGGCGTGGAGATGCCGGCCAGGGCCACACCATTCGCCGCCCAGTCGGCGGCGGTATCGCGCCGGACGGCCGAGACGATGCCCATCGGCACGCCGATCACCACGGCGATGATGAAGGCCATGGTGCCGAGTTGCAGCGTCACCGGCAGCTTCTCAAGGATAAGTTGGCTGACCGGCAGCCTGATGCGCCAGGAGAAGCCGAAATCCCCCTGCAAAACCCGCCCGATCCAGGCGAAATATTGCGTCCAGATCGGCTGGTCCAGCAGCAGTTCGGCGCGGATCTGCGCCAGTACCACAGGATCGCCCCGCTCCTCACCGGCCATGATCAGCGCAGGATCCCCGGGCATTAGCTGTTGCAACCCGAAGATCATGATCGAGAGCAGGAACAGCGTGGGGATGACCTGCCCCAGGCGCCGCAGGAACCAGCCGATCATTGCAGGCGCATGCCTTGCGGCCGGATCATCCCGTCAGCGACAGCGACGAAGCCGGTCAGCCGGGAGGTGTGGGCAAAAATGTTCTTGCGGTTCCACAGGTAGATGCGGTGCCGGTCCTGGCGCAGCGCGATCAGATTCATCTGGCGATACAGGTCCAGCCGTCGGGCCTGATCGGTTTCGATCCGCGCCGCATTGAGCAGGCGGTCAACCTCGGGGTTGCTGTATTTGCCGTCGTTCTGCGGCCCCTGGCTGTGGATGAAGGTCCAGGTATTCCCATCGGGATCGGTGCGGCCGGACCAGGCGAGCAGATAGGTCTCGAATTCCCCGCGCACCGCGGCCTGGAGACTGCTTGCGAATTCCATGGCGTTCAGCCGCAGGTCGAAGCCGGCTTCCCGCACCATGGCCTGGATCACCTCGCCGACCTGGCGCAGTTCCGGGTTGTTGGGAATGGTCATTTCCACGACCAGGGGCGTGCGGACGCCGGCTTCGGCGAGCAGGGCGCGGGCGCGGGCGACATCGCGGCCCTCGGGCAGGAAGTCGCGCACGAAGAACGGGCTGGCGGGCGGCACTGCCTGGGCGGTCGGGTTGAACATCCCCTCATAGACCACCTGGTTCACCGCATTGCGGTCGATCGCGCGTTCGAAGGCTTCGCGCACCCGCGGATTCTGGCCCATCGGCGTCTGCGCGCG
>JBBRWI010000040.1:0-20561 GCA_038249305.1 Acetobacterales bacterium
GCCCAGGGCGTGCCGCCCGAGCCGACGCCGATCGCCAGGGCACGGCGCGCATCGGGGTGGATCAGCGGCCCCACCGCGCCCAGGAACTGGTGCAGCGGCAGGAAAGGCGTCCGCCCCTGGGAGAAGCCCTGGATGAAGAAGGGACCATGCGGCAAGCCGCCCACTTCGGCGGCACGCTCCCCGTCATGGCGGAAGAAGGCGATGCCGGAACGGTCCTCGGCCCAGGCCACCGCCTGGCCAGGGCGTTCCAGATGCAGCCGCCGCCACCAGGCATCGTTGCTCGGCCAGAACAGCACCGCCGCGGCGCAGGCGGCGGCGAGCCCAGCCTCCGGCCAACGTGGCCCGAGATCGGCACGCGCCGTCCACAGCCAGCCCAACACCAGCGCCAGCGACAGACCCGCCAGCAGCACCAGCGTCCCCGCGGTGCCGAGCCAATGCAGCGAAATCAGCCCGGTCCCGATCGACCCCGCGGCATTGCCGCCGATGTTGGCCAACTGCACCCAACCGACGCGCGACCCGACCGAAGCCAAGTCCCGCTGCACCGCCCGCTGCACCAGCGGGAACGTCATGCCGATCAGGAAGGACGGCGGGCCAACCACCAGCAGGGTCAGCAGCACGGTCGCGACCAGATTGCCACCACGCAGCCGGTTCTGGTCCACCGTCAGCCATTCGGCCAGCGGCCAATGCGGTGCGGCCAGCCACAGCCCCGCCAGCAGGGCCGCCGCCAGGACGAAGCCCGCCGATTGGGTGATGAAGAACGCGGGCCGCGGATCGGACAGGCGGCGCACCATGCGCGCGGCCACCGCGATGCCCGCGCCATCGGCCAACAGGAAGATGCCAAGCACGGTCGGAAACAGATAGGCGTGGAACTGCCCGACCTGGCCGAGGACGCGAACCCAGACGATCTCCAGCGCCACGATCACATAGCCCGACAGGAACACCAGCACGCACCACAACGGCAGCCCGCCATGGCCCGCAGAGGGGGCGCCGACCGCGGCCGGCGCCGGTGCGGCGCGGCGCAGGCCGCCCAGCAGGGTCAGGGCCAGGGCGGCGGCGAACAGGTTCAGCGCGGCGGCGAGCCACAAGGCGCCCTCGAACCCCAGGTTGCCGACCAGCAACCAGCCGCCCGCCAGCGCGCCGATGCCGGCACCGAGCGTGTTCCAGCCATAAAGCGCGCCGATTCGCGCCGCGACGGTGTCCAGCGACACCGCGATCGCTCGCGCCAACAGCGGCAGCGACGCGCCCATCAGCACGGTCGGCAGCAGCAGCCCCGCGAAGCACAGCGCGAAGATCGCCGCCGGTGCATCGATCGTCCCGGCCAGCCCGATCGCCAGCGTGTCGTAGAGGAAGACCTTGGAGATCAGGGCAAAGCCCGCGACCCCCGCCTCGGCGATGGCAAACCCGATCAGCGCCCGGTGCGGCGCCAGGCGGTCGGCAAGCCTGGCCCCCACCAGCGACCCGATGCCGAGGCCCGCGAGGAACGCGCCCACCACCAGCGCCGCCGAGACCGTGTCAGACCCGGCAAAGATGCCGAGCATCCGCTGCCAGACGATCTGGCACAACAAGGCTGCGAAGCCCGAAGCGAAGAAAGCGACCGATAAGCGCCCCATGATCTGTCCTTGCCCCGGCGTCCCGATCGATACCCGACCGCCGCCTTGCGGCATTTTAATGTCCTTGTGAAGCCACCCGCCAACGCCGCCCGGGGACTTGCCGGCCCGCCATCGCCCGCGCACCTTGGCCGCCAGGATCATGGGGAGAGACGCTTGTGAACGGTGCCGAAAGCCTGGTGCATTCCCTGTTGGCGAGCGGCATCACCACCTGCTTCAGCAATCCCGGCACGTCGGAGATGCATTTCGTCGCGGCGCTGGACCGGATTCCCGGCATGCGCTGCGTGCTGGGCATGCAGGAAAATGTCGTCACCGGCATGGCCGATGGCTATTGGCGGATGACCGGCACCCCCGCCTGCACCCTGCTGCATTGCGGCCCGGGCCTGGCCAATGGATTGGCCAACCTGCACAACGCGCGGCGCGCCCGCAGTGGCATCGTCAACATCGTCGGCGACATGGCGACCTACCACCGCCCGCTCGATGCGCAGTTGACCGCCGATACCGAAGGGCTGGCCCGCACAGTCTCGGGCTGGGTCCGCACCGCGACCGATGCGGCGCAGGTGGGCGCCGAGGCCGCCATTGCCGCCCAGGCGGCCCGCACCCATCCCGGCCAGATCGCGACCCTGATCCTGCCGGCCGATACTGCCTGGAACGAGGGCGGCGAGCCTGCCGTGCGCCTGCCCGACCCAGTGGCGCCACAGGCCGATCCGCATGCGATCCAAGGTGCCGCGACGGTGCTGCGGACCCGGACCAAGGTGCTGATCCTGCTCGGCGGGCGGGCGCTGCGGGCCGATGCGCAGGCGCTGGCGCATCGCATCGCCACAGCCACCGGCGCCCGCGTGCTGGCCGAGATGAGCAACGCCCGCGTGGAACGCGGTCGCGGCCGGCCGCAGTTGGAACGCGTGCCCTACCCCGCCGACATGGCCATCGCGGCCCTGGCCGAGGTGCAGCACATCATCCTGGTGAACGCCAAGGCCCCGGTCGGCTTTTTCGCCTATCCGGGCAAGCCCAGCCTGCACTACCCACCCGGCGCCGGCGTGCATGTGCTGACCCGGTACGAACACGACCCCATCGCCGCCCTGACCGCGCTGGCGGATGAATTGGGCGCCCCCGAGGCGGTGATCCCCGACCCCGGCCCTCGCCCCGAACCCGCCCGCGGCCTGCCGACGCCGGAGGGCCTCGCCCGCTGCGTCGCCGCGACCATCCCGGACGACTGCATCATCGCCGATGAATCGGTCAGTTTCGGGCGCGGCTTCTTCCAGGAAACCCACGCCGCCCCGGCGCATGACTGGCTGCAGATCACCGGCGGCGCGATCGGCTGCGGCATGCCGCTGGCGACGGGGGCGGCGATCGGCGGCGGTGGCCGGCGCGTGCTGAACCTGCAGGCCGATGGCTCGGCGATGTACACGCTGCAATCGCTCTGGACCCAGGCGCGCGAAAAACTGCCGGTCACCACGGTGATCCTGGCCAACCGCAAATACCAGATCCTGCTTGGCGAATACCAGTCGGTCGGCGCCAATCCGGGGCGGACGGCGATGGACATGCTGGACATCGGCAACCCCGATCTGGACTGGGTGAAACTGGCCGGCGGCATGGGGGTGGAGGCGGCCAAAGCCCATTCCCTGGAAGAATGCGCCGACCTGATGAAGCAGTCGTTCTCGCAGCCAGGCCCGTTTGTCGTGGAGTTGGTTATTTGAGCTTCGACCTCGGCCTTGGCGGCAAAACCGTGCTGATCACCGGCGGCAGCAAGGGCATCGGGCTTGCCTGCGCGCAGGGCTTTGCCGCCGCCGGCTGCGACCTGGTGCTGGTGTCGCGCGATGCGGTCGCGTTGGCCACCGCCGCCGATGCGGTGCGCGGGGCGGCGCAGGTGAAGGTCGCGACCCACGCGGCCGATCTGGGCGATGCCGGCGCGCGCGAAAACCTGGCCGCGGCGCATCCCGACATCGACATCCTGGTGAACAATGCCGGCGCCATTCCCGGCGGTCGGGTGCAGGATTTGTCCTTCGCGCGTTGGTCCGAAGCCTGGGCGCTGAAGGTGATGGGCTACATCCACCTGACCATGCTCTACCTGCCGCTGATGGAAGCGCGCCGTGCCGGGGTGATCCTGAACATCATCGGCATGGCCGGACGGTCGCCGCGCGCCGACTATGTCTGCGGTGCGACCGGCAATGCGTCGCTGATCGCCTTTACCGAGGCCGTCGGCGGGCGCAGCGTCGATGCCGGCGTGCGGGTGCTGGGGCTTAACCCGGCCGCGACCAAAACCGACCGCATCCAGCGCCTGGCGCGGACCAAGGCCGCGGCGAAGTTCGGCGATGAGAACCGCTGGGAAGACACGCTCGCCGACCTGCCGCTCGGCCGCGCCATCGACCCGTCCGAGGTCGCGGATCTGGCGGTGTTCCTGGCCAGCGTGCGCGCCGCCTATATCAGCGGCACGGTGGTCGATCTGGATGGCGGCGGACGCAACAGGGGGTAGGATCATGGAGCTTCACGGCAAGATCGCGGTGGTCACGGGTGGGGCGCGGGGCATCGGCCTCGCGGTCGCCGAACGCCTGACCGCGGATGGCGCGCGGGTGTCGCTCTGGGAAGCCGACCCGGTGGAGGCCGCAGCCGTCGCCACCCGCCTCGGCGGCCACGCCGTCGCCTGCGATGTGACGGACGAGGCCGCGGTCGCCGCCGCCCTGGCCGCGACCGAGGCCGCCCTCGGCCCCGTCGATATCCTGGTCGCCAATGCCGGCATCACCGGCCCCAACGTGCCGGTCGCAGCCTACCCCGTCGCCGAATGGCGCCGCGTGCTGGAGGTCGATCTGACCGGCGTTTTCCTGTGCTGCCGCGCCGTGGTGCCGGGGATGACGGCGCGTGGCTGGGGGCGGATCGTCAACATCGCCTCGGTCGCCGGCAAGGAAGGCAACCCCAATGCCGCGGCCTATTCCGCCGCCAAGGCTGGGGTGATCGGGCTGACCAAGTCGCTCGGCAAAGAACTGGCGCAGTCGGGCGTGCTGGTGAATTGCGTCACGCCCGCTGCGGCCAAGACCGCGATCTTCGACCAGATGACGCCGGAACACATCGCCTACATGCTGGGAAAAATTCCGATGGGAAGGTTCGTGGAGGTGACCGAGATCGCGGCCATGGTGCGCTGGCTGTCGGGCCCGGAATGCGGGTTTTCGACCGGGGCCGTGTTCGATATTTCGGGCGGGCGCGCGACCTACTGACCGAACGCCAACTGCACCTTCATCGCCCGCCCCCGATCCGACGCCAGGGCAAAGGCCTCGCCCGCCTGTTCGATCGGGAAGGACGCGCTGAGCATCGGCATCGGATCGATCGCCCCGCGCGCGAGGACATCGACCGCCTGCGCGAATTCGGCATGGAAGCGGAAGGTGCCGCGCAGCAAAATCTCCTTGGCCACCAACCGCGACAGCGGCAGCGGGATATCGTCGCCGAGGCCCATCTGCACGATGGTTGCCCCCGGCCGCGCTGCCTCGATCGCGCCAGCCAGCGCGGCGCCGCTGCCCGACGCCTCGAATACCACGTCGAAATGCCCCTTGTCGGCGCTGTAGGCCGTAAGCGCCTCGGGTTCGTCGCGCAGCGCTATGGTGCGGCTGGCACCCATGCGCGCGGCGATGCCGAGCGGGGCCGCCAGCAGATCGGTCGCCACCACCTCGGCGGCCCCGCCGAGCCTGGCGACCGCGACCGCCAGCACCCCGATCGGCCCGGCCCCGGTGACCAGCACGCGCCGCCCCAGCAGCGGCCCGGCCTGGGCCGCGGCATGCAGGCAGACGGCCAGCGGTTCGGCAAAAGCCGCCAGGGCCAGCGGCATGTCCGCCGGCAGCACGACGCAGCGCGGGGCCTCGCAGACCAGCGCCTCGCGGAAGGCGCCGTGGACGTGCGGCATACGCATCGCGCTGCCGAAGAAGCGCATGTCCAGGCAGTGGTTCGGCGCGCCCGCGCGGCAGAACGTGCAGGCGCCGCAGGGCAGCGAAGGATTTACCGCGACCCTGGCGCCGATCGCCCATGCCACGCCCGGCCCGACCCCGGCGATGGTCCCCGCGACCTCATGCCCCAGCACCATCGGTTGCCGCAGCCTTACCGCACCGAAGCCGCCGGCGTGGAAGTAGTGCAGGTCCGACCCGCAGATACCACCCGCGCCGATGCGAACCAGCACTTCGCCGGGGCCGGGCGTGCCGGGGGCCGCCTCCTCCACCCGCAGATCATGGGCGGCATGGATGAACAGCGCGCGATTCATGCGACGGGCGTCAGCAGCGGGCGGCCGTCGAGCCAGGCCTCCATGTTCGCCAGCATCAGGTCGCCCATGGCGCCGCGCGTCTCATAGGTGGCCGAGGCCGCATGCGGTTGCAGCACAACATTCGGGAAACGCGCAAAAACCGGGTCGATCGCCGGTTCGTTCAGGAAGACATCCAGCCCGGCCGCGCCCAACTGGCCGCTGCCCAGCGCCGCGATCACCGCCGCTTCCTCGACCACCGTGCCGCGCGCGACATTGACCAGCACCGCGCCCTTCGGCAGGGCGGCGATCACCGCCGCCGAGACCAGGTTGCGCGTCGCGGGGCCACCCGCCGCGCAGACCACCAGCGCATCCACATGCGGCGCCATGGCCAGCGGATCGGGGTGATAGGCATAGGGCACGTCCTGCCGCGTGCGGCCGGAATAGGCGATGGGCATCGCAAACCCTTCCGCCCGCCGCGCCACCGCCCGGCCGATCTCGCCCAGGCCGACGATGCCCAGGCGCTTGCCATACATGCGCCGCTGCAAGGGCATCGACCCCTTCGCGGCCCAGTCGCCGCCCCGCACCCAGGCATCGCTGGCCGGAATCTGCCGGAACGCCGCGAGCAGCAGGGCGAGGGCCATGTCGGCGACCTCATCGGTCAGTACGCCTGCGGTATTGGTCACCGGGATGTTGCGCGCCCGGCAGGCGGCAAGATCCACCATATCCGTGCCGACCGCATAGCAGGCGACGATGCCGAGGTTGGGCAGGGCCGCCAGTTGTTCGGCGTTGATCCCCGTCTCACCCCGCGTCGAGACCAGGCGCACCGCGGCGCCGTGTTCCGCCAGGAAGGCCGCCTTGTCGGTCGCCGCAAAGTATTCGAGCACGGTGAAACGCCGGGCCATCGCATCGAGGTCGCGCTGCGGCAGCGGTCCGATCACCAGCACCGGCGGCTTGTCCGTCATTTCCATTCCCTTCGATGCGTATAGGCTGGTCGCAGAATGACAGCGGATCGCAGGCAATGAAACAGGGCCTCTTTGACCTGACCGGGCGTCGCGCCCTGGTCACCGGATCGAGCCAGGGGATCGGCCTCGCCCTCGCGCGCGGCCTCGCCGAAGCGGGAGCCTTGGTCGTGCTGAATGGCCGCGATGCCGGCAAGCTGGCCGTGGCGGCGGCGGGGCTGGCCGAATTCGGCGTGCACACCGCGGCCTTCGACGTGACCGACCAGCCGGGAGCGGAGGCCGCGGTCGCGGCGCTGGAATCCCGCCTCGGCCCGCTCGACATCCTGATCAACAACGCCGGCATCACCCGCCGCTTCCCCGCTACAGAATTGCCGGAATCGGCGTGGCGGGAGGTGATGGCGGTGAACCTCGACGGGCTGTTCTTCATGGCCCAGGCGGTCGGCAAGCGCATGGTCGCCCGCGGGCACGGCAAGATCGTGAACATCTGCTCGGTGCAATCGGACCTCGGCCGCCCGGGCACCGCCGCCTATGCGGCCAGCAAGGGGGCGGCGCGGATGCTGACCCGCACGCTCTGCGCCGAATGGGCGAAGCATGGCGTGCAGGTGAACGGGTTGGCGCCGGGGTATTTCGCGACCGAACTGACCAAGCCGCTGGTCGATGACCCCGCCTTCACCGCCTGGCTGTGCCAGCGCACCCCGGCCGGGCGCTGGGGGCGGGTCGAGGAGTTGGTGGGGGCCGCGGTCTTCCTGTCGGCGCCGGCCTCGGATTTCGTGAACGGGACGATGGTCTATGTCGATGGCGGGATGACCGCGGTGGTGTGACGCCCGGGCGGGTCATGCCCCCAGATCGCGTTGTAGGTCGGGATGCGGCCCCGCGCCTGCATCCGGCCAAAGGCACCGACCACCAGGGCCATCGCCAGCAGCACGGCCAGATAGGCCCAGGCGGGGGCCGCGACCAAAGCCAAGCCGGTGATCACCGCAGCCCAGCCGAACAACATGGCGATCCAGCCGCCGACACGGTGCAACGCCTCGAACACCCGCCTTCGTTCGGTCATGTCGTAATGGTCGCCGTGCATCGTCGCATCGGTCGGCCCGCCCTTGCTGCCGCGCAGCCAGCCCAGCGCCATCTGCCCACAGCCCAGCAGCACCACGACCATTCCGATCTGGCCGTGCTGCGTTGCGAAACTGCCGCCGGTCAGCGACAGCATCGCGGCGAACCCCGCCACCATCGCGCCGACCCCGGCGTATTGCAGCCAGCGGTGCCACTGCCACCAGAAACGGTTGTCGAGCACGGCCGGGAAGCCCTGTTCGGGCAGCACCTTGAGGAAGCGCGCGACCAGGGCGCCCAACGGCAGCGCCACGCACCAGGCCCAGAGCATCAGCGCGGCATGGGCGACGAACACGCCGGGGGCGGCCCCCCGCGCCAGCGCCCAGGCCAGGCCCGCGCCGCCGAGCGCCAGCACCGCCAGGATCGCGTGGCGCCAGGCCGTGCGTGCCGGCATCAGGCGGCCAGCCCCTCGACCAGCACGGCGGTGTCGCGCATCACCGCCTCCACCGAGCGGAACTGCGCGGCGGCGGCGCGTTCCTCGGGCGATCGCTGCTGCGCCTGCATATAGGCGCCGAGCCGCCGCGCATGCGCGACCAGCCCCGCGCCGACCGGCTGGCGTTCGGCATCGAAGCGGCGCAGCGCGGCCGGCACGTCCGACCCCGCAAGCGCCCGCGCGAGGGCCACCGCATCGCAGGCGGCCTTGGTGACGCCCATGCCCGGATGCGGCCGCACGACAAAGGCGGCATCGCCCAGAATCGCGATCCGTCCAAAAGCCATCCCGGGCACGGTCAGGTCCTGGATCGGCTGGAAGAACAGTGGGGCGGCGCGGGCCACCACCTCGGCGAAGCAGGGCGCCAGCAGCCGGGCGGCGTCCGCGCGGGCGGCGGCGACCAACTCGGGGCGGATCTGCCCGGGCGGGATGCCATTGGCGAAATGGCGCCCGGTCGCATCGGTCTGCATCGCGGCGAGCGCCGCGTCATCGGCCGGGCGGTACCAGACGATGTTGAACCGCCGATGGCCGGGCGCGACGCTGTCATCCTCGCCGGCGACGGGGTAGCCCAGCATCTGCTCGCCCTCCGGCAGGCAGAAGGCGAGGTAGGGCATCAGCGCCGCGCGCGCGGCGGGCGACAGCGCCGCCTCTGCCACCACCGCCCGCCAGGCGATATAGCCGGCATAGGCGGGCGCGACCTCGGGCCAATGCAGCGCCCGCACCACCGAGCGCAGCCCATCGGCGCCGACCAGCAGGTCGGCAGCCTCGGTCGCGCCATCGCTGAAGGCGACGCTGACCCCCGCCGCATCCTGCACCGCCCCGGTGACCGCCCGCCCACGCCGCAACACACCCTGCGGCAGGGCGTCCGACAGCAGCGCATGCAGCCGCGACCAGGAGGTGAAAGTCTGCCCCATGTCCCGGCGCCCGACCACGCGGCCATCGGCGCCATAGGTCACCCGCCCCGCGACCGGCACGCCGACCGAGGCATCGCCGGGCACCCCGGCCTCCCGCAGCGCGTCGAACAGCGGCGGGTGGGTGACGATGCCAGCCCCCCGGCCCGCCAGCGGTTCGGCCACACGCTCGTTGATGGTGACATCCCAGCCGGCCCGGCACAGCAGGTTGCCGGCGAAGAGCCCGGCCAGCGACCCGCCCGCGATGATCGCCCGCGGCATGCTCAGCCGCCGGCGTCCCCAGTCGGGTAGTTCAACTCGATGGTCACGCCATTCGGATCGTCGACAAAAATCTGATGCAGGCCGAGGCTCGGCACCGTGCGCTCGCGGAACACATGCCCGCCGCTGGTGAGCCTTTGGCGCATTCCCGGCACGTCGCTGGCGACGAAGGCGATGTGGTCGATCGTGCCGGTGCCGGTGGTGTCGGTGGCCGCCTTGTCGCCGAGGTACCCATCCAGCCCCGCGCTGTCGGTCGGGTCGATGCCGATGACGTGCACCACCGCCTGGTCGCCCTGGTAGAGCCAGACGCCCGGGAAGGGGAACGGCGGCCGCGGCCCGGCCGAGAAACCCATGATCTGCTCGTAGAAAGCCTGGGTCTCCGCCAGCCGCGTGGTGCGGATGGAACAATGATCGAGCCGTTCGATGCCCATGGGACGCCTCCGTGAAAAACCGCCCATACCAGGGGGCAGCGGGGGCCGAGGTCAAGGCCGTTGACAGGCGCGCGCCGCGCGTCACTTTCATCCCGGGACAGGGGAGACGCCGGATGAAGGCACCAGCCTTCGATTATGTGCGTGCCAAGGACGCCGCCGAGGCGCAGGCGCTGCTCGCCCGGCACGGCGATGGCGCACGGCTGCTGGCCGGGGGGCAAAGCCTGCTCGCCACGCTGAACCTGCGGCTGTCCGAACCCGCCATCCTGATCGACATCGGCCGCATCGGGCTGGATGCGATCGAGATGCGCCGCGATGCGCTGCACATCGGGGCGCTCGTGACCCATGCGGCGATCGCGCGTTCGGTGCTGGTGGCGCAGCATGTGCCGTTGCTGGCCGATGCCGCCCCGCACATCGCCCATGCCGCCATCCGCAACCGCGGCACCATCGGCGGCAGCCTGGGCCTGGCCGACCCCGCCGCGGAATGGCCGGCCTGTGCGCTGGCGCTGGGGGCGACGCTGATCCTGTCCAGCAGCGCGCGCGGGGAACGGCGGCTCGCGGCCGGGGATTTCTTTCAGGGCCTGTACCAGACCGCGATGGCGCCGGATGAGATGATCCTCGGCGTGGACTTCCCCGTCCTGGCCCCGGATGAACGCCAGGCCTGCCCGGAGCTGACGCGCCGGCACGGCGACTACGCGATCGTCGGCGTGGCCTGCGCGCTGCGCCTGGTCGCGGGGCGGGTGCGGGGCCTGCGGGCTGCCTTCTTCGGCGTCGGCCCCACGCCGATGCTGGCCCGCGAAGCGATGGCCGCGGCCGAGGGCGAAACACCGGCCGAGGCCGCCCGCGCCGCCACAAAGGCTCTGCCCCGCGACCTGGACCCGCCCGACGACCCGAGCATGGATGCCGCGACCCGGCTGCACCTCGCGCAGGTGCTGCTGCGCCGCGCGATCACGAGGCTGGCCGCATGAAGATTTCCATCAGCGTGAACGGCGAGCACGTCGCGGTGGATGTGGCGCCGCGCATGCACCTGATCGACATGCTGCGCGACCGGCTGGACCTGACCGGCAGCCACGTCGGCTGCGAGCACGGCGTCTGCGGCGCCTGCACGATCCTGCTCGACGGGGTGGCGGTGCGCGGCTGCCTGGTGCTGGCGGTTCAGGCCGATGGCTGTGCGGTGCTGACGGTGGAAGGCATGGCGCAGGATGCGCGCTTCGACGATCTGCGCGCCGCCTTCGTCGCGCACAATGCGTTGCAATGCGGCTACTGCACCCCCGGCATGCTGGCCGTCGCCGCCGAATTGCTCGACGCCGGCGGCACGCCGGACCGCGAGGCGATCCGCGCGCACATGAGCGGCAACTACTGCCGCTGCACCGGCTATCAGGCGATCATCGATGCGGTGGAGACGGTCATGAAGGCGCGCGCGTGATGCTGCATGCGGTGGACCTGCCCAATACCTGGATCGGCCGCGCCCGGCCGCGCGATGCCGCCGCCCGCCAGGCCGCCGGCGGCGGGCGTTTCGTGGATGATCTGCGATTTCCGCGGCTGGTCCACGTGGCCTTTCTGCGCAGCCCGCACGCCCATGCGCGCATCGGTGCGATCGACACCGCGGCCGCATCCGCACTGCCGGGCGTGGTGCGGATCGTCCGGGCCGAGGACCTCGATCCGATCATGTCGCCCTGGACAGGCGTGCTGGCGCATTTCAAGGGACTGAAATCGGCACCGCAATTCCCGCTCGGCCGCGGCACGGCGGTGTTCCAGGGCGAACCGATCCTGGCGGTGGTCGCTGAAACCCGCGCCCAGGCCGAGGATGCGCTGGCGCTGGTGCAGGTGGACTGGCACCCCCTGCCCGCGGTCACCGACCCCGAGGCCGCCCTGGCCGGTGCCGCGATCCATGCAGCGCTCGGGGACAACCTGGCGTTCACGCGCACGGCCGAAACGGGCGGCGACCTGGCCACAGCCTTTGCCGGCGCGCACCGGGTGGTGGAATCGCGCTTTTCGACCGCGCGCCACACCGGCGTCACCCTCGAACCACGCGGCATCCTCGCCGACTGGAACCGCGCCGAAGCCCGCCTGACCGTGCATCACGGCACCCAGGCGCCGCACATGATGAAGGAGATTTTTGCCAAGCATCTGGCCCTGCCGGAAGAATCCGTGCGCGTCATCTGCCCCGATGTCGGCGGCAGTTTTGGCGTCAAGGTGCATGTCTATCCGGACGACATGGCGACGGTCGCGATCGCGGTGCTGTTGGGCCGCCCGGTCAAGTTCGTGGCGGATCGGATGGAATCCTTCACCAGCGACATCCACGCCCGCGAACATCGCATACACGCCCGCATGGCGGTGGATGCGGATGGCAGGATCCTGGCGCTGGAGGTCGATGACCTGACGGCGATCGGTCCTTATTCCGTCTATCCGCGCACCTCGGCGGTCGAGGGCAATCAGGTCGTGAACATCTCGGGCGGCTGGTATCGCGTGCCGGCCTATCGCGCGCATCTGCGCGTCGCCTTCACCAACAAGCCGCCGACTTGCCAGTATCGCGCCGTCGGGCATCCCGTCGCCGTCGCGGTGACCGAGGGCATGGCCGATCTCGCCGCCGAGGCGCTGGGCCTCGACCCCGCCGAATTCCGCAGGCGGAACCTGATCGCGGACGACGCCTATCCGACCAGGGCCCCCTCGGGGATCCTGTTCGAGGGGCTGTCGCACCACCGGGCGTTGGCACGGCTGCTGGAGATCATGGACTACGACGGCCTGCGCGCGCAGCAGGCGCAGGCCCGCGCCGAAGGGCGGCACCTGGGCATCGGCATCGCCTGCTTCGTCGAGATCGCCAACCCCTCCGCCGCCTTCTACGGCGTCGGCGGCGCGCCGATCTCGGCGCAGGATGGCTGCACCGTGCGGCTGGAACCGGGCGGGGCCGTCACCGTCGCCAGTTCCATCACCGAACAGGGCCAGGGCACCGAGGCGATCCTGCAACAGATCGCCGCCGATGCGCTGGGCATCGATCCCGCGCGGGTGCGCGTCATCACCGGCGACACCGAACGCACCCCCTATGGCGGCGGCACCTGGGCCAGCCGCGGCGCCGGCATCGGCGGCGAGGCCTGTTTGCAGGCGTCGCGCGGCCTGGCCGAGAACATTCGCGCCCTGGCCGGCGCGGTGTTGCAGGCCGACCCCCAAAGCCTTGCCCTGGCCGGGGGCGCCGTGGTCGATGCGGCGACCGGGGCGCTGCGGATGACGCTGCCCGACCTCGGGCGCCTGGGGTATTTCCGCGGCGACCTGCTGCCGCCGGGCGTGCAGCCGGAACTGTCGGTGACACGGCATTTCCAGACGAAGAAGTTCCCGTTCGCCTTTACCAATGGCTGCCAGGGGTCGCTGATCGAGCTTGACCCGGAGACCGGCTTCATCACCCTGAAGAAACACTGGGTCGTGGAAGACTGCGGCACCGTGATCAACCCGATGCTGGTCGATGAACAGGTCCGCGGCGGCGTGGTGCAGGGCATCGGTGGCGCGCTGTACGAGGAATGCCTCTACGACACCGATGGCAACCTGCTGAACGGCACCATGGCCGACTACCTGGTGCCGATGGCGGGCGAAATGCCGGATATCGTGGTGGCCCATATCGCGACGCCCACCGCCGAAAGCGCGCTGGGTGCGAAAGGCGCTGGTGAGGCCGGGACCGCCGGCGCGCCCGCCGCCATCATGAACGCGCTGAACGACGCGCTGCGGCCGCTGTCGGCGCGGCTGACCGACATGCCATTCACGCCAAAACGCGTGCTCGACGCGATCAAACACGGGAGGACACATCAATGAACACAACCCGCCGAACCCTGCTGGCGACCACCGCCGGCATCCTCGCCACCCCCGCCATCGTCTCAGCCCAACCCGCGCTGATACGCATCGGCTTCCCCACCCCACTGACCGGCCCCTTCGGCGCCGAGGCGCAGGACCAGGTGCGTGCCGCCGAAGTCGCCATCGCCGAATTCAACGAGGGTGGTGGCCTGAACGGTCGCCGCGCCGAGTTGCTGGTGCGCGACGACCGGCTGAACCCCGGCGAGGCCGCGACCCGCACCCTGGAACTGATCGAGCGCGACCGGGTGGATTTCATCGTCGGCGGGCTGTCGGCGGCGGTGCAACTCGCGATCAACAACGTCACCAAGGAACGCCGGATGCTGTTCAACAGCATCAGCCAGTCCGATGCGATCAACGAGGCGCGCGACTGGTCGCCCACCACCTTCCACGAAGCCCTGAACCCGCACATGACCGCCGGCGCCGTGGCCCGCTACGCGCTGCCCAAGTTCGGCAAGCGCTGGGTGTTCCTGACCGCCGACTATGCCTATGGGCATGAGATGGTGCGCGGCTTCCAGACCGCCGGCGCGCCGCTCGGGATGGAGACCCTGGCCGATATCCGCCATCCCAACGGCACCGCCGACTACTCGGCGTTCCTGCCACGCATCGCCTCCCTGCGCCCCGATGTGCTGGCGCTGTGCAATTTCGGCCGCGACCAGCAGATCTCGATCCGCCAGGCGACGGATTTCGGCTTGAAGCGGACCACCAGGATCGTCGCGCCCGTGCTGCTCTATACCGCGCGGCTGGCCGGCGGCGGCCCGTCGTTCGAAGGCGTGGTCGGCGGCACTTCCTTCTATTGGCGGCTGGAGGAGAGCGTCCCCTCCGCCCGCGCCTTCGTCGATCGCTTCCGCCGCATGCACAACAACCGCGTGCCGTCCGACTACGGCGCGCTCGGGTATGGCGGCGTGCGCACGGTGCTGGAGAGTGCTAAGATTGCCGGCACCACCGAAACCGCCAAGGTGGTCGAGGCGATGCGCGCGCTGCGCTACGACTACTACAAGGGTCCGCAATACTACCGCGGCTGCGACCACCAGTCGGTGCAGTCGGTGCTGCTGATCGAAGCCAAGGCGAATACGCAGCGCGGCGAATCCGACGTCTTCGACATCGTCGGCCAGGAAGGCCCGGATGAGCAGTTCCTGCGGTCCTGCACCGCGCTCGGCCATCCCGCTTGACCTACGGCTGGGACCTGCTGGCGATCCAACTGTTCACCGGCGTCGCGCTGGGGGCGGTCTATGTGCTGCTCGCCCTCGGCCTGTCGCTGGTCTTTGGCATGCTGACGGTGGTGAATTTCGCCCATGGCGCGATGTTCGCGCTCGGCGCCTATATCGGCTTCTTCCTGCTGGGCCTGGGCTGGAATTTTTGGGTCGCACTCGCGGTGGTGCCGCTGGCGGTCGGGCTGTTCGGGATGGTGGTCGAACGTTTCCTCATTCGGCCGCTGTATGGGCGGCCGATCGACGACCCGCTGCTGCTCACGTTCGGTCTCGCCTACGTCATCGTCGAGGGCATACGCATCGTCTTCGGCAAGCAGGGCCAACCGGTCGAAATGCCGGAAGCCTTGCAGGGCGCGGTCGATCTCTGGTTCGGCTACTTCCCGCTGTATCGCGTCTTCCTGATCGGGGTCGCGGTGGTGGTCGTGGTGGCCCTCTGGCTCTTCCTCGAACGCACCCGCATGGGGTTGACGTTGCGGGCCCTGGCACGCGACCCGACGATCCTGCGAGTGCTCGGGGTCAATGTCGGGCGGGTCTGGCTGCTGGTCTTCGGCCTCGGCGCCGGGCTGGCCGGCTTGGCCGGGGTGCTCGCCGCCCCCTTGCAGGGGGTTGCGCCCGAAATGGGCATCCCCGTGCTGGCCGAGGCCTTCGTCGTCACCGTGGTCGGCGGCATGGGCAGCCTGGTCGGGGCGGTGGTCGCGGCGATGCTGGTCGGCATCACCTTCGCCATGATGGGGCTGTTCGCGCCGGAAATGGCCAAGGTCTCGATCTTCGCGCTGATGGCGATCGTGCTGCTGGTGCGGCCGCAGGGGTTGTTCGGGCGGCCCGGGCTGATGTCGTGAACAACCGGGTCTTGGGGACCTGGGCGGCGCTGGCGGTGCTGCCGTTCCTGGTGCCATCGACGGCGCTGGCGACCAGCATCGCGATCTACGGACTTTATGCGCTCGGCTTCAACCTGCTGTTCGGCTGGGGCGGGTTGCTCAGTTTTGGCCATGCGGCGCTGCTCGGCGGGGGCGCCTATGCGACCGGCATCGCGCTGGTCCACCTCGGCTGGCCCTGGTGGGCGGCGATCCTGGCCGCCCCGGTCGCCGGCGCGCTGGTTGCGCTGTTGATGGGCATTTTCGCGGTGCGCACGCGGGGCATCTATTTCGCCATGGTGACGCTCGCGCTGAGCCAGGTGTTCTATTTCGTCGCCTATCAGGCGATCGACTGGACCGGCGGCGAGAACGGCTTGCGCGGGGTGAACCTGCGCAGTGTGTTCGGCTTCGACGGGGTGGACCCGATGACGCGCTACATCCTGGTCGCCACCTGCGTGGGCATCGCGGTCGCCCTCGTCTCGCGCATGTTGCATTCGCCCTTTGGCGCGGCGCTGACCGCCTTGCGTGAAAACGAGGCGCGGGCGCGGGCCTGCGGCTTCGATGTGCGGCTGACGCGGCTGGTCGCCTTCGTGGTGTCCGGCGCGGTCAGTGGCCTGGCGGGCGGGCTTTTGGCCGTGCACCTGTCGGTCGTGCCGGTCGAGACGATGCACTACGCGACCTCGGGCCTGGCCGTAATGATGGCGATCCTGGGCGGCATGTTCACCTTCTTCGGGCCTTTCGTGGGGGCTGCGGCCTTCCTCGCGTTGGAGAGCATCGTCGCCGAATACACCGAACACTGGCCGCTGGTGGCCGGCGTCGTCTTCGTCGCCTGTGTGCTGTTCTTCCGCGAAGGCATCTGGGGCACCGCGATGAAACTGGCCCGGCGATGAGCACGCCTGTCCTGCAAGCCGTGGGCCTGGGCAAATCCTTCGGCGGCTTCCGCGCGCTGAACGATGTCACCGCCGATTTCGCCGCCGGGCGGCTGACCTCGATCATCGGGCCGAACGGGGCCGGCAAATCCACCTTCTTCAATCTGCTGACCGGCGCCTTCCCGCCGTCCGAGGGCCGCATCCTGTTCCAGGGCCGCGACATCACCGGCCTGCCGCAGCACCGCTTCGCCCGGATCGGCATCGCCAAATCCTTCCAGATCACCTCGGTCTTTCCGCGCCTGTCGGTGCACGAGAACGTCCGCGTCGCCAAGCAGGCGCTGGTCAGCCGCTGGAACATGTTTTTGGCCCGCGATTCACTTCCTGGGCTGGCCGACGAAGCCGATGCGCTGCTCGAACGCCTGGGCCTGCTGAACCAGCGGCTGCGCCCCGCCGGCGAACTCGCGCATGGCGAGCAGCGGGCGCTGGAGGTGGCGATGGCGCTCGCCGCCGACCCCGTGCTGCTGCTGCTGGACGAACCAACCGCCGGCATGTCGCCCGAGGAAACCCGCGGCTTCATGGACCTGCTGCGCCTGCTCGCGGCCGAACGGACCGTGGTGCTGGTCGAACACAAGATGCGCCTGGTGATGGGGGTGTCGGACCACATCATCGTGCTGCACCACGGCGAAAAACTGGCCGAAGGCAGCCCCGACGACATCCGCCGCGACGACAACGTCAAGCGCGTCTATCTCGGCCAGAGGGCGGTCTGATGCTGGAGGTCAACGACCTCTCCGCCTGGTATGGCGCGAGCCAGCCGCTGCAAGGCGTGTCCTTCACGGTCGAGAAGGGCGAGATCCTCTGCCTGCTCGGCCGCAACGGCGCGGGCAAGACGACCACGCTGAAGACCATCATGGGGCTGATCGCCAAGCGCCGCGGATCCGTGCGCTTCGATGGCGCCGAAATCCTCGACCAGCCGGCGCAGGCACGTTTCCACCTGGGCCTGGCCTATGTCCCGGAGGACCGCCGCATCGTCCCCGGCCTGACCGTGCGGGAAAACCTGCGCCTGGGGCTGATCGCGAGCCGCGGCGTGACGGATGAGGCGCGCGCCGTCGAGCGCATCGCCGAAACCTTCCCCCGGCTGAAGGAACGGCTGGGCCAGCAGGCGATCACCATGTCCGGCGGCGAACAGCAGATGCTGGCCATCGCCCGCGCCATCATGTCCGATCCGCGCATGATCATGCTGGACGAACCGAGCGAGGGCATCATGCCGGTGCTGGTGGACGAGATGTTCGACCTGTTCGCCCGGCTGCGCGCCGCGGGCACGACGATCCTGCTGGTTGAACAGAATGTCGAACTCGCCCTTGGCCTCGCGGATCGCGCGGTGATCATGGACCAGGGCGAGGTCGTGCACCGCGCCACCGCCGCCGCCCTGCTGGCCGACGCCGAGATGCAGGCGAAATACTGCGCTGTTTGATGGGCGGTGGGGCCTTGCGAAGGCGCCGGCCCTCGGCGCGGCTGGATCGTGGCGGCCCTGGACACGGCGCGCCGACCGCCCGGCCATCTGCCGGACGGCTCGATGCCATGCAGCGCCAGATCGCGCCGCGGGAGCGGGTGTCGGCGGCATGGCGGGCCAGGATGGTAAAGAATTAGTGACAGCCGACGTCACCCTGGCGCCGCCACGCGCGCCAGCCTTATGATCCCGCAACAAGCCGATCAAACGCGCAGGAGGCAAGAATGCCGGACGCCGACGATATCCGCTGGTTCAAGACCGAGTTTGGCCCGGCGACGCAGGCGGCCCTGGCCGGCACGCCCTTCGACCTCGATATGCTGGTCGCCATCGCCTGCCAGGAAACCGGGCACATCTGGTCCCGACTGCGCCGCAAGGGCCTGCCGACGGCCGAGATCGCCCGGCTTTGCGTCGGCGACACCTTGGATTCCGACCGCGGCCGCAGCGCCTTCCCACCCACCAAGGCCGATCTGCTGGCCGTGCCGAATGGCCAGGCCATGTTCGACATCGCCCGCAAGGCGCTGCTCGACATGGCGGCGCAGGTGCCGGGTTTCGAATTCGCCCCAGGCAACCCCCACAAGTTTTGCCATGGTTTTGGTGTGTTCCAGCGCGACCTGCAATTCTTCAAAACCGATCCGGACTATTTCCTGCAACGCAAATACGAGCATTTTGACAGCAGCCTGGAGCAATGCCTTGGCGAACTGCGCCGGGGGCTGAAGAAACTTGGCCTCCAGGCCAAGGCGAAGCTGTCCGACCAAGAATTCGCCGCGGTGGCGATCGCCTACAACACCGGCGGTTTCACGCTCGCGAAGGGGCTGAAGCAGGGGCATTTCAACGGCAAGCGCTTCTATGGCGAGGAGATCTTCGATTTCGTCCGCCTGTCGCGCACGGTGGCCGTCGCCGGCGCCACGCCCGCCATCGCCCCGCCGCCCCCCGGGGTCGCCATCCTGCCGCCGCCCAGCCCGCCCACGACGGCCGGCCTGCCGTTTGTCGTCGATACCATGGACACGCCGCTGCGGCTGCGCAGCGCGCCTGTCATCAGCGATCCGCCGAGCGCCAATGTGATCGCCCACATGCCGGATGGCCACCCGGTGCGGGCGCTGAGCGGCTTCGCGAAGAACGGCTTCCTCGAAGTCGAGACGAGCCTGTTCGGCGCACTGTTGCGCGGCTTCGCCTCGGAGAAAATGCTACGCGCCGCCCCCGCCGCCGCGGCCACCCGCATTGCGGCGGTCGCCCCGCCACCGCCGAAGGACGGCATCACCGCGGTCCTGATGCCGCGCCGCCCCGGCACGGTGACAACCCGCACGGCGCAGGCGAACGCGCATTCGCTGAACGAACCGGGCCAGCCCACCCGCGCCGGCACCACGGCCGTCGACCTGACCGACGACATTGCCATGATCATCAAATGGCTGGATGTCGAAAGCAGCGCCCATGCCCGCTACCAGCCGCGCGACGGGCTGACCTTCTGCAACATCTACGCGCATGATTTCTGCCACCTCGCGGGGGTCTACCTGCCGCGGGTCTGGTGGACCCAGGCCGCCGTGCGCGACCTGGCGCAGGGCCGGCCGGTGGCACCGCTCATCGGGGCGACAATTGAAGAAATGCGGGCCAACGCATTGTTCCAATGGCTGCGCGATTTCGGCGATCGCTTCGGCTGGCGCCAGACCGGCACGCTCGACAAATTGCAGCAGGCGGCAAACCAGGGCGCCGTCGGCCTGATCGTTGCCCGGCGCAAGCAAGAAGGCCCGCCCGGCCACATCGTGATCGTGATCCCCGAAACCGACGCCCTGCGGGCGCTTCGCAACGACGCGGGTGAGGTCACAGCCCCCGTGCAAAGCCAGGCAGGTTCCAAGAACTTCGCGTCCGGGACCGGCATGCCCGAATGGTGGCGCGGCGCGCAATTCGCCGACGCGGCTTTCTGGGTCCACGCCTGACGGGCTGATCCAACGACCTGCAAGGCTGGTGGCAACGGCGTCAGCGCGTGACCTGTTCAGCCGATGCGCGTGATGCGAAGGAGGCAGTCCGCTCAGGCACCGGCTGTAGGGCGGCAGGTGAAGCAGGCTGATGTTCTGCGGCACACGCAGACGCCCGCCTTGCTGGTGCCATTCGGCGGCATCCAGCGCGCCAGCAGCGGCCCCGCCGCTGATCTCGATCAGACGTCCTGCCGGATACGCCGGCCAGGCCGCGTTCGTTGTAGCGGTGCACCCAGTCCCGCAGCGGTCGGCGATCCACGCCGCAGGATTGGGCCGCCTGTGTGCGACTCTGCCCGTGCAACACCAGGGCCCGCGTCAACATCCGTCGCACCGCAGGCTTGCTGGCCTTGGCGGTGGCCGTCCAGCCCGGGATCGGCGCCAGCCCGAGATCCGC
>JBBRWI010000041.1:0-20374 GCA_038249305.1 Acetobacterales bacterium
CAGCAGGAAACCGGTGTCGCGGTCGACGGGACGGAAGTTGCTCATCAAGGCAGGATCCAAGGGAGGGGGAAGAATCAGCGGCCACACACTCTACCTCTGGCCGAGGCGGCGCGTTAAGTCCGACAGGCTGCTAGAGCACGAGATCGATCCACTTGGATCGATCGTGCTCTAGGCGTTTGCCCCGCGTTATTTTTTGCGGCGCACAAATCCAGGTATGGCGGTTCGGTCCAGCACCCCAATATGCTGCACCGCACCATTCTGGAGTGCCCTGACATGCCCGATACCAACCAGCCCGATCCCACCCAGTCCCAGAATTTGCCGACCGTTGCCGCCGATGGTGCGGCGATGACCGCGATCCTGCCGGGCAAGCCCCGCCAGGTGCCTGTCGCTAATATCGCGACCCCGGTCGAAGTTATTCCGGGCGACGCCTGACGCCAGCCCGGTTGACCCCGGGCCCTGGCGCTTACCCGCACATCCGATACCCTGGCGCCGCCGCATCGGGCGGTGTTGCCAAGGGATCCGCATGACTGGGCCAAGCCTTTCCACATCCTCCGGCGCGCCTGTCTGGGCGCCGCCCCTGCCTCCGGCGGCGGAACGCGGGTTGTGCACCGATTGCGGCGTCTCCCGCATGGCCGATGCCCGCGCATGCGGCCGCGCCTGCCAATTCATCAAGCCCGACTACGCGGCCCTTGAAACCCGGGTACATGGCCGTGCCCGCGACGCCTCGCGGCCCGACGAACTGCATTTCGGACCGTTCCGGCGCATGGTCCGCGCATCGCTGAGCCCGCCCCGGCCCGACGCGCAATGGACCGGCATCACAACCCGTATCGCCGAGAAACTGCTGGAGGCCGGCGCCGTCGATGCGGTGCTGACCATGGCGCCCGACCCCGATGACCGCTGGAAGCCGGTGCCTGTCCTGGTGACCAAGCCCGCCGGCATGGCCCAGGTGCGCGGCATGCGTATGGGCTACGCGCCGCTGCTGGCCTTGCTGGAACCCGCACGCGCCGCCGGGCACAAGCGGATCGCGGTGATCGGCATCCCATGCCAGGTCTATGCGCTGAGGGCGCTGGAGGAATCGCTCGGCTTCGACAAGATCTACGTCATCGGCACGCCCTGTTCCGACAACACAACCACCGCCAACTTCCACAGCTTTCTGGCGTTGCTGTCGAATGCGCCGGACACCATCACCTATCTGGAATTTCGCGCCGACTATTATGTCGAAATCCGCTTCGCAAACGGGAAGAAGCGCGAAATCCCCTTTCTGCAACTGCCGATTTCAAAACTGCCGGCGGATTTCTTCCCGCTGACCTGCCGTACCTGCGTCGATTATACCAATGTGCTGGCCGACATCACGGTCGGCTACATGGGCGGCCAGGGCGAACAATGGCTGCTGGTCCGCAACGCGCGCGGCGAGGAACTGCTGGACCTGCTGGGCGACGAGGTCAGGCTCTCCGCCCCTGGCAGCAAGGGCAAGCGCGCCGGCCCCGTCAAAGGCTTCCTGGCCAATGTGCAGCGCGCGGCGGGTGGGTTGCCGCTGCGGCGGATGCCGAACTGGGTGCGCCCGATCGTCGGCTGGCTGATGCCGCGCATCGGCCCGCGCGGCCTGGAATTCGCCCGTGCCCGGGTCGAGATGAAGGCGGTCGAGACCGTCGTCCACCTGGAACGCGAAGAACCTGCCATGGTGAAGAACATGGTCCCGCCGCATGTCTGGGCCTTGGTCAAGCCCTATGGGCTGGCGCCGCGCGACCGGGCTTGACCGCGCGCGCCGCGGCTTCGCATCCTGCCTGAAACAAAGGGGGATACGATGCGCCTCACACGTCGACAGGCGGCCCTGGTCGGCCTCGCCGCCGCCACAGCCGCCGCCAAACCGGCCTTGGCGCAGGAGGCCTATCCCAGCCGCCCCGTCCGGCTGATCGTCCCCTTCCTCCCTGGCAGCGCGCCCGACATCAATGCGCGCCAACTGGCCGATGCCATCGGCAGCCGCATCGGCCAACCGCTGGTGATCGAGAACCGCCCTGGGGCCGCGGGCAACATCGGCTTCACCTTCGTCGCGCGCCAGGCGCCACCCGATGGCTATACCTTGCTCTGGGCCAGCGGATCGCTGTCGGTGAACCCGGCGCTGTATGGCCGCGTGGACTACGACACGCTCAACGACTTTGCCCCGATCATCCTGGCCTTCGGCATGTCGAACGTGGTGGTGGTGCGTGAGGACAGCCCGATCCGCAGCATCGCCGACCTGACCGCCCGGCTGCGCGCCGACCCAAAAACCCCCTTCGCCTCAGGCGGTTTCGGCAGTGCCGCGCATCTGACGGTGGCACTGTTCCTGTCGCGCACGGGGACCGAGGCCGAGCACATCCCCTATCGCGGCGCACCGGACATCGTGAATTCGGTGCGCGCCGGCACGGTGGTCTTTGGCATGCCGCAGTTGCAGGTGGCGCTGCCGCTGATCCGGGCGGGGCAGTTGCGGGCCCTGGCGGTCACCTCGGCCACGCGGGCGACGCAACTGCCCGCGGTGCCGGCGCTGTCGGAAACCCTGCCCGGATTCGAGTACGTCAGTTGGATGGCGCTGATGGGGCCGGCGCGCATGCCGCCCGCCATCGTCGCACAATTGGACGCGGCGGCGCAGTCGGCGCTGGCCGATCCGGGCTTCCGCACCCGCGTTACCATCGACGGCACGGCCATCATCGGCCTCGGCCCCGCCGCTTTCCGCGCCTTCCTGCCCGGCGACATGGAACGCGGGCGGGAAGTCGTCCGCATTTCGGGCGCGCGGCTGGAATAGCCGCCGCTCAACTCCAGGCCGGCGCCACGCCGGGCGGCGGGGAGAACGGCAGTTCGCCGCGCTTGCGCACCGCCTCCGCCCCGCCGTGGGCGGCCAGGATCTCGCCCTGGCGGCGTTTGGCCCGCGCATCGACTTCGGCCGGGTCGAGCATCGCGGCCAGGCGCGCTTCCATCGCCGCGCGGATCTCGGCGCAGGCGGGGTCGTCGGCGCGGTCGTGCAACTCCTCGGGGTCGGTCTGCAGGTCGAACAATTGCGCCGGATAGGTCACGTAGCGCACGTATTTCCAGGCCCCGTCGCGCAGCATGAAGGCGCCCTGGCGCGAGCCCGAGGCATGGTATTCCGACAGGACGGCACGCCCCGTGCCTTCGCCCCGCGCCAGGGCAAACAGCGACATCGCATCGGCCGTCGCGGTATTGGCGGCGGGGTCGGTCACGCCGACCGCCTCCAGCACGGTCGGGAAGACATCCACGAGGCTGGCCGGGGTGCCGACCACCTGGCCGGCCGGCAGGTCGGGGCCGGCAAAGATCATCGGGATGCCGACGCTCTCCTCATACATGTTGCTCTTGCCCCACAGCCCGCGCGCGCCGGCGCTGTCGCCATGGTCGGAGAAGTACAGGACATTGGTATCGGCCGCGTGGCCGGTCGCGCGCAGGGCGGCCAGGATCTTGCCGACCTGTTCGTCCATGAAGCTGACCAGCCCGAAATAGCCGGCGAGCATGCGTTTGACCGTCGCCTCATCCTTCACATGGCTGTCGTGCGGCGTCGCCGCCACCTGGTCGCGCAGGAAGGGATGCGCGGGGCGTTCGTCGGCGCCGTAGAGTTTCGGCATCGGGATCATCTCGGGCGGGTAGGCGAAGTAATGCTCGGGCGGCGCCACCAGCGGGAAATGCGGCGTGACCAGCGAGACGAACAGCACCCAGGGCTTGTCGGTATGCTTCGGCGCTTCCTCATGCAGCCAGATCTGGGCGCGGGCGGCGATGTCGCGATCGTAGCGGGTATAGTCGCTTTCGCCGGGGCCCGCGGCGGCGGACATCTTCTTCGCCCCCTTGCGGGTCGGCGTCGTCTCGTCGCGGATCAACCCGAGCAGGTCGCCCTTGTGCTCGACGACATACATCGGGACCTGTTCGGCCGAGAAGCCATGGTCGTCGCCCGGCAGGCCGCGGAAATGCAGCTTGCCGATCGCGTCCACCCGATGCCCGCGGTCGCGCACCGCATGGTGCCAGGACGGGATGGTGCCGTCATAGGCATCGGCATTGTCCCAATGCCCGATCTCATGCACCTGGCGCCCGGTCGCGAGCGAGGCACGGGCGGGCACGCAGATCGGGCAGCCGGTATAGGCGGCGGTAAACCGGGTGCCGGCGGCGGCCAGCGCGTCGAGATTGGGCGTGCGGACGAAGGGATGCCCGGCAGCGCCCATCGCCTTGGGGCTGTGTTCGTCCGACATGATGATGAGCAGGTTCTTGGGCTGCATGGCATTGCCTCGCGTTTCTGCGGAAAGGCTATGCGCGGCCCGCGACGCCATCAACCCGGCGCCTTGCCGCCAAGCGGTGGAGCAGCGCGTCGGCTTGCGCGCCGGGGGCCGAGAGATCGATCGGGGTCGCCACGCAGTCGTCGGCAGGCGGGCCTCGATCACCCGCGCCAGCGCATCGAGACAAGTGCCGAAAACCGCGCAGCGCCGGCGCGTGATGGTGCCCACGCCGCTGGTCAGCCGAAGGCGCGGGGCCAGGCGGCCCGCAAGGCCAAGTCCAGATCGGCGATACCGGCCGCGATGCCCAGATCCTGCAGGCTGGTCACGCCATGCTGGCGGATGCCGCAGGGCACGATGCCGGTGAAATGCGACAGGTCGGGCGCGACATTGACCGCGATCCCATGCCAGGCGACCCAGCGGGTGATGCGCACGCCGATGGCCGCGACCTTGTCCTCACGCCCATCGGGCCTTGCGACCCACAGGCCGATCCGCCCCTCCCGCCGCTCCGCCGCGACGCCCAGGCCGGCCAGCGCCGCGATCACCCAGCCCTCCAGCGCCTGGACATAGGCGCGCACGTCGCGGGGCGGGATGGCGCGGCCGTCGCGGGCCAGGTCGAGCAGCACATAGGCGGTGCGCTGCCCCGGCCCGTGGTAGGTCCATTGCCCGCCGCGCCCCGCGGCAAACACCGGGAAGCGTGGGTCGAGCATGCCCTCCGGCGTGGCCGAGGTGCCGGATGTGTAGGTCGGCGGGTGTTCGACCAGCCAGACCAGGTCGCCCGCCGTGCCGGCGCGAATGGCGGCGGTGCGGCCGGCCATCGCGGCCAGGGCCTGCGGATAGGGGACGAGGCCCGGGGCGGTGACCCAGGCCGGCCCAGTTGAACCATTCCCGGTCATCGGCTATTTGGCCCTCACGCTGCGGTCGTGGCGGAATGGTAGACGCGCCAGCTTGAGGTGCTGGTAGGGGCAACCCTGTGGAAGTTCGAATCTTCTCGACCGCACCAAATTGCTTCCGCCTGGTCCGAACTCTACTAGGACCGAACATGGCCACCATCAAACACATGGCCATGAACATCATCCGCACCGCACCAGGCACGGACAGCCTCCAGCGTCGCCGCCCTGCTGTCGGATCGAACCAAGGCGATCTCCGGCGTTCATGACTCAAACCGCTCAGTGACCTGGAAGCGAGTTCGCAGCAGCGCCACCCGACCGGAGGACTTCCAGGTTCAATCTCCCCGCAACGCCTGCGCTGCGCCGATGACCGATCTTCCAGCATCAGGCACAGCGCGCTGACCTTGCCGCATCAGCGACGTTGAACACCGTCGGTTTCGCCGGACGGTGAAGCGGGAAGCCGCGGCGAGACGGCCGTCACCCGCCAGACCGTGTTCGTCAGGTCGTCGGCCACGATCAGGGCGCCGCGCGGATCCACCGTTACCCCGATCGGGCGACCACGGGCATTGCCCTCCCCGTTGAGGAAACCCGAGACGAAATCGACCGCCTCGCCGACCGGTTTGCCGTCGCGGAATGGCACGAAGATGACCCGGTAGCCGGAGGGCGGCGTGCGATTCCAGCTGCCATGCTCGCCCACGAAAACCCCTTCGGTGAAATTCGCACCCATGGCCGGTGTCGAGAAAGCCACTCCCAGGGCTGCCACATGCGCGCCCAAGCTGAAGTCGGGCCGGATCGCTGAAGCGACCTTCTCCGGATTCTGCGGCTGCGCGCGGATGCCGACGTTCTGTCCCCAATAGCTGTAGGGCCATCCATAGAAGCCGCCCTCGCGAACCGAGGTCAAATAGTCCGGCACGAGGTTGTGGCCGATTTCGTCACGTTCGTTTACCACCGCCCAGAGCTGGCCAGTGTCCGGATGGAAGGAAAGCACGGTGGGGTTGCGCAGACCGGTCGCGTAGGGCCGGTGCGCGCCTGTCTGTGCGTCGATTTCCCAAACGCGTTCGGTGATGTTGCTGTTGGAGCCGATGCCAACATAGAGGAACCGCCCATCGGGGCTGGCCGTCAGCGCCTTCGTCCAGTGATGATTGATCGCAGATGGCAATCGCGTGATGGTCCTGGGCGGACCCGTCGCCTCGGTCTGGCCATCGACATAGTCGAAGCGGACCAGCGCATCCTGATTGGCAACATAGATGCCGCCGTTGACCAGTGCGAGACCATAGGGCGCATTGAGATTCGCGGCGAAGATGCCGCGCATCTCGTAAACGCCGTCGCCGTTCGCGTCGCGCAGCAGGGTGAGGCGATTGCCACCCGCCACGGAGCTCCGGCCGCGCTTTTTGATAAAGCCTGCGATGAAATCCTTGGGACGCAACGGCGGCGCGTTGCCGCCCGAACCCTCTGCGACCAGGATATCGCCGTTGGGCAGGACCAGGGTCTGGCGGGGGATACGCAGATCCGTAGCGATCGCCTGGATGGCATAGCCCTGCGGCACGACCGGCATGTCGTTACCCCATCCGGCCGGCCGCGGAATCGTCATCACCGGCAAAAGGCCCCTTCGCGGCTCAGGCAGGTTCGGGTTCGGGCCACGCTGCACCTCGCCGGGTGCGTCATCGCAGGCGGACAGGGCGAGCGCCGCGACGCGCCGCCGAGGGCCGCACGGTGACGCGCGCCGATCTTTTGGCCGCGGTGATGGTGGCCCCGGAGTTGTTCCGCGCCATCACCCGCACCGTGTTGTTCGACCACACCGCCGCATCGAGTTCGATCAACCGCCTGGACGATACCCGCGACGCCTGCGCCACGTCCAGCGGCCCAGATGCACCAAGCCACGCATGGCAGCGGTGGTCACGCTGGCCAGGGACCGACGCGCCGCGACCGCCGTGTGTTCAAAGCGCTGGAAAGAAGACGCGCGTCGCCGCCCGTGCGCGCGTGGCGATGGAAGACCTCTTGGCCAGGCCGGGCGCCACACCCCATGCCGGGCTCGAGGCATGGCGGATATCGTCCAGCCGTTGCCCGCAATGCGCTTCCCACGCCCCTGTGGCCCGCGTTGCGGCGCGGTCGTCGAGCAGTGCCATCGCGGGCGCGACCTGGCCTGCGGACAGGCAGGCGTCGATCAGCAACCGATCGAACAGGTCGCGCTGCGCGCCACTGCCGCCGATGCTGGGCAGTTGGTCGCGCAGAGGCAGCAACAGGGCCACGCCGCCGGCGTGGTCGCCCGCCAGGATGCAGTCGATGGCCTGGGCGGCCACCAGGCCGTATCGTGAAAGGACCTCGGCCTGGGTGTCGGCGCCGCCCGTCGCGCGGCGGCGCATGGCCGCCACCTTGTCGGCCAGTTCCGCATGCCGCCCCGCGGCACCCAGCGCCAGCACATGATGCAAGTCGATGAAAGCGAGGCCGCGTTCGTCCAGCCGTCGTTCGGCGATGCCGGCCAGCGCATCCCAGCGCGCCTGGCCGGCGGGGATGCCCTGGGCCTCGATACGCCACAGCAGCGACGCGGCATTGGCGAAGTCGCGCACGTCCTCGGCCGGGCGATCGTGGACCCAGCGGTCGTGCAGCACCAGGGCGGCTTCCGGCCGGCCAAGATGCAGGTGGAACAGCGCGGCATGCCAGATCAGATGCCGGCCGAATCCGCCGATCTCGGCCAGCCGTTCCTGTACCCCGTCGATCCAGGCCAGCCCCTCCTGCGCGCGGCCGTCCGTTTCCATGACATGCGCGACAGCATGCCAGCCCCAGACATCCGCCGGTTCGGCGGCGACGGCCGCGCGGCCGCACCGCTCGGCGGCATCGAACTCGTCGGTTTCCTCCAGCGCGAAGGCCTGCATGCCGCGGATGAAGCCCCAGCCAGGCATGGCCGGTGTCCAGGCCGGCAACGCCTGCGCCAGGCTGTGGCGCATGCCCGCGCCATCGCCCAGCATGAAGCGCAGCGCATGGGACAGCTTGATGGTCATGGCATCGAGGGGGGTATCGCGGATCACCGCATCCAACCGATCGGCGGCCGCTGCCATGCAGCCGGCCTCCTGCCAGAGCGCGAGCGCCGCCACCAGCGCGTGTTCGCGCGCCGTGCCGCCGCGCGTTCGCAGCCCATCGCGGGCAGCGGCCAGGTGGTATGCGGCGACGGGTTCCAGTTCCTCGCGGGCCTGCATGCGTGCGGCAAAGCCGGCCAGGACATGGGCCGCGACAAGGCCGGGATCGGCGGCGAGGCAGGCCGCCAGAGCAGCCGGCAGGGCACTGCGATGGGCAAGCAGGTCCAGCAGCGCCGTCTCCAGCGCCGCGACGGCCGTACAACTGTCTGACGTTACGGCCACCCCTCGGGGATCGTAGATCATGGCTGCCCCTTTTGGTTTCGGCCTCCAAGCGGTTCGCCGCGGCCGGCCGCGCGGTTACGCCGCGGCGTTGCGTAACCGCGCGGTTCCTGCGCGCGAAACCCCCACGACCTTGTTTCCGGAGCAGATGGCGCATGACTGAAATCCGGACTGCCGACACGCTGGCGAGACTGCTGGCCGCGATCGGCTGCCGCCACGCTTTCGGCATTCCGGGCGGTGAGGTCCTGACCGTCATCGATGCGCTGGAACAGGCCGGCATCGGCTTCCATCTGGCACGCCACGAAACCCCCGCGGGCTTCATGGCCGAGGGCGCGCATCACGCGACCGGCGCGCCCGGCCTGCTGGTCACGACCATCGGGCCGGGCCTCGCCAATGCCGTCGATGCTGTCGCCAATGCCTGGCAGGACCGGGTTCCGCTGATCGTGCTCTGCGGCGGCGTCGATGCGACCGAGGCCGCGACCTATACCCATCAGGTCATCGACCACGTCGCCTTGCTAAAGCCGATCACCAAGGCGGCGCTGCACATCCCCTCGGCCACCGCAGCATCCGCATTATTCGCCAAGGCGGTGGCGATTGCCATGGCGGCCCCCTATGGCCCCGTGTTGATCGACCTTCCGGCCAAGGTGGCGGCGGCCCCCGCGATCGGTCGGCCGCCGGACCTGCCGCGCAGCCTGCCGGCCGCCCCCGCGCCTGGCCCCGATCTGGAGGCTGTGCGCGGCTGGATCGCGACCGCGCGACGCCCGCTGCTGATCGCGGGCGTGGACGCGCTGAACGATGGCGCGGGATCGGTTCTGACGCGGGTTGCCGAGGCGCATCGCATCCCGGTGCTGACCACCTACAAGGCCAAGGGCCTGTTCGATGAGGCATCGCCGTTGAGCCTGGGCGGCGCGGGGTTGTCGCCGCTGGCCGATGCGGCGCTGCTGCCGTTGGTGGCAGAGGCCGATCTCGTCATTCTGGCCGGCTATGATCCGGTGGAGATGCGCATCGGCTGGCGCGATCCCTTCGCACCCGGCGCGCGGGTAGTGACGCTGTCATCGGCATTGCCGGTACATGGCATGCATCGCAGCGATGTCGTTTTCCTGGGCGATGTCGGCGCGGGGTTGAGCGCTTTGTTCGCGGGGTCGGTGGCGCTTCCTTTGGCGGGGCCAGCGTGGGGGCCCGCGCGGATCGCCGCCCTGCACGCTTCGCTGCGGTCCGGGTTCGGCGCCGATGCCGACTGGGGGCCGGCGGCCATCGCCGCGACCGCGCAGGCGGCGCTGCCCGAGGATTGTGTGGCGACCGTGGATTCCGGCGCGCATCGCATCGTTCTCAGCCAGGTCTGGCGCTGCAGGCGCCCGCGCGCGCTGTTGCAGTCCTCGGGCTTCTGCACCATGGGACCGGCGCTGCCGCTGGCGCTTGGAGCGATGGTCGCAGAACCGGGGCGGCGGGCTGTCTGCTTTATCGGCGATGGCGGGCTGGAGATGGTCATGGGCGAATTGGCCACAGCGCGCGACCTGCGGCTGCCTGTCATCATCCTGGTCTTCGTCGATGCTTCCTATGCGCTGATCGAGTTGAAGCAGGCGGCGATGCAATTGCCTCGCGCGGGCGTGCGTATCGGCCGCACCGACCATGTGCGGCTGGCCGAGGCGATGGGCGGCCAGGGTTTCGTCGCGGAGACCCGCGACGCCCTGGCTGAAGCCTTGTGCGCCGGGTTGGCGGAGGCTGAGCGCTTCACGCTCATTGCCTGCCCCATCGCGCCGGAAGACTACCGCGGGCGCTTGTGACGCAGGTATCTCCGTCGCACGCCTCAGGCCAAGCCCGGCCGCCTGAGACAGACGAGGGGGATTTGTTGGACGCGGCGTTGATCCATTCGAGCGCCGGCTCAGCGGCCCGACGCTGAAAATCCTCAGAGTGATGCGGCACCAACCGGCGTGGTTTGCCAACCCAGAATTGGCCCGTCGCCGCCATCCGCCGGTGTCGCCCCAACACGGACCAGAGTCCCCTGCACCAACTCCAGCACGCATCCGCCGGCCGCCGACGCATCGGCCGGGTCGTGGGTCACGAGCAGGACCGGGACGCAGAGCCTGCGCACCCGCTCGAACACGAAGCTGCGCATCCGCTCGCGCAGCGCGACATCGAGCTTGCCGAAGGGCTCGTCGAGCAGCAGCGCGCGTGGCTCGGCCAGCAGTGTCCGCAGCAGCGCCACGCGCGCGCGCTGACCACCGGAGAGCGTGGCCGGGTCGCGCGCGCCGTAGCCCGCTAATTCCGCCTCCTCCAGCGCCGCCGCGATCCTGGCCGTCCGCGCGGCACGCCCACGGACATCCGCGGGCAGGCCGAAGGCGAGGTTCTCGGCGACCGAAAGATGGGGAAACAAGAGATCGTCCTGGAACAACAGGCCGATGCGCCGTAGCGCCGGCGGCAGCAGGCTCACATCCCTGCCGTCAAGCAGCAAGCGCCCGCGGGTGCGGAAGGCGGGATCGAGCGCGCCTGACAGCCAAGCCAGCAGGGTGGACTTGCCCGAACCCGAGGGGCCCATGACCGTTACCACCTCGCCCGGCGCGACTTCGCCGCGCGGCAATGCGACCAGAGGCCGCCCGCCGAGCGTGATCTCAAGGTCTTCGATCACCAGGCTCATGCCGGGCGCATCCCGCGCCTGCCGCGATGCAGCCAGGCCGGCAGCATCACCGCCGCAGCATAGACCGCCATCGGCATCAGCGCCTGCAACGCCGCATAGGCGCCGAGGATGCGGCGGTCGGCACCGGCGGCGAGCGTCACCGCCTCGGTGGTCAGGGTGGTGACGCGGCCGGCGCCGGCAAACAGCGTCGGCAGATAGAGCCCGACCGAGACGGCGAAGCCGACGGCGGCGGCCACAAGAAGCGGGCGCAGCAGCAGCCGACACTTCACGGCGAGGAACACCCGCCACGGCCCCGCGCCGAGCGAAGCGGCGCTGCGGGCATAGCGGCGGTCCAGCGCGCGCCAGGGATCGGCGAGCGAGAGGAACACATAGGGCAGCACGAACAGCAGATGCGTCCACACCACAGCGCCCAGCGTGCCATCCAGGTCGAGCCGCACCAACGCCACCTGCCAGCCGAACAGGAAGGCGAGTTGCGGCAGCAGCAGCGGCAGCCAGATCAGCGCCAGCGCCCGTTGGCCGGGGCGGAAGCCGTGGCGCTGCTCGGCTTCCAGGCAGGCCAGCGCCAGCCCCATCGCAAGTGCTGTGGTCGCCAGCGCGACAATGAGCGTCGTCGCCGCGGGTGTGGCGATGGCCTGCACCTGCGCCTGCCAGGTGGCCAGCGTAAAGGTGGCCGGAAGTGCCTCGGGAAAGCGCCAGGGGCCGGCGAAGGACCAGGCGATCAGCACGAGAAGGGAAGCGGCATTCGCCACGAGCAGCGCCGCCATCAGCGCCGGCACGCCGACGCGCAGTACGCTGCCCGCGCCGCCGCGCTCGCCAGCCGCGATCCAGCGCCGGCCGAGCGACGCGACCACGCGTTCGGCCACCCGCCACGCCAGGATCGCTGTGAGCACGATCAGCAGCAGCAGCAGCGCGCCCGCCGCGGCCGGGAACCACTGCGAGAGCTCGCGGTCCGCGAACCAGCGCAGCACCAGGGCCGAGAGGGTGGGCGGCGTGCCCGGCCCAAGGATCAGCGCGACATCGACCACCGACAGCGAGAAGGCCAGTACTGCGTAGAGCGGCAGGCGAAGCTGCGAGTAAAGCTGCGGCAAGACCACCTTCAGCCAACCCGTGACGGGTCCGTAGCCCAGGGCCGCGGCGGCACGCATGCCCTCCGCCGCGCGCACCTGGCCCAGGCCCGCGAAGGCCATGAGCAGCAGGTAGGGCACCTCCTTCAGCAGCAGGCCGAGCACCAGCGCGATGCCCCAGGGGTCGTTCACTGTGGCCCAGTCGGGCGGCCTGTCCCAGCCCGTTGCCCAGGGGCTCAACACGCGCGCGATCCAGCCCGAGGGGGCCACCAGGAAGGCAAAGCCTATGGCGAGTGCCGCATGCGGCGTTGCCAGCAGTGGCGCCAGCGCGGCCTGCGCCCGCCGCGCGAGCGGGCTGCCCTGGGTCGCCGCACAGAATACGACGACCAGTCCGAAGGAGAGCAGCGTGGCGGCGAAGCCGGTGCCCAGCGTCAGCAGCACCGCCTTGCCAAGCCCGGGTGCCGCGAGCAGCACACGCCAGGGATCGAGCGAGAATGCCGTGCCGCCGAGCGCTGGCAGCCAGCCGAAGGCCGGCAGCAGCGTGCCGGCAAGCCCCGCCGCGATCGGCCCGAGAAAGATCAGCGCCGTCAGCAGCGGCACCGCGCGCAGCATCGGTCAGCGCCCGTAGCGGCTCTCCCACTCGGCGGTGATGCGCGTCATCCAGGAGGGGTGCGGCTCCTGCAACGGCCGACCGAGCGCCTCGGGCTGCAGGATGGCGGGGCTGCGCGGCAGCGCGGCGAAGCGGGCGCGCTCGGCCTCGGGAAGGGCCGCGATGTCGAGCACGGTCGGGTTGCCCAGCACGCGCGGATCGGCGCCATGCGCCTGCGCCTCGGCCGAGAGCAGGAAGTTGGCCACCACCATCGCCGCGGCGGCATTGGCGGCGTTGTAGGGGATCGAGACGAAGCTGGTGTTGCCGATGGTGCCACGCTCCAGCACGAAGGGTCGCGCCGTGGCGGGTAGCTGGTTGTTGGCGATGGCGACCGCGGCCTCGGACGGGTTGAAGGTGATATACAGGTCGATCTCGCCATCGAGCATCAGCGGGCGCTGCGCCGGCCCGTTTTCCGGGAATTGCCGCCCGCCGCGCCAGAGATGCGGGCGCAGGCGGTCGTACCAGGCCCAGAGCGCATCCGCCGCCGGGCGCAGCGTTGCGTCGGTGACCGGGCGCAGCAGCGCCGCCGGGTCGGGCGCGACTTCGTAGAGCGCCTGCTTGAGGAAGGTGACGCCCATGAAGTTGCGCACGTTCGGGTGCGTCGTGCGCCCGGGATTGGCGCGCGCCCAGGCCACCCACGCCTCCATCGAGAGAGGCGGATTCGGCACGCGCGCGGAATCGGCGATGAACGCCACCTGCGCCATGCGCCAGGGCGCGGCCAGGCCCTCCACCGGCACGGTGAAGTCCACCACCGTGGAGGGCTTGCCCTCGCGGTCGATGAAGCGCGCATTCGGCAGGCGGTCCACGAAGGGGCCGAAATGCAGGCCCTGCTCCTTCATCGCCAGGAAGTTCGGCCCGTTGATCCAGATCATGTCCACGCTGCCGCCCGCATTGCGGCCCGCGGCCTTCTCGGCGATGACGCGCGCCACGGCTTCGGCGGTATCGCGCAGGCGGACGTGGCGAACATCCACGCCGTGCAGGTCACGCACGCGTCCGCCCGCCCAGGCGATGAAGGCGTTGGTGCGGTCGTCGCCGCCCCAGGCATTGAAGAACATGGGGCGGCCGCGTGCCTCGCGCAGCACCTCGTCCCACGGCGCGGCGAGCAGGAGCTGGCCGGGGGTTTGCGCGCGCGCGGAGAGGGGTGCGGCGAGCGCGGCGAGCAGCAGGGGGCGGCGCGGAAGCATCATGCGGTGACCTCATGGCAAAGCGCCGGTGGCAGCAGCAGACCCCAGGCGGCGTTGAAGGGATGGACGCGGTGGCCGCCCTCCAGGCCGCGACGCTCCAGCGCCCAGCGGAAGATGCCGCCGCGCAGATTGGCCACATGCGGCCAGCCACCCGCGACGAGCAGCGCCACCTGACGCGCGCTGCGAAAGCCGACACTGCAAGCACAGACGATAAGCGTGCCCGGCGCCGGCGCATGCGCGGCGAGCATTGCGCCTGCCGGCGCATCGGGCGGCGTCGCGATGGCGGCGGGAATGCGCGAGACCGCGTACTCATCGGGCTGTCGCACATCGAGCAGCAACGTCGGAGCGCCGGCCGCGATCCGTGCGGCGAGATCGACCGCAGTAATCTCCGCCACTGCCGGGAAGACGAGCGCCAGGGCCATTTCGCAGGCGGCGAGCGTTGCGTCGGGCTGGCCTGGGTCGAAGACAAATCCCATGCGCTCAGCCGACCTCGGCGCGCACAGAAAGGCGCCGATCACGCGCGGCTTCGATGCGCGCGCCCAGGACCTCCTCATGGAAGCGGTCGCAGCCGATGCAGAGATTGGCATAGGCGCGGCCCTTGGGGTCCGTGGTGCGCGACTTCGCGAGGAAGACCTCCTCGGTCCAGCCATGGGCGAGGCCCATGTGCTCGGGCTTGCCGGCATTGATCGCCTCATAGACCGGATCGCCCGCCAGGCTGTCCAGGATGCCGATCAGCGGCTCCTCCGTCAGGTTGCCGAGTGGCAGCTTCGTCTTGACGCAACAAGGGTAGACGCTGCCATCCGGCTCGATCGAAACTTCCGAGCCGTTGTAGCGGTGGCGCAGGAAGTTCAGCCCGCCGGACCAGCGGTTGCAGAAGTTATCGGCGAGCGTCGCGCTGGAAAGCCCGTTCTGCCAGGCCCGGCCGCGCGGCCAGAGCTTGCCGATCCAACTGTCGGGCGTGGCGCCGAAGAAGGAAAAGAGCGGGCCTTCCTCCTCGAACCATTTGCGGTGGGTGGTCGAAAGGCCCGATTGGCGCATGCCCTCGGCCTGCAGCATCGCCGTGAGTTTGGCCTTGAACGCGGTCTGCTTCGCCTCGCCCTCCATGCCGACGTGGAAATCATCCACGCCCGCGACCGAAATCATCCAGACGCCGCGGTCGCACAGGTCGCGCACGATGTCGCGGGTCAACAGGTCGCCGGTGGTCTGCACCACCAACTTGACGCCGCCGGCATCGCGGTAGCGGCCGATGATCGCCTCGATCACCGGATAGGTCACGCGGGTGCGGACGGGATCGAGCAGTGCCTCGCCGCCCGAGAGGATGATGCGTCCCACCTTCTCGGGCAGCGCGCCGTCGGGGTTGGGATCCTCGGTGTCGAGATAGGTCATGCGCGCGGGCAGGTTGGCCAAAACGCGCGGCGCGTTGCGCTCGGCTTCGGCGACAACCCGTTCGAGGTCGGCGCGGACATAGGGGCGGAAGCGGTCCTCGTAGCAGTGCCGGCACTTGCGATGGCAGGCCCAGGCCATCACCCAATAGATCGATTCCATCAACGCTCCCGGCGACATGATGTCGTGCAACAGTCAGTACCTTTTCGCTGGCTGTCCATCCAAGGTTACGCAGGTCGCGGACGCGACCAAGGTCCTGCTCACGGCAAAACCTTGTCAGGTCCTCCGCCGAGATCCACCGCCTTCGCACGGCAGAAGCCGCAGCGTCTGGCAGGTGGACCGGACGACCGGTTCGTCGTGTCGTTCTTGGCCGGGGCAGATTTCCGGGCTGGCAGAGCCTGCGGTCAAGTCGCGGTCCGCGGCATCCTTGGCGATCGCCGGCGACGCAATCCGGCGCCGAGGCCGCGTAACCATCGGCACCCCCCGGGCGAACTACGCGGAACGTTTGGGAAACCGCCATGACCCCGCCTGCCGATCGCCTGGCCCTGCCGCTGCTGCTGCTGCGTCTCTCCCTGGGCATTTTCTTCTTGCAGTGGGGGATCGAGAAATTCGTCGTGCCGGCAACGACGACGGCGATCTTTCGCAGCTTCTACGGTCTGTCGGTCGATGGCGTGCTGCCCACCGTGCTCGGTGCCGGTCAGATCGCCCTGGCGCTGATGTTCCTTGCCGGCGTGATGCCGCGCGTCAGCTACGGTCTGGTGATGCTGCTGCACCTTGTTACCGTCATCGTCACCATCCCGCGGCTGATTTCGCCATGGGCTCCGGTAAGCAACCACTTCTTCATCGCCGGCGTACCGGTGCTGGCCGCCTTCGTCACGCTCTACCTGCTGCGCGAGAGCGACCGCTGGACCTTGCCGCGACTGCTGCGCCGCGACGCCTAAATCATGAACGCACCGACGGCGCCGAAGAAAATAATGTGTGCTGCGCAGTAACCTCTCCCGCTTCCTGGTCGTATGCATTTATGGAGCCAACATGAAAGGAACTCCATCTATGTCCATCATCACATCGCGTCGCCGGCTCGGCGCGCTTTCCCTGGCCGCCGGCGCCGTTGCCGCGGCCAGTCTGGCGGGACATGTCACCCCCGCCATCGCTGGCAACCAGCTTGCTGTCGCGATCAGCGGTTTTGACGTAACAACGTATCAGAGCGGCACGCCGGAGCGTGGCATCCCCCGTTTCAATTCGTTCCACAACGGGGCCCTCTGGTACTTCCGCTCCGAGGCCACGCGGGATCTCTTCGCGGCGGATCCGGCGCGCTATGCACCGCAGTTCGATGGCTACTGCTCTTGGGCTGCGTCCGAGGCCCGCAAGGCACCGGGCAATCCCGAAATCTGGCGCATCGTCGATGGCAAGCTCTACTTCCAGGTGCATGAGCAGGCGCAGCAGGCTTGGCTGCGCGACGTACCGGGCAACATCACCAAGGCCAACACCGCCTGGCCGCGCGTTCACCCGTTCTGAGCCGCAGTCACTGCCGGCCGGGCCTGGCGCCCGGCCGGATTTGGCCACGCATGGCCGCGTCACGACGTGCGCCGCCGCCATGCTTGACGAGTGTCGGGTTGGCGGCCCTCCTGGCTACGAACATCAGCACCGTGCGTGCCCGCAGCGTCATGCCGACATCGCGCGCCGCCGCCGCATGGTCGAGTTCGGTGAAGACCACCCAGACCGCCTCCCGCACGGCGGCACCGAAGCGGTCGAGCGTGGCGCGAATCTGTTGGGCGCTCGGCCTTGAAACGAGCCCGGCCGGTTCGGCGGATTTCAGAAGGGCTCAGCCAGCAGCGCGGCGGCGAGAAGACCGCGACGCAGCACCGCGTCTCCTCGTCCAGAACTGATGTCGTTGCCGCGAGGCGAAGGCCCAGTTATCCGAACAACAACTGCCAAACGTGCGGCGAGCGCTCACAGACCCGTTGCTCCGGCGGCAAGCTGATCCGGCCGAACCGTGGTGTCTTCGATGCTCGTAGCCGTTCCTTTCGGTTGATCAGGGTCGTTCAGTCAGGCACGTGAGGTTGGCACCAGACGTGGGGTCAAAACGGGGCGATCAGAACCGGGCGGTCACATCCGCCCGGCCATCGGGCAGCGGCGCCTCGACCCGCCGGTCGAACCGCCTCAGCGCGGCCAAGCCAACCAGCGCCGACTTTCGCAACCCAGGCAGCCAAGGGCTGAGGCGCCGAGGAGCGGTCCAAACGGCTTTCGCTGCCGCCGGTCGTAAGGTTATGCAGCGCCCCAAGAAAAATCCGCTTGCGATCGGGCGAAACCGTTTTATATCGGTCGATCAAGAACGGAAGGCCTCCAACACCGCCATGCCCCGCCCACGCGAGTTCGACGACGCTGCCGTCCTCGACGCTGCAACCGACCAGTTCTGGCGGTACGGCTATGCCGCGACCTCCGTGCGCGATCTGGGGCAGGCCATGCGGCTGGTGCCGGCAAGCCTGTACAATGCCTTCGGCAGCAAGCATGCGCTGTTCACGCTTTGCCTCGACCGGTACCTCGACCGCAACATGCGGGAGCGCGTCGCGCGGCTTGAGGCCAGCACGCCGCCGCGCACGGCGATCGAAACCTTCCTGAACGAGATCGTGTCGCGCTCGCTCGCCGATCCGCGCGGATGCCTGCTGGTCAATTCGGCGCTGGAGTTGGCACCACACGACGCAGAGGTTGGCACCGTCATCGCGGCGAGGCTGGCCGAGCTTGAAGGCTTCTTCCGCCGTTGCATCGCGGCAGGCCAGCGCGATGGCAGCATCGCATCCACCTACAGCGCCAGGAATCTCGCGCGCCTGATGCTCACCACGGTGATGGGCCTGCGCGTGCTGGCGCGCGCCCTGCCGGAACCCGCCCTGCTGCGCGGCGCCACCCGCCAGGCACTGGCCTTGCTCGAACCAACCTGCACGGAGCAGACCACATGATCGACCTGCACTACTGGACCACGCCGAACGGCCACAAGGTGACGATGTTCCTGGAGGAAGCGGGCCTCGACTACCGCATCATCCCGGTTAACATTTCCACCGGCGACCAGTTTAAGCCGGAGTTCCTGGCCGTCGCGCCAAACAACCGCATCCCCGCGATCGTGGATCACGCGCCGCTCGATGGCGGCGCGCCGGTGTCGCTGTTCGAAAGCGGCGCCATCCTGCTCTATCTGGCCGACAAGATCGGCCGCTTCGTACCGCCCGCATCCGATATCCGCGGCCGCGCCGAGGCATTGCAATGGCTGTTCTGGCAGATGGGCGGCCTCGGCCCCATGGCCGGGCAGAACCATCATTTCTCCCAATACGCGCCTGAGAAAATTCCCTATGCCATCGACCGCTACGTGAACGAGACGGGGCGGCTTTATGGCGTGCTGAACAAGCGCCTCGCCGATCGCGCCTTCATGGCGGGCGCCGACTATTCCATCGCCGACATGGCAAGCTATCCCTGGATTGTCCCGCATACGCGGCAAGGCCAGAGCCTCGATGATTTCCCGCATCTCGCGCGCTGGTTCGCCGCCATCAAGATGCGGCCCGCGACAGAGCGCGCCTATGCCCGCGCGGCCGAGGTTAACTCGGCACCGACGGTCAGCGCCGACTCGGCAGCCCTGCTTTTCGGCCAGAATGCGGCGACCATCGCCAAGACCTGAAACAGGAGACACGCCGATGATCCGCTTATATTTCCACCCTACGCCAAACCCCGCCAAGATTGCGCTGTTTCTGGAGGAATCTGGCCTGGCCTATGAGGCTTTGCCGGTGGACACCATGAAGGGCGAACAGCACGCGGCGTCCTTCCGCGCCATCAATCCGAACGGCAAGGTGCCGGCCATCGTCGATACTGACGGCCCTGGCGGCAGCGAGGCGCGGGTCTTCGACAGCAGCGCCATTCTGCTCTACCTCGGTGACAAGACGGGGCAGTTTCTCGGTACGCCCGCCGACCGGCCGGAGCTGCTCTCCTGGCTGTTCTTCATCGCATCTGGTCTCGGCCCCTTCTCCGGCCAGGCGGTGCATTTTCAATGGACCGCGCCCGAGGGCCTGGACTACGCCCGCAACCGCTATCGGCGCGAGGCCGAACGGCATTACCAGGTGCTTGAAGACCACCTCGTCGGGTGCGACTTCATCGTGGGCGACAGCTACACCATCGCCGACATGTCGGCCTGGGGTTGGATCGACCGCGCTTCACGCGTGATGAAGGGCGAGGCCGATCCGCTCGCGGGCTTTCCGAACATCAAGCGCTGGTTTGAGGGGATCGATGCGAGGCCGGCAGTGGCGCGGGCGCGGTCTGTCGGTAGCGACCACGCCTTCAAGAAGGAGGCGGACGAGCAGACCCGCCGCGCCATGTTCCCGTCCAACTATCCCCCCGCCTGAGCCCCATAACACCCCGGAGATTCCAGCCATGACCCAGGCCATCAAACTCGCCGCCGGTGCGGCGTTTCCCGCCGTCACCGTGCCGCGCCTCGGCGGCGGCGAGATCGCGCCCGCCGCCATGACCGGCTGGCGCCTGCTGGTCGTCTATCGCGGCAAGCATTGCCCGCTGTGCAAACCCTATCTCGGCACGCTCGACACGTTGCTGGAGGAGTTCGAGGCCGCCGGTGTCGCGGTGCTGGCCGTCTCGGCAGACCCGGAGGAGAAGGCTGCGGCCGACCATGCCGAATTCGGTTGGCGCTTCCCGCTCGGCTTCGGCCTGACGATCCCGCAGATGCAGACGCTGGGTCTCTACGTGTCGAACCCACGCTCGCCGCAGGAAACCGACCGGCCTTTCGCGGAGCCCGGCCTGTTCCTGATCAATCCGGCCGGCGAAGCGCAGTTGATCGACATTTCCAACGCGCCCTTCGCACGTCCGGACCTTGCGGGAATCCTGCGCGGGGCGAAGCGGATCCAGGAGATGAACTATCCGATACGCGGCACGCTGGTCTGACTGGATCATACTGGCCGGCATCCGCGCCTGCGTGTTCGACGCC
>JBBRWI010000042.1:0-20354 GCA_038249305.1 Acetobacterales bacterium
GTGCTGGTCATCGGCGCCGGCCCGGCCGGGCTGATGGCGGCCGAGACCATCGCCACGGCCGGCCGCGCCGTGCTGGTCGCCGACCGCATGCCCTCGGTCGCGCGCAAGTTCCTGATGGCCGGGCGCGGCGGGCTGAACCTGACCCATGCGACGCCCATACCGGGGTTTTGCGACGCCTATGGCACCGCGCGGGACCGGATGCGGCCGTATATCGCGGGCTTCACCCCCACCGACCTGATCGCCTGGTGCGAGGGCCTGGGCCAGCCCGTCTTTACCGGCACCAGTGGGCGGGTATTTCCGCGTGCGATGAAGGCGTCACCGCTGCTGCGCGCCTGGCTGGCACGCCTCGATGGCCTGGGCGTGCGCCTGCTGACCCGGCACGACTGGCAGGGATTTGGCCCCGGTGGCGCGGCGCTTTTCGCCGGGCGTGACCCGATCCAGGCCGAGGCCATGGTGCTGGCGCTGGGCGGTGGCTCCTGGCCGCGCCTCGGCAGCGACGGCGCCTGGCAGCGGTTCTTCCCGGCCACCGACATGGCGCCCCTGGTGCCCAGCAACTGCGGCTTCCACGTCGCCTGGTCGGCGCATTTCGTCCAAAGATTCGCAGGCACGCCGCTCAAGCGCATCGCCATCACCTTTGGCGGCCGCACCGTTCGCGGCGAGGCGATGATCACCGCCGAAGGCATCGAGGGCGGTGCAATCTACGCCCTGTCGGCGGCGATCCGCGATGCTGGCGGCGGCCCCGCCACGCTGGACCTGCGGCCGGACACGCCCGAGCCGACGTTGCCCGCCGACCGGCGTGGCCAGTCGCTCGCGACCTATCTGCGCAAATCCGCGCGGCTGGCCCCGGTCGGCATCGGGCTGGTGCAGGAAGCGCTGCGGGCCGGCGCCGCCCCCGACCTCGGGCGCCTGGTCAAGGCGCTGCCGCTGACGCTGGGCGCGGCCATGCCGATCGCGCGGGCGATCTCGTCGGGCGGGGGCCTGCGCTGGTCGGCGGTGGATGCGGCGCTGATGCTGCGCGCCCGACCGGGCGTGTTCGTCGCGGGCGAGATGCTGGACTGGGAGGCGCCGACCGGCGGCTTCCTGTTGCAAGGGTGCCTTGCGACCGGACGGGCCGCGGGGCTGGGGGTCCTGGCCTGGCGCTGAAGCGCCGTAAGTGGTTCACACAAACCAAAAGGCGGCGTGCCTTCCGGCAAACCGCCCCATGAATGCACGCTAAAGTAGTATTGCGTGCTTATTTAGACGGCCTGATCAAGCGGCGTTCGCGACATCGCCGGCGAGCGCCGCTGCCTGGGCGGCGATGCGGGCGCGGACCGCGGCCGGCACCTGGCGCGCGCTCATCGCGCGGGCCTGCGACAGGTCTTCCATCGGGCGGCCTTCGGCGCCGTAGAGCGCGACGTACTCCGCATAATTGTCGAAGCGCGCGCGGGTCACGTTGTCGATGAAGGTCTCCGCGGCCGCACCTTCGGCCAGGATGATCTGGTGGTTATCGGTCTCGATGTGGAAGACCGTGAAGGTGTCGCCCAGATCGGCCAGCGCCATGCGGCTGATGCTGCTGCCGTTGACCAGGGCGCCCGCCTGAACGAGCACGCCGTCGATCAGCATGGCGTGGTCGGCGGTGACGCCCAGGTCACGCACGGGCAGGTTTTCACCCAGCGCACCGGCGCGGATGGTCACCGGACGGAGTATCTCGTTCATGCCGAACACGGTCGAAACGGTCTGGCGGCCCAGCCACATCACGGGCACTGCGCGACCACCGGCCGTCAGGACCATATCGCCGACGGCGAGGGTCTCAACCGCGGACTGGCCGGATGGCGTGGCGATCAGGGTGCCGGCCATGAAGCAGACGAAATTCGAGGGCGTGGACGGCGAGGTCAGCGGGGTGCCGGTCGGCTGGGCGTTGGAGTCGAGGCCCTGCGAGACCACCCGAAATTCGTAGGTGCCGTTCGGCAGCGGCGTGTAGGTCCAGGACGCGGATTGGTTCAGCCCCAGGTTGTTGGGGAGGTTGACCGTGGTCGAGGATACATTGGAGAAGGTCGCGCCGCCGTCACTGGACGCCTGCAGCAACAGCGTGGCCTGGGGCGTATCGCCCAGCTCAAACGAATTGAATGACACCGACGCCGTTCCAGCGCCGTTATCGAGAGCTCCATCGAAAAAGCCCACAAAAAGCAAAGGCATCAGCTCATCTCCAAAAATTTGCGTTGGACGTCGGGTCCAATCCGAATGTGTAATTAGCACGGCCCAATGCACCGGGATATCGTCAAATTTAAGACAAAATGAATTTTCGCGGGCGCAGATGCAAGGTCGCCCCTCGCCACCGTTGATGCCGTTCGGAACGGCTCATGTTTGAGATCGACGTCGCCGTGTATCCGGTTGATCGGGGACGATTTGCCGGAAATTCGGCCTGTACGTCGGGGGACGGGCAGCGCGCCCGGCGGGCGATCCGTCCGGCATTTTACCCCGGTGTCATCGGGAGCAGGCAGCCCCGCCGAGCACACAGAAGGAAGCGCAATGCGGATGGTTCAGCGCCACAGGTCGCGCAGCCTCGGCCAGGGTCTGGCCAAGTTCGAAACGCGAATCGTAGGGGATCAGCGTGCAGGCCAAGACCGCCGGCCTTTCGGCCCCCCGTCGCTTCACAACCATGCGTGTCGTGGCACACATCACGCTTTGCGGTGCGCGGTCCAGGATGCCCCAGCAGGCCTCGGTGATCTCCGGCACGTCGGCGGTCGCATCCATCGGCGGGAACAGCATCAGCGCCACCGGGTCGGCGGCATCGACGGGGATGTTTTCGGCCGCGAACAGGGCGGCGTAGCCGGCGCGGGCGGCCGGCGCCGTCTCACCGCCGAACCCGGCGCGGCCGGCGATGTCGATGCAAAACCCCTCGGCCGCGAGCCAGGCCAGGCCATCCAGGGCGGCGGCGAAACTGCCCGCCCCCCGTTCGGCGTCGTGCCCGGCCGCGGTGTGGTGGTCGAGGGATACGCGCAAGGTCAACCGGTCGCCGAAGCGGTCGCGCAGGCCGCGCAGGTCTTCCTCGTGCTGCCGCATCGGCTTCATGGCATTGGTCAGCACCAGGGCGGAAAAGCCGCGTGCCAGAACATCCTCCAGCATGGCCGGCAGCCAGCGGTTCATGAAAGGCTCGCCCCCCGTGAAGCCGATCTGGCGTGTCGGGTGGCCGTCCTGGATGATTTCGTCCAGGTAGGGGATGAGTTCGGCGGCGGTGATATAGGCCAGCCGGTCGTTGCGCGGGCCGCTTTCGATGTAGCATGTGGCGCAGGTGATGTTGCACAGCGTGCCGGTGTTCACCCACAAGGTCAGCAGCCCGGCGGGTTCGACCATGGCGCGCCGGTCCCCGTTGGCGGTCACCAGGGGGTCGCGAAACTTGCGTGGGTCGAGCGGGCGGGCGTCGAGCGGCATGGGTATCCCTTCGTGGCAATGCCCCGAAATTGGCCCGGACGGGAGCCTCCCGCAAGGCGAGGCCGGCTTCGATTCAGCGCGCGCCGGACGGCCACGGCAGCGCGCTGATACAGGCTCCATCGCGCCGGTGAAGCCCGAAATAGTGGCCTCGCTGCGCAGAGACACGCGATCGGCCTTGCGGCAGATGCGGCCGTCGTCGGCGCCGGCCTGGTAGCGCCAAGATTGGCTGTTTGCATCCTGAATCGCAGCCACTTCGCGGCGGGTAAATGCGCGCAACGATGACGGACACGGCCTGGGGAGGTTCATGCCAGGATGACATCACAATCAGCACGAGAGGCCACCAGCATGACCGACCCCACACCGCGCACGATCGACATGATCCCGCGGGTCGCGACAGCGCCCGGCCTCGCGCCCTTCGGTACGCTGATCGAACCTGGCGAGGATGGCGCGGCGTTCGGCGACGCGGATGCGCAACTCGTCTTCGGCGGCGGCACCCCGCACTTCTATATCATGCGGCTGGCGCACCGCCCGATGGGCGTGGTCGGCATCACCCGGCATGTGAAGGTGACGCAGGTGCTGGCCTCGGCCGATGGGCAGCCGTGGTTCATCTGCCTGGCCCCGGCGTCGGACGGCGATACGCCCGATCCGACGGCGATCACATGTTTCCGCATCCCGCCCGGGGTGGGCCTGGCGCTGCATCGCGGCACATGGCACGCGGGGCCGTATTTCCAGGCCGCGCGGGCCGATTTCTTCAACCTTGAACTGGCCGACACCAACCTCACCGACCACCACACGGTGCGGCTGGACCAGGTGTTTGGGCTGCGGCTGCGGATCGCGGCCTGAAGGGCGCGGGCGCCCGGCGCCGCCCTGGAAACGGCGTTGTGGCCGGCGCATGCTGCGAGATGTGCCTCTACCCTCGCCGACCGTCCAATCCGATAACGCCCCACCCGGCATGCGCCGCATTCCGGGCGGCGCCTTCCTGATGGGCAGCGACCACCACTACCCCGAGGAAGCCCCCGCCCACCGCGTGCGCGTCGGCGCCTTCTGGATGGACGCGACCACGGTCACCAACGCCCAGTTCGCCCGTTTCGTCGCCGCCACCGACTACGTCACCGTGGCCGAACGGCCGCACGACCCCGCGCTGTATCCCGTTGCCCGGGCGCGCGACCTCAAGCCCGGGTGCCTCGTGTTTTGCAAGACCCGGGACGCGGTGCCGACCCATGACTACCGCCAGTGGTGGGCCTGGACCCCCGGCGCCTGCTGGCGCCATCCGGAGGGGCGCGGCAGCGGCATCCAAAGTCGCCCAGACCATCCGGTGGTGCAGATTGCCTTTGAAGACGCCGAAGCTTCTGCCATCCGCATTCCGCGGAAGGTGCTGAAGGGCGGATCATTCCTCTGCGCGCCGTCTTACTGACAGCGCTACCGCCCCGCGGCGCGCCACGCGCAGATGGTGGACAGCGGCACGAGCCATGTGGGGTTCCGCTGCATCCTGCGCGACGGGGCGTGAGCCTGGGGCCGCGCTTCCGTTTTCAGCAGCCGGCTAGAGCAATATCGGATCAGATGGAATCATCTGATCCGATTTCTTGCCCTAGATTCAACGGCTTCTAGAGCATGAGATCGATCCACTTGGATCGATCGTGCTCTAACCCGTAGCGATCGCCGCCTCCACCGCCAAGGCGACCGCCAGCGCGCGCCGCCCTGTCCGGCCATCGACGACCAGGGCCGCGCCATCCAGCACCGCCGCGACGAAGCCGGCCTGCTCCGCCTCCAGGCTGTCATGGTCGGTCCAGCCGCCGCGGTCGATGCCGCTGCCAGGCATCGTCGCGACCGACTCGGCCCCGCCGCGCCGCAGGGTCGCCAGGGTCCGGTCGAGAAAATTCACGGCCGTCTCGCCCTCGGTGCCGAGGATGCGCAGCCGCCGTTCCAGCACCAGCGACACGCGCGATGCGGTGATCGTCGCCGCGCGCCCGCCGGCAAACCGCAGCCGCGCGACGGCGAAGTCCGGCCGGTCGGAAGCAACCGCCGCCCCCACCGCCTGGATGTCGATGGGGTCATCGCCGGCCAGGGCCAGCACCAGGTCGATGTCATGGATCATCAAATCCAGCACGACCGAGACATCAAGGCTGCGCGGCCGGAAGGGTGCGGCGCGCACCGCTTCCCACGACAGCGCGCGGCCGCCCGTCTCGGCCGCCACCACCGCCTGGAAGGCCGCCGAGAAGCGCTCGATATGCCCGACCGCCAGCGGCAGGCCGCGCTCGGCGGCAAGCGCGATCAGGGCGTCGGCCTGCTCCAGTGTGGCGGCGATGGGTTTTTCGACCAAGACCGGCTTGCCGGCCAACAGCGCGGCGCGGGCCAGGTCGAAGTGAAACGCCGTGGGGGCGGCGATGACGATGGCCCCGGCCGCCGTGATCAACGCGGCCTGGTCCAGCACCGGGCAGCCGACCTCGGCCGCGACGGCGGCCGCACGCAAGGGGTCGGCATCATGCAGCCCGACCAGGCGGGTGCGCGGCCCGGCTGCGAGTTTCAGCGCATGGAAGCGACCGAAATGGCCCGCGCCCATCAGCCCGATGCCAAGTGTCCTGTCCGCCATGCCGGTGGCTCCCATGCTGCCCAGATCTTGCTGCCTGAGCGGGGATAGGCGGGGGGTCGCGGCACCGCCAGCCCCCCAAGGGGGACAGCGCCGCGGGTCAACTTGCATCCGCAGCGCCGCTTCGCCATGTTCCGGCCGACAAGTCGCCGGGGGCAAACCCGGATGCGGACCTGTGGGAAAGCCTGTTCACCCCATGATGTATTTCGCGCGGTGGAAGATCGCCGCGATCATTTCCGTATGCGTCCTCGGGTTGCTGGTGTGCATTCCCAACCTTGTGCCGCGCTCGGCCATGCCCGACTGGCTGCCGGTGCGGCAGGTGAACCTCGGGCTGGATCTGCGCGGCGGGTCCTACCTGCTGCTGGAAGTCGATGTGAACGCGGTGGTGCGCGAACGGCTGGAAAGCCTCGCCGATGGCGCCCGCACCCGGCTGCGAACCGCCAATGTCGGCTATGTGAACCTCGCGTCCGACCCGGCGCAGCGGCGGCTGAGTTTCCGTGTCCGCGACCCGGGCCAGATCCCGGCCGGGATCGCCGCGATGCGCGAACTGGCCAGTCCGGTGCAGTTGGGCGGTGGCGCGACGACGCCCGACATCGACGTGACCTCCAACCCGGACGGCACCATCACGGCGACGCTCACGGAGCAATCGCTGCGGGCGAAAGCCTCGGGCGCGGTGGAACAGTCGATCGAGATCGTCCGCCGCCGTATCGACGAGACCGGCGTGTCGGAATCGCTGGTCGCCCGCCAGGGCCAGAACCGCATCCTGGTGCAACTGCCGGGCGTCGAGGACCCCAATCGCATCAAGCAGTTGCTCGGCCAGACCGCGCGCATGACCTTCCATTTGCTGGACGAGACGGCGAACCTGTCAGCACCCTCTCCCCCGCCGGGTGTGATGTTCCTCACCGGCGACCGGGACGCCCAGCGCTATGCGGTGCGGCGGCGGGTGGAGGTGGATGGCGCCAACCTCTCCAACGCGCGCGCCGGGCAGAACGGCCAGACCGGCGAATGGGTGGTGAACTTCACCTTCGACAGCGTCGGCACGCGGCGTTTCGCCGATGTGACGCGGGCCAACGTCAACCGGCCCTTTGCCATCGTGCTGGATGAGAAGGTGATCACCGCGCCGGTGATCCGCGAACCCATCACCGGCGGCTCGGGACAGATCAGCGGGTCGTTCAATGCCCGCAGCGCGAACGACATCTCGGTGCTGCTGCGCGCCGGCGCCCTGCCCGCACCGCTTACAGTGGTCGAGGAACGCACCGTCGGCCCCGAGCTGGGTGCTGATGCGATCCGGGCCGGCATGATTGCGCTGGGTGTCGGGACCTTGTTCGTCTTCCTCTATATGGGCCTCGCCTATGGGCTGTTCGGCTGGTTCGCCAATGTCGCGCTGTTCGTGAACATCATTCTGCTTTTTGCGTGTCTGTCGCTGCTGGAGGCGACGCTGACCCTGCCAGGTATCGCCGGGGTCGTGCTGACGCTCGGCACGGCGCTGGATGCCAATATCCTGATCAATGAACGCATACGCGAGGAGGTGGCCGCCGGTCGTACGCCTTTGAACGCGCTTGAAACCGGCTTCACCAAGGCCTCCGGCACGATCTTGGACAGCAACCTGACCAATTTGATCGCCATGGCCTGTCTCTATGGCTTCGGTTCGGGGCCGGTTAAGGGCTTCGCCGTCACCGTGGCGATCGGGACCGTGGTACAGATGTGGACGGCCACGACGCTGGTGCGGCTCATTGTCTCCTTCTGGTATCGCTGGCGCCGCCCGCGCGTGCTGCCGGTTTGAAAGAACGCATATGTTCGGTTTCCTTGCCCGCCCGCTGTTTCGCCTGGTGCCCGACGGCACCAAGATCCAATTCATGCGCGGCCGCATCGCGGGGCTGATCGTGTCGGGGGTGCTGTCCTCCGCCTCGGTGATCCTGGCGATCACGCCAGGCATGGAAAAGGGCATCGACTTCAAGGGCGGCATCACGATGGAGGTGCGGACCCCCGCCCCCGCCGACCTGCCCGCGATCCGCGCCGGGCTGTCGCGACTGCCGGTCGGCGATGTCGGCGTGCAGCAGTTCGGCGATGCCTCGACCTTGCTGCTGCGCCTGGCGGCCCCGCCGCAGGAAGCGCAGACCCAGATCGCGGTGAATGCCGTGCGCATTGCGATGGAGCAGATCGTGCCCGGCGTCCGCATTCTGCGGGTGGAGGCGGTCGGCAACCGGGTATCGGATGAATTGTTCCGTGGTGGCATGATCGCGCTCGGCCTCAGCCTGGGTGCGATGCTGCTCTACATCTGGTTCCGCTTCGAATGGCAGTTCGCGATCGGGGCGGTGACAACGCTGATCCTGGATACCACCAAGGTCGTGGGGTTCCTGGTCGTCACCCAGATCGAGTTCAACCTGACCACGGTCGCCGCGATCCTCACGATCATCGGCTTTTCGGCCAACGACAAGGTCGTCGTCTATGATCGAATGCGCGAGAACCTGCGCAAATTCAAGACGATGCCGCTGCGCGAACTGATCGACCGCAGCATCAACGAAACCCTCAACCGCACGCTCGGCACCTCGATGACGTTGCTGCTTGCGGCGCTGCCGCTGGCGCTGTTCGGCGGCGACACGCTGGCGGGCTTTGCCTGGACCATGCTGTTCGGGATCGTGATTTCGGCCTCCTCCTCGATCTTCATCGCCGCCCCGATCCTGTTGTTCCTTGGCGACAATCGGCTGCGGCGCGGGACCGAGGCACCGGCCGTGCCCAAGCCGGGCACAGCCCCGGCCCGGCCCGGCTGATGCAGCCCGGCGGTTCCACCGGCCGCCGGGGCTGGCTTCTCGGCGCGTTTGCCCTGGCGCCAGGACCCGCATCCGCGCAGACAGACCGGCCGGAACCCACCTCCTCCGCGACCTCCTCGGCCCAGGGCGGCGCACGGCCGCCGCGCAGCCTGACGTTGCTGGTGGGCGGCGCCCCAGGGGGAATTGCCGATACCTGGGCGCGCGGCTTCGCCCCTTATCTGGAACGCCAGTTGCCGAAGGCGACCGTGGGTGTGCAGGCGATGCCGGATGCCGGCCCGCTTGCCGCGGCGCGCATGCTTGCTGCGTCACCCGCCGATGCGCGGCTGCTCGGGGCGGTATCCGCGCCCCTGCTGCTGGCGCGGGCGATCGAGGCCGGGGATGCGGGGCTGCTCGGCCGGCTCGACTGGCTGGCCGAAGTCGCCGAGGAACCGGTCATCCTGGTCGCCCCCCCCGCCATCGGCGATTTTGCAACCCTGCGCGCCCTGGGCAGCACCGCGATCCTCGGGCTACCGCCGTCCGGCACGGCGCCCGGCTTGCTTGGGGAAGCGCTGCGCGATCGCCTGGCCCTCGGGACACTGACCTGTCCCTCCGCCGCGGCGGCCCGCCAGGCGGCGATCGCGGGGCATGTGAGCGCCGCGGCGCTGACCCTGCCCGAAGCCCTGGCTCCCGTGCGCGACGGACGCCTGGTGGCCCTGGCCCTGGCATCCAGCCAGCGCTGCCCCCTGCTGCCCGATGTGCCAACGCTGAGCGAGAAGGGCCTGCCGCTGGTGGCGCAGTTGCAGCGCGGCTTCGTGCTGCCGCTGGGCGTCGCCGAGCGGCATCGCGAAAGATTGGCCCTGGCGCTGCGGGCCGCGGTCGCCGACCCGGAGTTCATCGCCCGCGGCCAGACCGCGGGCTTCGTCCCGCGATTCGCGGGCCCGGACACCTGGCCGGCTGAGGTCCGGGCGACGACCGCCAGCCTGGTGCGGCGCTGGGCGGAAGCGCCCTGGGCGATCGGCCGGGGATAAGCAGGGTCTAGGCCCGCCCCACCAGGATGTCTCTCGTCGCTTGGCCCAAACCCCTCCGGCGCAAAATCTGGCCGAAAAAAACTGGCCTCAAAAAGTCTCATCTCAAAAAATTTGGCTCGAAAACACCGCTCAGGCGGACTTTGTCAGGGAAACTGTCAGCGTTGCGCTGCGCCCGCTTGCCCTGCCTCCATTTTTTGCAAGAACGCGAGCGCGCCTTCACCAATATGCCGCTTGCACATTCGCCCCCACTCGAACAAATTTTCGCAGTCCACACGCAACAACACGTGGTAAAACTACAAATTCCTGCGTCTTTCTCGCGTAATGAGACGAACCCTGGCGTTCCAACAGTGGGCGTCCTAACATGGTTTGATGTTCGGAGTCGCTATCATGCACCGGCGCAGCCTCGGGGCGCCCCCTTCCCCTTCGTCACGGCCAATCGCCCGGCCGCAGGGGCATGCGTGCGCGGACCCCCCCGCCGCGTTCCTGCTGTTGCTGGCGCGCGACGAGCTTGTCCGCACCGCCGCCCGCGGTGCCGCCCGCCTGCTGCTGGCCGATGCACCGCGCGACATGGCCACGATCCGCGAGGCACTGGCCCTGGTCATGGCACCCGGCCGGCGCGCGCCGCGCCTCGTGATGCAGGAAGGCGACGCGGGCTTCGACTGGCCGGCGCTGCATGCCCTGGCCTCCGACCCCTTCGCGCCCGAGACCCTGGTGCTGGTGCAGCCCGACGGCGCACCGTCACCCAGCGGCATCAGCACCGCGCGTGCGGAGGAAGCCCCCATTGCCGCCGCCATCGCGGCCATGGGTGACCGCGCGCTTCCCGCCGCAGCCGAGGATGCCCGCGAACTGCTGCACGGGTTGCAACGCGGCGAGATCGTGCTGCGCTACCAGCCCATCGTGCGCCTTTCGGACGGCCGACCGCTGATGCTGGAGGCGCTGGCCCGCTGGCAGCGGCTGAAAGTGCCCCTGCCGCCGGATGCCTTCGTGCCGCTGGCTGAGCGCAGCGGCCTCGGTCGGCTGCTGTCCGAGGTGGTGGCGCGAAGCGCCGCCCGCGACATAAGCCGCCGGCCTTGCGCCCTGCGGCTGCCGGTTTCGATCAACCTGCCTCTCGCGGTGTTGCTGGAACAGGATGCGGTCACCTGGCTGCGCCAGGCCATGCAGGGCACCGGCATGACGCCCGCCCCGTTGACGTTGGAACTGACCGAGACCACGCCGGTCCGCGACCTGACCGCGTTGCGACGTGCCGTGATTCGGCTGCGCCTGGCCGGCCACCGCGTGCTGCTGGACGACCTGGGCCTGGACGACGGGCGGATGTTGCTGCTGGACCTGCCCTTTGACGGCGTGAAGATCGACCGCAACTTCACCGAAGCCCTGCCGCACAGCCACCGCGCCCGGGCGGCGGTGCGCCGCATCGTCAAGCTGGCGCATGCGCGCGGCATGACGGTGACCGCCGAAGGTGTCGCTGACCAGCGGCTCTGGCGTTCGGTCGGGGCGCTGGGCGTGGATTACGCGCAGGGTTGGGCAGTTGCGCGGCCGCTGCCGGCGGCCGCGGTCGGCGCCTGGCTGGCGTCCTGGGCGATGGTGCAGCCGCGCTGACCTGCCCGGCCAATCGCCCTTAATTGCCGTAGGCTTGGCGGTACAGCGCCTCGATCTGCGCCGCGTCCGGCACCGCCGGGTTGTTCGCGGGGCTGCCGCTGGCCAGCGCCTGGGCCGCCATGACCGGCAGCAGCGCCGCCCAGCGATCGGCCGGAATGCCGTAGGCGGCGGGGCTTGGCACGCGCAGTTCCTCGTTCAGCGCGCGCAATTCCGCGAGCAGCATCTGGCCCGCCGCGGCATCGTCATCGCTGCCCGAGGCAATCCCCATCGCCCGTGCCGCATCGGCATAGCGCGCCTGCCCGGCGTCGAGCCCGAAGGCCGTCACCGCCGGCAGCAGCATGGCGTTGGACAGCCCGTGCGGCACATGGAAATGCGCCCCGATCGGCCGGCTCATGCCATGCACCAGTGCGACCGAGGCGTTGCTGAAGGCCAGGCCCGCCAGCGTCGCGCCGGCCATCATCGCCTCCCGCGCCGCGGCATCGGCGGGGTGGTGGAACACCCGGCGCAGATTGGGCGCGATCAGGCGCATCGCGGCGCGGGCGTAATCGTCGGAAAAGGCATTGGCCCGGCGCGAGACAAAGGCCTCCAGCGCATGGGTCAGGCTGTCGATCCCGGTATCGGCGGTAATCCGCGCCGGCAGGCCCATGGTCAGTTCATGGTCCACGACCGCCGCCATCGGCAGGGCGCCCAGCCCCGCGATCAGCATCTTCTCATCCCGCGCGGCGTCGGTGATGACGGTGAAGCGGGTGACCTCGCTGCCGGTGCCCGCTGTGGTCGGCACGCAGATCAGCGGCAGCGCGCCGCGGTCGGCCACGGCGGGCGCCTTGAAGGCTGAGATCGGCGTGCCGTCCGGGGCCGCGGCCAGGATGTTCACCGCCTTGGCCGTGTCCATCGGGCTGCCGCCGCCAAAGCCGATCAGCCCGTCGGCATCGGCGCCGCGCAGCGCCGCCAGCGCAGCCAGCACAACCACATCGGTCGGGTCGGGCACGGTGTCGCTGAACACCACGGGTGTGATCCCGGCCGCGCGCAGCGGTGCCAGCAGGCGTTCGACCAGCCCGGAGGACACCATGAACGGGTCCGTCACGACAAAGGGCCGCGTCACGCCAAGGGCTGCCAGCACCGCGGCGACCTCGGCCACGGCGCCGCCGCCGATGCGGATGATGCGGGGGGCGACCAGGGTGACGATCATCGGGCGATCCTGCTTTTGCTGGCACACGGCTTATCGCGGCGCCGTCGCGGAATAAAGCGGCGCACCGCGAACGATTGTCATGCTGCCGCGTTCTTAATGGGATGCGGCATCGTGCCGCTCGCGGCCCGGCATCACGGGCTCGACGTTCAACAGGAGTTCCCATGGCCAAGCTGCACAGCACCCGAAACGATCTGGGCGCCAATGCCAGGAAGACCTCGGTCGGGGTGCTGAATGCGTCCCTCGTGGACACCATCGACCTGACCAACGCCGTCCGCATGGCGCATTGGACGGTAAAGGGGCCGCAGTTCATCGGCCTGCACGAATTGTTCGAAGGCTTCTACGCGGCACTTGGCGTGACCACCGATGAAATCGCCGAACGTTGCGTGCAGTTGGGCGGAACGCCGGATGGCACCACCCAGGCGGTCGGTGCGGCGACCCGGCTTGCTCCCTACCCGGCCGATCTGACCGACGGGATGGCGCATGTGGCGGCCCTTTCCGAACGCTACGCCGCCCTGGGCGCGACCGTGCGGGCCGGGATCGACACGGTGGACCAGGCCGGCGATGCCGATACCGCCGATCTGATGACCGATTTCAGCCGGCAGTTGGACAAGCAGCTGTGGATGCTGGAGGCCCACCTGGCCTGAGACGGGGACGAACCTACCGTATCGTTTCGGCAAAGAATTGACAGGCGCGGGCGTTCGGACGCATAACGAATCGTTCTTTAATCGTTATGTCATGGAAGCCCCGCCTCGATGAAGAAACCCCGCCTCAACACCCTGTCCCTGGGGTTGGCCGTTACACTGGCCGCCTCTTCCCTGACTGCCTGTGCCGGGCGGCCGCCGGCGCCGGTTGCGGTAGTCCAGCCAATGGATGACGCCATGAACTGCACGGCGATCCAGGCGGAGGTGGCGGCGAACAATCGGCGCCTTGCGGCCCTGGGGACGGAAAGCGGCGCCAAGGTTGCGCAGAATGTCGCCGCCGGCATCGCCGGTGCGATCTTCCTCTTTCCCCTGCTGCTAATGGACTTCCAGGGTGCTGCGGGCATCGACGAACGTGCATTGCAGGCGCGCAACCAGTATCTGGCGACCCTGGCCCGGCCGCGGTGTGCCGGCCCCGCTATGTCGTAGCCCGTCAGGCGGTCATGCCGCCTTTCCGCCAGATGCCAAACCCGACCGCGACCACGCCCACCAGGGCCGTGGCCGCGGCCATGGCCGGGATGATCTCGATCCGGATCGTCGCCACCACGCCACCCGGCCCCGGCAGCCCGACCGTGGCCAGCCCGGCATTGCCGAGCAGGATCGCCAGCAGCCCCCAGCCCGCGGCCAGCAGATACCAAGGATCGCCCCGCCCGGCCCGCAACACCCCCGCCGCCAGCCCCCCCGCCGCCAGCACGATGATGGCCGACACCCAGGGGTCGGGGTCGAAGGCGGTTGCTTTCAGCGCGCCGGCCAGATTGGCGAAGACCGCCGCGGTCACCCAGCCCGCGAACAGCCCGAGGAAGGGCCGCTGCACCCAGCGGGCAAAGGCACCCTCCGGCAGTCGTCGCGCCTCGGGCAGGAAGGCCCATAGCGCGGCCGCGACGCACCCCGACAGGATCAGCACCAGGTGGAAGCCATTGGCGCTGAACTGCGCCACGACCATCCACAAGATGTTCAAGGCGAAGGCTATCACCAAGGGCACCCGCAGACGCATGGCCGTCGGGTCCTCCGCCATCGATGGCAGCGCCTGGCGGATCGCCCAGACCACCGAGAGCAGGAAGATCGGCGTCCAGATCACGAAGGCATAGGAGGCGGGCGTCGCCGCCGTCGTGCTGGCCGCAGACATCGCCCCGATGCTGCGGCCGAGGCCCAGCAGCGAAAGCGCGCCGGCCAGCGGCTGCAAGGGCGCCAGGATCAGGGCTGCCAGGGCCAGTGGGCGTGGACTGCGCGCAACGATCGGGTCGGACATCGGGCTCACTCCGGGGGGTCGGGCACGGGCGGCAGGTCGGCCAGGCGAGTATATAGCGCGACGATCCGCGTGAGGCCCGCCTGGCAAGCGGCCTCGGTCGCAACCGATGCACCAACCCGCAGCGCGAGCAACCCCGGCCCCGCCGCCGGCAGCGCCAGCGGGTGCCGGCGGCGCAGCCAGCGCCAGGCCCGCGCGGCATTGCGACCGGTGCCATAGCGCAGCGCCGGTAGCGGCAATTGCAGCCGGGACTGCCGCGCCAGCACGGCGGCGAGGTAGCGGAACACATCAGCCTCATTCGCCGACAGCCGCCCCGCCCGGTTTTCCGGCAGCACGCAGACAATTTCGAGGATGCGGCCCCAGGGATGGTTGGCGGCAACGAGGCCCAGCGCCAGCGCGTAGTCCTGGCACTGGCGCCAGCCCTCCGGCAGCGGTAGCGCCGCGCGCAAGGCGCTGGCCCGGAACAGGCTGGCCGAGGGGTTGGTGCCGAAATTGCGGATCAGCGTCCGCAAGGGATTTTGGGGGATCTCGCAGGGGCCATGCTCCGGGACCGGTCCACGGCGCGCTGCCTCGCGTTCCTGCATCGCGGCCGAAACCGCGCCGCCGTGGACGAAGCCCAGGGCATGACGGTCGAGTTCGGCCGCCAGCCGCGCCGTGCCGCCCGGCACCAGCACGTCATCCGCATCGAGCAGTTTGATGACCGGATGCCGGGCCGCCGCCAGCACCGCGTTGGTCGCGGCGAAAAGTCCGCGATTGGGCAGCCCGCCGAGCAGCGTGATGCCAAGGCGTTGGGACAGGTCGCGGACGATATCCGGGCCGCTGTCGCGGGAGCCATCGTCCCAGACCAGGATTTCGCCGCCCGTCCGATCACGTTCGGCCGCAGCAGCGCGTAGTACCGCCGCGATGAGCGGCCCCTTGTCGTAGAGCGTGACGCAATAGGAGACGGCCATTGGCGACCGTCCCCGTCAGGCGATCAGCGCGAGTAGAACTCGACCACCAGGTTCGGTTCCATCTGCACCGGATACGGCACATCCGACAGCTTTGGCGCCCGCAAAAAGCGTCCGCGCATCGCGCGGTGGTCGATCTCGATGTATTCCGGCACGTCGCGTTCGCCGGACTGCGTCGCGTCCAGCACCGCGGTCAACTGCTTGGACTTTTCCTTGACCTCGATCTGGTCATTGTCCTTGACGATATAGGACGGGATGTTCAGCCGCTTGCCGTTCACGGTGATATGGCCGTGGTTGACGAACTGGCGTGCCGCGAAGGGCGTTACCGCCAGCTTCATGCGGTAGATCACCGTGTCCAGGCGCCGTTCCAGCAGTTCGATCAGGGTCTCGGAGGTGTCGCCCTTCCGGCGCACCGCTTCCTCGTAATACTTGCGGAACTGCTTCTCGCCGATGTTGCCGTAGTAGCCCTTGAGCTTCTGCTTCGCCATCAGCTGGATGCCGAAGTCGGTCGGCTTCTGCTTGCGGCGCTGGCCGTGCTGCCCGGGGCCATAGGCCCGCTTGCCGATCGGGGATTTCGCGCGGCCCCAGAGGTTGACGCCGAGGCGGCGGTTGATCTTGTATTTTGACTCGAGACGCTTGGTCATGAAATCAATGTCCCGCGCGGCTTTGCCGTCGCGGTCCTCTTCGTCAGATGTGTCCCGGTAGTCCGTCCTCGATACGGCTCGCACCGCATGAGGGGGCGGGCGCGGACCCCAAGGGCCCGTCCACATTCCCAGGAATGACGGGCGTATGACGGCCGGGCGCCACAAAGTCAACCAGCGGCGACCCGATTTGCCAGCCTCTGGCGCGCCCCTGGCACCGGCCGGTTGCGGGCGCCGAACACGTCCTTTTCCAGGAAATGCCCGGTCAGGCGGAACCCCGCCACCCAGTCGGCGGGGGTCGAGGCCGCGTCATCGTCGCGCAGGAAGGCCGGCAGCGGCAGCAGGCGGTCGCGGAACGCACCGGCCCCCGCCTCCGACACCGCCCGCCCGCTGCGGGGCGAGACATAGGGCAGCGCCACGGCCTCCCCGGTCACCGCGCAGGAGGATAGATCAAGCCCATAGCCGAGTTCGGCCAGCAGCCGCACCTCCCATCGCACCGCATCGGGCACCGCTGCCTGGGGGTCGCGTGCCAGGGTCGCGACCAGCGCGACGGTGTCGTGGAACAGCAGCGGATGGGGCTCGCGCTCGGGCAGCGCCTCGGCGGCGATGGCGCAGACCGAGGCCAGGATGGCCAGGGCCAGCGGGTCCTCCATCGCCAAAGCCGCGGCGGCATGGACCAGTTCGCCCGCTAGCGCGCCCAGGCTGTCGGCGCTGCGACCCATCCAGCGCGCCTCGATCAGGTTGCCCGGCTGCCACAGCGCCGCCTGGGCCCGGCTGGCCCCGCCGAGGACCAGGCCCGCGTGGCGGCCGAATTCCTCGGTCAGGACGGAGACGACGGCGCCGCCCTCGCCATGCGGACGGGCCTCCAGCACGACGGCGGGCGCCTCCCAGGCCATCGGCGCTAGCCGAGGTCTTCCAGGCCTAGGGCGCGGATGCGGGCGCGTTCCTCATCCCATCCGGCGCGTTCCTTGACGTTAAGAAACAGATGCACGCGGCGTTCCAGCAGGGTTTCAAGCTCGGCCCGGGCGCGGCTGCCGATCTCCTTGATGCGCGCCCCGCCATCGCCGATCACGATGGCCTTCTGGCCGGCGCGGCCGACGTAGATGGTGCATTCGATGCGCACGCTGCCGTCGGGCTTGTCGTCCCAGGATTCGGTTTCGACGGTCGCGTGGTGGGGCACTTCCTCATGCGTCTGGCGCAGGATCTGCTCGCGCACCGCCTCGGCCGCCATCATCCGCTCCGGCAGGTCGGACAAATCGTCGTCGGGGAACAGCCAGGGGCCGGGCGGCATGGTCGCGGCGACCGCGTCGAGCAAGGCCTGGACGCCATCGCCCTTGGCGGCACTGACCATATAGGTCTCGGTGAAGGCCAGCATCGCGTTCAGCTCGGCGATCAGCGGCAGCAGGTTTTCCGCCGGCAGCGTGTCGGTCTTGTTCAGCACCAGCCAGGGCGAGCGCGCGGCGCGGGCCAGCCCCCCCACGATGCGGCGCACGGGATCGGTCAGCCCCGCCTTGGCATCCACGATCAGCAGCGCGAGGTCGGCATCCTGCGCGCCCCCCCAGGCGGCGGCGACCATGGCGCGGTCGAGCCTTCGGCGCGGGGTGAAGATGCCGGGGGTGTCGGTCAGCACGATCTGCGTCTGGCCCTGCATGACCACCGCACGGATACGCATGCGGGTGGTCTGGGGCTTTGGGCTGACGATGGTGACCTTGGCGCCGGCCATGCGGTTCACCAGGGTCGATTTGCCGGCGTTCGGGGCGCCGAGGACGGCGACGATGCCGCACCGGGTTGGGATCATGGGGGTTGGGACCACGGGGGTGGGGGATTGTTCAGACATGCGGCTGCTTTAGGCGCTTGGCCGCAGTTATGCCACGCTCGCGAACCAGGCCTCGGCCGCGCGTTGCTCGGCGCCGCGCCGGGTCTCGGCCAGCCCCTCGGCGGTGCGGCCATCGGCCAGCACCTGCACGACAAAGGCCGGCGCATGGGCCGGGCCGCTGGCGGAGACCACCGTATAGACCGGCAAGCCCCGCCCGCGCCCCAGCAGATGTTCCTGCAAGCGGCTTTTGGCGTTCAGCGGCGGCGGTGCGTCCGGCGCCAGCCAGCCCGCCCAGGCGTCGCGGATGAAGGCGCGGGGGGGCGCCAGGCCGCCGTCCAGGTACAGCGCCCCGATCAGCGCCTCGGTGCCATCGGCCAGCACCGTGGCGCGGGTGCGCAGGCCCGTGCGGCCCTCGGCGGGGGGGATGCGCAGGGCGGCGGCCAGCCCGATGCGGTCGCCGACCTCGGCCAGGGTCTCGGCCGAGACCAGCAGCGACAGCCGCTTGCCCAAGGCGCCCTCCCGCTCCTGCGGGAAGCGTTCCGACAGCCATTCGGCCATCACCAGGCCCAGCACCCGGTCGCCCAGGAACTCCAGCCGCTCGTTCGAATCCAACTGCCCCCGCGTGGCATCGGCGGCCGAGCGATGGGTCAGGGCCTGGCGCAGCAGCCCCGGATCGCCGAAGACATGGCCCAGGCGAAGTGTCAGCGCGGCGACGGCGGGGAGGTCATCCGTGGTCGGCTCGCCCCGCCGTTTGCCCATTCACCGCACCGCCGACAGCAGCCGGTTCCAGCGGATGGAAAGCGGCCAGGTCCAGGGCTGCCACCACACCGCGCCCTCATCAACCGAGAAGAAGATGAACTCCGCCCGGCCGACCAGGTTATCGACCGGGATGAAGCCGACCGCGTTCTGCGCGCGGGAATCCAGGCTGTTGTCGCGGTTGTCGCCCATGGCGAAGACATGGCCCGCCGGCACCAGGAATTCCTGGGTATTGTCGAAGGGGCCGTCGTCGGTCGCCTCAAGAATCTCATGCGCCACGGCCGGCTGGCCGCCGACCGCCGGGATCAACTCGCGCCAGCGGCGCACGGTGATGCGCGGGCCGTCGCCCTCGACCGTATAGGGGCCGAGGTTCTCCCGCCGCACCGCGACCCCATTCACATGCAGCACGCCCTGGCGCACCTGGATGCGGTCGCCCGGCAGGCCGATCATGCGCTTGATGTAATCGGTCGATCCATCGCGCGGCAGCTTGAACACCGCCACATCGCCCCGTTTCGGCAGGCTGCCGAAGATGCGGCCCTGGAACAGGTTGGGGCTGAAGGGCATCGAATGGCGCGAATAGCCGTAGGAGAATTTCGACACGAACAGGTAGTCACCGACCAGCAGGGTCGGGATCATCGAGCCGGAGGGGATGTTGAACGGTTCGAACGCGATCGTGCGGATGCCGATCGCGATCAGCGCCGCATAGACGATCGTCTTGATGCTTTCGAGCAAACCGCCCGGCTTCTTCTTCACCATGATGTCAGGGATTCCGTAATTCGGCGGCATAGGGGTTCGCAGGCCCGCCCCTGTCAAGGAAGCGGCACGGCGGAGATGATGACCATCGCCTCGGCATAGGGGTATTCGTCGGTCATGGTCAGCGCCAGGGCGGCCACCATGCCGGGCGGGGTGATCCGCGCCAGGCGCTGCGCCGCACCGCCGGCCAAAACCAGGGTCGGCTGGCCGGACGGCAGGTTCACCACCCCCATGTCGCGCCAGAATACCCCCGCACGAAAACCGGTGCCGAGCGCCTTGGAACAGGCCTCCTTGGCGGCGAAGCGCTTGGCGTAGGTGCCAAGGCGAGTGATCGGCCGGCGTTCGGCGCGGGCGACCTCGATCGGGGTGAAGATGCGGTCGATGAAGCGCGCGCCATGCCGGCCCAGCGTGCGTTCGATGCGGCGGATGTCCACCATGTCGTTGCCGATGCCGAGGATCATGCGGCCATGCCCGATGCCGCGCCCTGGCCCGCGATCCGGCCCAGGACGACGGCGGTGAGCAGCCCATTGCCGGACAGGTAGCCGCCCGCTTCCGGCCCGCTGACGCCGCAGGCGGCGCCCCCTGCGGCGAAAAGATTGGCGAAGGCAATTCCATCGGCGCGCAGCACCCGGGCCGCGCCATCCACCGCCAACCCGCCCTGGGTGTGGAACAGCGTGCCCGTGACCCGCACCGCGTGGAATGGCGCAACCAGCGCCGCGCGACCGAACCAGTCGCGGCCAAAGGCGTCGGTCGCACCGCGGGCCTTGTCGGCATCGACCGCGGCCATGGTGGCGGCCAGGCCGGGCAGGTTCAGCCGCGCGGCCAGACCTTCGGGGGTATCGGCGGACAGGATCGCGCCGGCGGCTTCGGCCGCGCGAAAATCCTCGAACTGGCGGGCAATGCCGGCGATCCGGGCGTCGAAAATGTCGAAGGCGA
>JBBRWI010000043.1:0-20031 GCA_038249305.1 Acetobacterales bacterium
GGTCGTGGCGATGTCCTTGATGCGGTCGATCACCACCAACTGCTCGGTCTTGTCGAAATAGCCGGCATCCCCGGTATGCATCCAGCCGTCGCGCAGGTCGGGCGTTTCCGCGACGTTGAGATAGCCGCGGAACATGTTGGGGTGGCGGGTCACGATCTCACCGACCCCGTTCCGGTCGGGGTCATCGATGCGCAACTCCACCTCCGGCCCCATCGGCACGCCGACGCTGTCGAAATTCACAGCATCCGCCCGGTGCAGCGTATAGGCGCCCAGCAGTTCCGTCTGGCCGTACAACTGCCGCAGCGGCACGCCCATCGCCTGGAAGAAGCGGAAGGTCTCCGGCCCCAGCGCCGCCCCGCCGGTCGCCGCCGACACCAGGCGGGAGAAGCCGAGCCGGTCGCGCAGCGCGCGGAACAGCAGCACATCGGCGAGCCACGACCGCCGGCCCTGCGCCAGCGCCGCCAGGCCGAGTTTCATGCCGCGGTCGAACATCCATCGCTTCAGGGCCGAGGCGTCCATCACCTTGGCGCGCACTTCCGCCGCCAGGCTTTCCCAGACGCGCGGCGCGAACAGCACGAAATGCGGCCCGATCTCGCGGAAATCGGCCATCATCGTCTCGGGCTCCTCGACGAAATTGACCCGCATGCGGGCGACCAGGCCGAACCCCAGGACGTAGATCTGCTCCATGATCCAGGGCAGCGGCAGCACCGAGACGTAGTCCTCGGTCGGCCCGCGCGGGTCGAAGCGCAGGTACATCTCGACATGCCGGATCAGGCTCGCGGCCGGCAGCATCGCCAGTTTCGGCCGCGCCGTGGTGCCGGATGTGGTGCAGAGGATGGCGGTCTCCTCGCCATCCCCGGCCTCGACCAGTTGCTGATACAGGCCGGCGTCGGCGGCGTGCAGGGCCGCGCCCTCCTCCAGCATCGCCGACAGGGCGCGCAGCCGCGTGTCCTCGTACTTGCGCATGCCCTGCGGATCGCCGTAGATGATGTGGCGCAGCAGCGGCAGGCGATCCGCCACGTTCAGCACCTTGTCCACCTGCTCCTCATCCTCGGCCAGCACGACCGTCGCCTTGGCGAAGTCCAGCAGGTAGTGGACCTCATCCTCCAGCACGTCGCGATAGAGCCCGAGCGAGCGGGCGCCGACGGCATGGGCCGCGACCTCCCCCATCACCCAGTCGGGCCGGTTGTCGCCGATCAGCCCGACCACATCGCCGTCGCCGACCCCCATCGCATGCAGCCCGAGCGCCATTGCCCGCGTGCGGTCCTGCACCTCGGTCCAGGTCATCGCCGTCCAGATGCCGAAACGCTTCTCGCGCATCGCCGTCTCGGCGCCATGCGCTGCGGCATTCCGCGCCAGGACCTTGGGCAGCGTGTCGAGGATCACGCCTCCACCGCCTCGCCCAGATAGGCGCTGCGAACGCGCGGATGGGCCATGACCACGTCGGGCGTGCCCTCGGCGATCTTCGCGCCGAAATCCAGCACCATGACGCGGGTCGAGATGTCCATGACCACGCCCATGTCGTGCTCGATCATCAGCACGGTCATGCCCCATTCCTCGTTCAGATCGACGATGAAGCGGGCCATGTCCTCCTTTTCCTCAAGGTTCATCCCGGCCATGGGTTCGTCCAGCAGGATCAACTGCGGCTGCAAGGCCATCGCGCGGGCCAGTTCGACGCGCTTGCGCAGCCCGTAGGAGAGCGTGCCCGCCGGCGCCTTGCGGACATGCTGGATTTCCAGGAAATCGATGATCTCCTCGACGTCGCGGCGATGCGCGATCTCCTCCTTCTGCGCGCCGCCGATCCACCAGAGCATGCCCTGCCACACGCCCGACTTCAGCAGGTGGTGGCGGCCGACCATGATGTTGTCGAGCACGCTCATGTGGCCAAACAGCGCCAGGTTCTGGAAGGTGCGGCCGATGCCGAGGGCGGCGCGCCGGTTGGTCGGCACGCGGGTGATGTCCTGGCCCTGCCAGATCACACGTCCCTCGGTCGGGCGGTAGCGGCCGGAGATGCAGTTCACCATCGAGGTCTTGCCCGCGCCATTGGGGCCGATGATGGAGAAGATCTCGCCCCGGTTCACCGCGAAGGACACGTCCGTCAGTGCCCGCACGCCGCCGAAGCGGAGCGAGATGCCCTCGGCGGCCAGTATCGGCTCATCCTGCGCCAAACCGCGCTCCCAGCGTTGCGTCCCTGGTCACATGATGGGGCTGGCCCGCCGCCACGGCAACGCCCCTGTTGACCCCGGCCGCCGCGGCATGGCGTGGTGGGGCGATGACGATCCGGAACATCGTGGTGCTGACCGGCGCCGGCATCAGCCGCGAATCGGGCCTCGCCACCTTTCGCGACGCCGATGGCATCTGGGCCCGCGTGCGGGTCGAGGATGTGGCGACCCCCACGGCCTTCGCCCGCGATCCGGCGATGGTGCATGGCTTCTACAACGCCCGTCGGGCGCAGTTGGCGACCGTCGCGCCGAACGCCGCGCATCTGGCCCTGGCGACGCTCGACGCCCGTTGGCCTGGCGGGCTGCTGCTGGTGACGCAGAATGTCGATGACCTGCACGCGCGCGCCGGCAGCCGCCGGATGCTGGCGATGCACGGGGCGCTGCGGCGCACCCGCTGCCTCGGCTGCGAGGCCGTGCATGACTGGGACGACCCGTTGGCGACCGACACCCCCTGCCCGGCCTGCGGCGCCGCCGGCGGCCTGCGGCCGGACATCGTTTGGTTCGGCGAAATGCCGATGGGCATGGACCGGATCGAAGCGGCCCTCGATGCGTGCGACCTGTTCGTCTCGATCGGCACCTCGGGCAACGTCTATCCGGCGGCGGGGTTCGTCGCCGGGGTGCGGGGCCGGGCGCGGACGCTGGAGTTGAACCTCGAACCCTCCGCCGGAACGCGCCTGTTCGACGAAGCGCGCCACGGCCCCGCGACCGCCTTGGTGCCCGCCTGGGTCGCCGAGATGCTCGCATGACGCTGGAGGAGGCCGCCGCGGCCGCCCGCGCCTGCGCCCTGTGTGCAGCACATCTGCCGCTCGGGCCCCGGCCGATCCTGCAGGTCGGGGCCGGCGCGCGCCTGCTGATCACCTCCCAGGCACCGGGCACCAAGGCGCATGCCTCCGGCATTCCCTTCGACGATCCCTCCGGCGAGCGGCTGCGCGACTGGCTGGGGCTGGATCGCCCGGCTTTCTATGACACGGCAAAGGTCGCAATCCTGCCGACCGGCCTGTGCTACCCGGGCCGGCTGCCGCGCGGCGGGGATGCGGCACCGCGGCCGGAATGCGCGCCCGCCTGGCATCCGGTGATCCTGCCCCTGCTGGCCCAGGTGCGGCTGCGTTTGCTGGTCGGCGGCTATGCCATCCGCCTGGTTCTGGGGCCGAAGACCCGGCTGGACGACGCGGTCCGAAACCACGCGGCCTACCGCACCCAAAACCTGTTCCCGCTGCCGCACCCGTCGTGGCGCACGCTCGGCTGGGCGCAGCGCAACCCGTGGTTCGAGGCCGATGTGCTGCCGGCGCTGCGCGCCGAGGTCGCGGCGGTGCTGGCGGCCGCCGGCTAATCCCCGTTTTCGAGGCGCCCGATCTCCTCGTCGGAAAAGCCGAAGTGGTGGCCGATTTCATGGATCAGCACGTTGCGGACCAGGCGAAACAGGTCCTCGCCGGTTTCCACCCATTCGACCAGGATGGCCTCGCGATAAAGGATGATGGCGTCCGGCTGCACCGGCACGTCGCCGAAGGACTTTTCGGTCAGCGGCGTGCCGCGATACAGCCCGGTCAGTTCCCAGGGGTGTTCCAGCCCCATTTCGACCAGCGTCTCGTCGTCGGGCACCTCCTCGACCAGGATCGCCGTGCCGCGCACATGCTGGCGCAATTCCGCGGGGATGGCGCCGAGCGCGCGCTCGGCCAATTCAAGGAGGTCGTCGAGGGCGGGGGGGGTCGTGTACTGCATGAGCGCATCGGCCCCGATGCCGAAGCCCGGGTCAATGCCCATCTGCATGACGGAGGTCTCCCATGATCGAAAAACTCTCCCCCGAGGATCGCGCCGCCCTGGCCACCCGACTGCCCCAGTGGCGGCTGCTGGCCGAGAAGGACGCGATCCACCGCAGTTGGCGCTTCGCCGATTTCTCCGAGGCCTGGGGCTTCATGTCCCGCGTCGCGCTGCTGGCCGAGGCGATGGACCACCACCCCGAATGGTCGAATGTCTGGAACCGGGTCGAGATCACCCTGACCACGCATGACGCGGGCGGGCTGTCCGATCGGGACGCGGGGCTGGCCGCGGCGATCGACCGGCTGAGCCCATAACCCGGCGCGTTCACCTCATCACCCAAGCCGAGGTGGTGATCGACCCGGCCGTGCCGGTGCCCGACTGGGCATTGTCGCCGCGCGGCATCGCACGCACGCAGGCGATGCTGGCGCAGCCCTGGGTCGGCGACATCGGCGCGGTGTTCAGCAGCGCCGAGCGCAAGGCGACCGAGATGGCCGGGCTGCTGGGAGACGGCGGTGGAACGCGGGCTGCGGGCGGCACCGCCGGAGGTGGATATCGCCATCATCGCCCATGGCGGGGTCGGCAGGCTGCTGCTGCGCCATCTGCGGGGCATCCCGATCAGCCGGGCGATGGACCATCCGGGCGAAGGCTGCGGCAACCGCTTTGTCTTCACCGACCCCGAACGGCAGGTGCTGTCGGGGTGGCAATCCATCGACGACTATCTCGGCCATCCAGCCATCGCGCGCACTGCGGCAGGGGTATGACCGGCCGCCCGCAGCGCCGCCAGGCTCAACGCTCCGTCGCGCTTGGCCAGGCGTCGCCCGGTGCCATCGGTCAGCAGGCCGTGATGGGCGTAGTCGGGCACGGGCCAGCCCAGCAGCGCCTGCAACAGCCGGTGCACATCGGTCGCGGCCAGCAGGTCCTGCCCGCGTGTCACCAGGGTGACCCCCTGCACCGCGTCATCATGCGTCACGCAAAGGTGATAGGACGCGGCCAGTCCCTTGCGGCCCAGCACCACGTCGCCGAACCGGGCGGGGTCGCAGCGCAGCGCGCCGCGCCCTGCCTCGTGGAACCACAGCGGCGCCGCGACCTCGGCCAGGGCGCGCGCCATGTCCAGCCGCAGGGCATGCGGCTGGCCGAGGCGCGCGGCCCGCTGCGTCGGCGTCGGGTCGCGGCAGGTGCCCGGATAGAGGGGGCCGTCCGGCCCCTGCGGCGCGCCCACCGCCGCCGCGATATCGGCCCGGGTGCAGGTGCAGGGATAGAGCAGGCCGCGCACGGCCAACCGGTCGAGCACGGCCCGATAATCCGCCAAATGTGCCGACTGCACCCGCATCGGCCCATCCCAGTCCAGCCCCAGCCAGCCGAGGTCGCGCAGGATCGCCTCGGCAAAAGCGGGCCGGCAGCGATCGGTGTCGATATCCTCGATCCGCAGCAGGAACCGCCCCATGGCCGCCCGCGCCGCGTGCCAGGCGTGCAGCGCCGCATGGGCATGGCCCAGATGCAGCAGCCCGGTCGGGCTGGGGGCGAAGCGGGTGACGCGGGTCATGTTGCAGCACAGCCTGACCCGCGTTAGCGGAACGGCACCAGGGGGGATTTTGCCGCATGCCGACACTCGACGGACCACGCTGGGGCCCAAAGGAGGGCGCGGCCGAGCATCTGGTGCTGCTGCTGCACGGGGTCGGCGCCGATGGCAACGACCTGATCGACCTGGCGCCGGGCTGGGCCGCGGCAGCCCCCCGGGCCCGCTTCTGGTCGCCGCATGCGCCGGCGCCCTATGACATGGGCGGCGGCGGCTTTGGCCGGCAGTGGTTCAGCCTGGCCGACTTCGACCCGGCGCGCATGGCGGCGGGGCTGGCCGCGGTCGCCCCGGTGCTGGAGGCCGCAATCGCCGAGGAATGCGCGGCCATGGGCATCCCGCAAACTCATGTGGCGCTGATGGGCTTCAGCCAGGGGGCGATGACCGCGCTGTCCTGCGGGCTGCGCCGTGCGGTGGCGCCCGCGGCGATCCTGGCCTTTTCCGGCGCCCTGCCCGATGCCCCGACGCTGGCCGCCACCATCCGCGCCCGCCCGCCCGTGCTGCTGGTGCATGGCGAAGATGACGCGGTGGTGCCCGCCGCGGCCTCCCGCGCCGCCGAATCGGCGCTTCGGGCGGCAGGCGTGCCGGTCGAGGCGATGTATTGCCCGCGACTCGGCCATGGCATCGACCAGGCCGGGCTTTCCCGCGGCGGGCTGTTCCTGCAACGGGCCTTTTCCCTTCTGGACTCGTCCCGGGCGTGACGGCTGTGTGAAACCCGCGACGCCGCCGGTTGACCGCTGCTGCGGCGCGCTGGCATGTAGAAACCAGATCATGGCGGCACCACCAGTCTTGGGGCCTTTCCGCCGGTCAGGCCCCAAGGTTTGTGGATCGCCGCCGCGTCACTGCGGTGGATGGAGCACCCCTTGCCCGACGGCGGAACGGCTCTTGGATTGCAACCCTTTGGCGGCCAGGCCTATCCGGCGCTGGTGCTGAACGCGGATTTTCGCCCGCTGTCCTATTTCCCGCTGTCGATCTGGTCCTGGCAGGATGCGGTCAAGGCGGTCTGGCTCGACCGCGTATCGGTGCTGAACGAATACGACACCGCCGTGCATTCGCCGCGCATGACCATGCGGCTGCCATCGGTGATCGCGCTGAAGGACTACATCCCCTCGGCCAGGCGCCCGGCCTTCACGCGGTTCAACGTTTTCCTGCGCGATGCGTTTGCCTGCCAGTACTGCGCCGAGGAACGCGCGGCACCGGATCTGACCTTCGACCACGTGATCCCGCGCAGCCGAGGCGGCCGCACAACCTGGGAGAACGTCGTCACCGCCTGCGGGCCGTGCAACCTGCGCAAGGGGTCGATGCTGCCGAAGGAATGCCGGATGCACCCGCGCCAGATGCCGCGCCAGCCGACATCCTGGGAATTGCAGGACAATGGGCGGTCCTTCCCGCCGAACTATCTGCACCAGTCCTGGCGCGACTATTTGTACTGGGACAGCGAGCTGGAGAGTTGATTTCAGGTTTTCATTGCGGATAGCCCAACCGCAGGTTTAAGAATCGGCCACTGATCGCTCCCGGAGGGTTTGATGGATGGCGCTGGGCCCGCGAAACCGCAGTCATCGGCATCGGCCAACCGGCCTGAGCCGGCCGCCCAGAGCCTGTCACGGGCAGACCGACGCGAAGATCTGCTCGACGACGTGGACCTGCTGATCGATTACCTGGGCCGTCATCGCCCGGGTCGGCTGGATGCCTGTTTCGAAGACAGCCGCGGCGATCTGTCACGTCCGGCAGGTGTCCCAACCGCACCGATGGTCGTGGCCGGCACGCCGCTGACAAAGGCTGCTTTCCTACACCGCTGGGCGACCATCGGCGCGCGCACGAAAGCCGCCACCGATGGCCAGACCGAGGCCGATCCGGCCGGCCTCCGCCTGGTCGATGACGTGGTCTTCCTGGTCGCGGCACGCGACTTCCTGGCGGCCCTCGCCTGGCCGGCGACTGTCGATACGATTGGCCTGACGCGCGCCTATGTGGGCGACGTTTTGCCGCCACGATCCACGCGCGCGGCATCGGCGGCGCAGCCGGCCCCGTCGAAGAACATTGATTTCGTCGCCGGCCGCCGGCTGAGGCAAATCACGAGAATTCTACGCAGCGCCTGTGTGCTTCTCGCGCTGTTCACGGTGGCCGTGTCGCTTCTGGGCTTCGGCGGCAAGCGTCTGCTCGAGGAGCAGGATCGTCTGCTGGCCTTCCTCGGCACCGTGACCGGCGACCTGCCGTCGGAACAGCGCCCGGCCTCTGTGGCAGCGGGCGGCGCCGTTGCCCCCTCCGTCGGCACGGTGCCAACGGGATTCCAGCTCGCCTACTGCGATGAGCCCTACATGGATGCCTCGGGGGCCGTGCATTATCGCGGACCTCAACAGGAAGCCCTGTGCAACAGGCTCTGGGGCATCAACCGCGTGATCAACCAGTTGAACACAAGCCTGGAAGCCTGGGGCAATTTCTGGCCGACCAGGTATGGCATGCTGGTCACGGGCCTTTCGTCCGGCCAATCGGAGGGGCGCGTGAGGGTTTTCGACGAGGCCGCGCGCCGCCTCAATCTGCGCGAGGCGCGGCTGCTGCCGGCCGAGCGCAACCCCAACAGCGATGCATCCGACGTCGCCGGGCTGGCCGCGTCGGAATTGGCGCTGGCGCGTCAGATGGTCGATGACGCGCATATGGAGGCCGTGCGGCGCAACTACGACCGGGAGCGTCACCGCGTCTCCAAAGGCATCAGCCCAACCCAGGCCAAGGTGATGATCGAGGCGCTGAGCCTCTACATCATGCCCTGCCTCTATGCCGTGCTTGGGGCCTTCGTCGCGATGTTCCAGCAGTTGCGACGCCGGGCAGATACCTTCACGCTCGATCGGTCAGACAGTTCCCAGGCGATCCAGACCCTGGTCTTCGGCCTGGTGTTCGGCGCCCTGGTCGGCATCCTGGCCGACATGCTGCGAACGCGCCCAGCCTCAGGCGCCGCCAGCGATGAGGTGGTGCTGGGCGTCAGCGTGATCGCCCTTGTTGCCGGTTACTCCGTCGCGCACGTGTTCCGCTTCCTGGACAATTTTGCCGACCGGCTGTTCGGCTCGGCGCCGCAGGCGCGGGACGGCAAGGCGTGACCCCTGCCGATCCCTGCCCCGGTCAAACCCTTTCGCTGACCTTGATCGCGACCTTGCACCCCACCTTGATCGCCGCCGACAGCAGCCGGTAGCCCGGCGCCCGCTCGGCCTCGTTGGCCAGGCCGATGTCGCGGTGTTCCTGCTCCTCGGCGCGGAACTGGGTGATGTGGGCGCGCAACGCCGCCTCGTCGTCGCCGAGGGCTGCCTCCTGGGCCGCGTAGTGTTCGTCGATCGCTTCCTCGACCGCGACGGTGCAGGCCATGGCCGCACGTTCGCCCAGCAGCGCGGTCGCGGCACCCAGCGCAAAACCAGCGACATGCCAGATCGGCAGCAGCGCCGTCGGCCGCACCCGCCGCTGCGCGATCAGCCGGCTGAAGGTGTCGAGGTGGACCTGTTCCTGCGCCTGCATGTGCCGCAGCGTCGCATCGTGGCGGCCGCCCTTCAGCACCGCCAACTGGCCGGCATAGATCCGCTGGGCGCCGTATTCGCCGGCGTGGTCCACCCGGATGGTGCGCGCCACCATCTCGCGGGGGGTCAGGTCTCCGGGCAGGGCGCGTCGTGGGGGGGTCATGCTGTTCTCCATCGCGCGCAAATGATGGCGAAACCGGCCAGCGCCAGGGCATAGACCAGATTCATCGCGGCCATCGAGACGGGCAGGCCGGGGATGAGATAGGCCGGCTCGTCGCAGGGCTTGGCCGGGCGTGGCGTCATGGCGGCCAGCATGTCGTCCACCGACATCGCGCGGCCGGCCGTGGGCGCGGCACAGGCGGCGAGCGGCGACGGCCACCAGCCCTGCTCCACCCCCACATGCAGCGCCGCGACGGCGGCCGAGCCCAGCACCGCCAGCCCCGCCAGCGCCAGCAGCCAGCGCCGCCCCGCGGGCCAGGCCACTGCCAGGCCCGCCAGCGCCGCCGCCGCCCAATAGGGCCAGCGCTGCCACAGGCACAGCGCGCAGGGGGAAAGCCCCGCGAAACGCTCCGAGGCGATCGCCAGCAGGGGGGCGGCCGCGGCCAGGGCGGCAAGGACAACGGCATGCATGACCGTCATTTGCGACCGCCCGGCGATGCCCGCAAGCGGCCTGGACCGCATCGGCGACCGCTCCTAGCCTGTGCCCTCAGATCGGGGGACACCGCGCCAATGCTCAAGATTATGGGCCGCAAGACCAGCAGCAATGTGATGAAGGTGCTCTGGCTCTGCGAGGAACTGGGCATCGCCCACACGCGGGAGGATTTCGGCGGGCCGTTCGGCCGCACGCGAGAGCCCGACTATCTGGCCAAAAACCCCAATGCGCTGGTGCCCACCATCGAGGAGGACGACGGCTTCAGCCTGTATGAAAGCAACGCCATCCTGCGCTATTTGGCCGTGACCAGGGATGGCGGCGCGGTGTTTCCTGCCGATCCCCGACGGCGGGCCAAGGTGGACCAGTGGCTCGACTGGCAACTCGGCACCATCAACCGACCGATGACGGTGCTGTTCCTGAGCCTGATCCGCACGCCGGAGGCCGATCGCGACATGGCCGCCATCGCCCGCGCCCGCGACGACGCCGAGGCGCTGTGGCGTATCGTCGAGGCGCAGTTGACCGGCCAGCCCTATCTTTGCGGCGATACGCTGTCGCTGGCCGATATCGCGCTCGGCATCCAAGTCCATCGCTGGTTCGTGCTGCCGATCGCGCGGCCGGCGCTTGCGAACCTCGGCGCCTGGTATGCCCGGCTGCAGACCCATCCGGGCTATGCCAACAATTGCCTGGCGCCGCTGGTATGAGCCGCACCACCGTCAGCCGGGCAGAGGGGGCGCTGTTCGACGAGGGCTTGCGCGCCTTCTTCGCCTACCGCGACCTGGGCGTGCGGGCGGCGACCGGCGGCGCCTTTGCGGCGCATGTGATCCGCGCCATCCCGGGCCGACACGCCGTCGCGCAATGGCACACGCACGACCTCGCGTTCCAGTTCGTCTTCGTGCTGAAGGGCTGGGTGCGCTTCGAATACGAGGACATCGGCGAGGTCACCTTCCACCCGGGCGACACCGTGCTGCAACCGCCGATGGTCCGCCATCGGGAAGTCGCGCACGCGGAAGACCTGGAGTTGCTGGAGATTGTGAGCCCGGCCGAATTCCGCACCGAAACGGCGGGCGACGCCGGCTGACCCTTCCCTTCCAGCCCGGGCGCGGCTATCTGCGACCGGCGCGGGCGTGGTGGAACTGGTAGACGCGCCGGACTCAAAATCCGGTTCCGCAAGGAGTGTCGGTTCGATTCCGACCGCCCGCACCACTCGGCTTGGCGCAATCCCGCCCACATTGCGCGGGCTTGAATCGCGGGTTCGATATTGCTCCTCTCCCCGCTTTTTTCGGTAACCTGATCGCAAGGCTTCGCGGCGCAGTGTCCCCCGGCTCGCTCCCGGAGAGATCGCGTCCATGAAATCCGTCTTCGCCGCATTCGGCACTCTGTCGCACCGCCTGCCCGTCGCGGCACGGCTAGGACTGGGGTTCGCGCTGTTGCTGGCGATCCTTGGGATTGTCGCCTGGAAGAGCCATGTCGCGGTCGGCGGCGTGGCCGAACGCGGCGACCGGGTCGCGGCCGATGGCGCGCTGGCGACCGAGGTCTCCCGCGCCTCCGGCAGCTTCGCCAAGGCGCGGATCGGCCTGCGCGAATTCCTGCTGACCAGCGAACCGGTGGAGTTCGCCCGCGCCGTGTCCTTCGCGGCACAAGCCAAGTTCACCCTCGGCAACGCCGCACGCGGCGCGGCGCCGGCGCAGGCCACCGCCGTCCAGGGCATCGATCGGCAGCTGACGGCCTGGATGGGTACAGCCATGCAGCTCCGCATGGCCTGGACCGGCTACAACACCGAAGTGGATGAGCGGTTCTTCCCCCAAGGCACCGCCCTGACCGCTGAAGCGCGCCGCCTGGTGGATGTCTGGTTCGATGACCAGGGCATTTCCCGCGCCGCCCTGGCCTTCATCGACGCCCGCGCCGGCGCCAACCGGTTCCTGCATCGCGGCGACCGGACCCTGGTCACGCCGACGGTGGAATGGCTGCGGGTCGCACGGGAAACGGCCGAGACCGCGGCCCGCCAGGCACACCTGCCGGCCGAAACGCAGGCCGAGCTGACGGCGCTGGCCAGCGGCGTGCAGGCCTATGCTGCCGTCTTCCAGGAGGTGGCGCGCCTGCGGGCGGAGGCCGAACGGATCCGCGTCGGCGTCCTCGCCCCGATCGACGCGCAGTTGGATGCCGATATGGAGCATCTGCAGACCGCGCTCGCGGGCCATGCCGCGACCACTCGGACCGAAGCGAATGCCCTGGCCGAGACGGCGACGCAGGAGATCGCGCTGTTCTCGGGCGGTGCGATCCTGGCAGGGCTGGTGCTGGCGCTGACCATCGCGATCTCGGTCACCTGGCCGCTGCGCCGGCTGACCGCCTCGGTCGCGCGAATTGCGGCCGGTGAGACGAAGGCCCCGGTGGTGGACCAGCAACGCCGCGATGAGATGGGCGCGATGGCCCGCGCGCTGGAGGTGTTGCGCGGCCAGGTCGGGCGCGCCTATGCCAGCCAGCAGATGCTCGAACAGATACCGATCGGGGTGATGGTCACCGACCCGAACGACGACTTCCGCATCACCTACATGAATCCGCAATCGGCCAGCCTGCTGGGTACCATGGAGGCGATGCTGCCGATGCCGGTGGACAAGCTGCTGGGCCAGAGCGTGGATGTCCTGCACCGCAACCCCGGCCACCAGCGCGCCATCCTGTCCGATCCCACCCGCCTGCCGCACAAGGCCCGCATCCGCCTCGGGCACGAGACGCTGGACCTGACCGTATCAGCCGTGCGCGACCGCGATGGTGCCTATACGGCGGCCCTGCTGTGCTGGAATATCGCCACCGCCCAGGCCCAACTGGCCGACCGTTTCGAAACCGATGTCGGCGTCGTGGTCGAGGCACTGGCTGCCGCCGCGACGCAGGTGCAGCAGGCGGCGGGCAGCCTGTCGGCCAGCGCCGAGACATCCGGCCTGCGCGCCGTCGATGTCGCCGAAGCGGGGCAGGAAGCCGGCGCCGAGGTGCAGTCGGTCGCGGCCTCGGCCGAGGAGTTGGCCAGCAGCATCGCCGAAATCACCCGCCAGGTGGCGGAGGGCGCCGCCGTCGCCCGGGCCGCCGCCGATGAGGCCCGCGCCACCAACACGACGGTCGAGGGCCTGGCCACCGCCGCGGCCCGCATCAACGACGTGGTGCGCCTGATCGGCGACATCGCCGGGCAGACCAACCTGCTGGCGCTGAACGCCACGATCGAGGCGGCGCGCGCCGGGGAAGCCGGCAAGGGCTTTGCCGTCGTCGCCAGCGAGGTCAAGGCGCTGGCCGGCCAGACCGCGCGCGCGACGCAGGAGATCGGCGACCAGATCGCCGCCGTCCAGAAAGCGACCGCCGAGGCGGTGACTGCCCTGCGCTCCATCGGCGGCACGGTCGGGCGGATGGAGGAAGTCACCTCCGCCATCGCCGCCGCGGTCGAACAGCAAGGGGCGGCGACACGGGAAATTGCCCGCACCGCGGCCAAGGTCGCCGGGGCCACCGATGCTGTCGTGGCACGGATCTCCGAGGTGCGGGAGGGCACCGAAGCGACCGGGATAGCGGCCGGGGGGCTGGTCCTGTCGGCGCAGGACCTGGCCACGCAAACGGCAAGCCTGCGCGAAAAATCCGGCCGGTTCCTGGCCGCGGTCAGGGCGGCTTGAGGCTTTCGCAAGCCAGCATCGCATGCCGATGGGCGGCAGACGTCCCTGTCGAGGAAGCGCTGCGAGCCTTCTTCCGTGTCCGACCTGGGGGTCAAGGCGGCGACGGGCGGCAGTTGGGGTCATTGGGAGGGCGGGGTGGAACCGGTCGCTGTATCGGACGCGAAAGCCGATTCCAACCGCCCCACTCCAGGCGGGGATGGTTGCGGCTGCGGCGCAAACATTCCTGTTGCGGGCCATCTTCACCGTCGCGCCGGACCTTGTCCGCCGGTCTATCATGACCATTTGGTAATGTGTCCCACTGATCCGGGCCCCTCTGGCGAGCGCTGCCTGCGCTGACGCGATGTCGGATCGACCGGCGGCCATCGCGGCCGCCGTCACGCAGGCCCGAGTTTCGGCACGACGCCGGCACCTGGCCCAGACGCCGGAGAGCATCATGCTGACCAGTCTTTTCATGCCCTTGTTGAGCTTTTTCGTCATCGATCCTGTCATGGAGGGCATCGGCGATAGATTGGCCGCGACCCGGGCGCCAGCAGCCATAATGCAGCAAGTCCAGGCCTGCGCCGCCACGGCCCCGGCAGCGCTGGCCGAACGCGCGGCAGGCGATATGTGGTGGGGCGCGCGCACGGTCGTGGGCGTTGCCACCGGCATGACCGATGGACGCGCGGTCCTGGCCACCGCCTCGCCCGCCTGCGCCACGGTGATCGCGGCACTGTCGGCCGGGCAGCCCGCATAAGAAGCCACGGGGCGCGAGGGGTGGCGCCTGCTGGAGGTGCCAGGCCCTCGACGCGGCACCACGCAAGCCGGCTTTCAGCGGTCCTTCACGCTTTCGAACAGCAGCATCGCCTCGCCCTGATACCAGTGCTGGCCCGCTTGGCGCATGCCGATGTCTTCCAGCACGCCACGGCTGGCATGATTGGTTACCCGTGCGATCGCGACGATGCGGGCAAGGCCCGCTGCATGGCCAAAGGCGAGTGCCGCCGCCGCTGCCTCCCGCGCGTAGCCCTGGCCACGGCATTGCGTCCACAGCGCGAAACGCAGCGCGACACCCCGCCCGTCTGGCCGCTCCATCAGCCCCGCGATGCCGAGGAAATCGCCGGTGTCGCGCAAGAACACGCTCCAGATGCCATAGCCGCGGACGGTCCAGAATTCGCGATCGTCCTCCAACTCCTCGCGCGTGCGTTCGGGCGAGCGCACGCCATGCAGCATCACGCCAAAAACGCGCGGATCGGCCTTCAGGCGGATGATGTCGGCCAGATGTTCTGGCCCCGGCGGCAGCAGCGACAGGCGCGCGGTGGTGATCCCGCGCGCCGTGTGCAATTGCATGCTAGCGCGCCAGTGGGCGGTACTTGATCCGGTGCGGCTGGTCGGCCGCGACGCCAAGGCGACGTCGCTTGTCCGCTTCATAGGCCTGGAAGTTGCCCTCGAACCATTCGACGTGGCTGTCGCCCTCGAAGGCCAGGATGTGGGTGGCCAACCGGTCGAGGAACCAGCGGTCGTGGCTGATGATCACCGCACAGCCGGCGAATTCCATCAACGCTTCTTCCAGCGCGCGCAGCGTGTCCACGTCGAGGTCGTTGGTCGGCTCGTCCAGCAGCAGGACATTGCTCTCCCGCTTCAGCATCTTGGCCAGGTGCACGCGGTTGCGCTCACCGCCCGACAGCACGCCGACCTTCTTCTGCTGGTCGGTGCCCTTGAAGTTGAAGGCAGCGACGTAGGCGCGCGACGGCACCTGCCGCTTGCCCAGGGTGATCATGTCCATGCTGTCGCTGATCTCGGCCCAGACGGTCTTGTCCGGGTCCAGGCTGTCGCGCGACTGGTCCACATAGCCGAGTTTCACGCTTTCGCCGACGATCAGCTTGCCGCCGTCGGGTTCCTCGCCACCGGTGATCATGCGGAACAGCGTGGTCTTGCCCGCGCCGTTCGGGCCGATCACGCCGACGATGCCGCCGGGGGGCAGTTTGAAGGACAGGTCCTCGATCAGCAGCCGGTTGCCATAGGCCTTGCGCAGGTCCTCGGCGACGATGACGACATTGCCCAGCCGGGGGCCGGGCTGGATGACGATATCGACTTCGCCGGTGCCCTTCTCCTGGCTTTTCGCCAGCAGGTCCTCATAGGCCGAGATGCGCGCCTTGCTTTTCGCCATGCGGCCGGCGGGCGAGCGGCCGATCCATTCCTGTTCGGCGGCCAGGCTGCGCTGGCGGGCGCTCTCCTCGCGCTCCTCCTGCTGCAACCGCTTGCGCTTCTGGTCGAGGTAGTTCGAGTAGTTGCCCTGGTAGGGAAACGCCCGGCCGCGATCGACCTCCATGATCCAGTTGGTCACGTTGTCGAGGAAGTAGCGGTCGTGGGTCACGACCAGCACCGCCCCCTGCCAGTCGCGCAGGGTCTTTTCCAGCCAAGAAACGCTTTCGGCGTCCAGGTGGTTGGTCGGTTCGTCCAGCAGCAGCAGGTCGGGCTTTTCCAGCAGCAGCTTGCACAGGGCGACGCGCCGCTTCTCGCCGCCCGACAACGTGTCGATCCGCGATTCGGCCGGCGGGCAGCGCAGTGCGTCCAGCGCCACCTCTACCTTGCGATCGACTTCCCAGCCATCGGCGGAGTCGATCGCGTCCTGCAATTCGGCCTGTTCGGCCAGCAGTTCGTTCATCTTCTCCTCGGTCATCTCCTCGGCAAAGGCTTCGGAGATCTCGTTGAAGCGCTGGAGCTGCGCGTTCAGCACGACAAAGGCTTCCATGACATTCTCGCCGACGGTCTTGGTCGGATCGAGCTGCGGCTCCTGCTCCAGGTAGCCGACGCGGGCGCCCTCGGCGACCCAGGCCTCGCCGCCGTATTCCTTGTCGCGGCCGGCCATGATCTTCATCAGCGTGGATTTGCCGGCGCCGTTGGGGCCGAGCACGCCGATCTTGGCATCGGGCAGGAAGGACAGGGTGATGCCCTTGAAGACCTCGCGCCCGCCCGGGTAGTTCTTGGTCAGGTCTTTCATGACATAGATGTACTGCCAGGCAGGCATGGGATGCTCCGGTCGCGTTTTCAGCCCGGGTTCTAGGGCGGCCGGGCGGCCGGGGAAAGGCTGGCCATGAAGGCTCGCCATAAAGCCTGGCCATAACGCCTGGGCCGCGCACCGCATGGGCCCGGCAGGACTTGAACCCGCAACCAAGCCGTTATGAGCGGCCCGCTCTAACCAGTTGAGCTACAGGCCCATGCGGCCGCCGTGATAGGGGCGCCGCCGCCGGGGTGGCAAGCGGGCGCCCTCGACGGGGTCGTCACATGCGGCGACAATGCCATCTTCGGGAACAGCAGGGACAAGGCTTTCATCGCATGGGACAGGCTGCGCGCACGCCAAGGGGCCGGCATTTCTTCGCCAACCCCGGACCGACCAACATCCCCGACAGCATCCTGCATGCCGTGGCGCACCCTTCGGTCGATTTCAACGACGCCGGCTTCTTCGCGGTCTATGAGCATTGCGTCGCCGGGCTGAAGCGCATCCTCAAGACGCAGGACGAGATCTTTCTCTACACCGGTTCCGGCCATGCCGCCTGGGAAGCGAGCCTCGTCAACCTGCTGTCGCCCGGCGACCGGGTGCTGATCATCGAGACGGGGCATTTTTCCGACAGTTGGGCCCGGATGGTCGCCGACCTCGGCCTGGTCGCCGACACCATCGCCGCCGACTGGCGCCGTGGCGTCGATTTCGCGGCGGTCCAGGCGGCGCTGGCGGCCGATACGGGCCATGCGATCAAGGCGGTCTGCGCGGTACACAACGAAACCGCGACCGGCATGGTGCTGCCGCTGGTCCAGGTGCGGGCGGCGCTGGACGCGGCCGGGCACCCTGCCCTGCTGCTGGCCGATACCATCTCCTCGCTCGGCAGCCTCGATTTCCGCATGGATGAATGGGGGGTCGATGCCGCCGTGGGCGGCAGCCAGAAGGGCTTGATGCTGCCGACGGGGATGAGCTTCACCGGCGTCTCGGCCAAGGCGATGGCAGCGCACGCGGCCTCCCGCCTGCCGAAGCACTACTTCTCCTGGACCAACATGCTGGGCCGCAAGCACAAGTCCTTCGTCGGCACCGTGCCGACGACGCTGTTCTACGGCCTGCAGGAATCGCTGCGGCTGATCGAGGAAGAGGGGCTGGACCAGGTCTTCGCCCGCCACAGCCGGCTGGCCGAGGCGGTGCGCCGCGCGGTGCGCCACTGGTCGGGCAACAACGGCCCGCAATTGTTCTGCGAAAACCCCGAACGCTTCTCCGACAGTGTCACCGCCATCCTGATGCCGGAAGGGCATGATGCCGAGGCGGTGCGGGCGACGGCGCTCGGCAAGTTCAACGTCTCGCTCGGCGCGGGGCTGGCCCGGCTGAACGGGCGCGTGTTTCGCATCGGCCATCTGGGCGACCTGAACGAGCCGATGATTTTGGGTACGCTGGCCTCGGTGGAGATGTCGCTGCGGCTATGCGGCGTGCCGCATGCGGCAGGCGGCGTGGATGCGGCCATGGCGTATCTGGCGGATGCCGCAGCCTAGAGCACGAGATCGATCCAAGTGGATCGATCTCGTGCTCTAGAAGCCGTTGTATCGAGAGCAAGAAATCGGATCAGATGATTCCAGCTGATCCGATATTGCTCTAGAGCACGATCGATCCAAGTGGATCGATCTCGTGCTCTAGAAGCCGTTGAATCGAGAGCAAGAAATCGGATCAGATGATTCCATCTGATCCGATATTGCTCTAGCGGTTTGCTGAAAACCGAGGTGACGCAGCGCCGTGAGCCAGGCCGGCATGGCATCCATGCCCGATCCGGTGGACCCGGGCAGGTTTTCGGCGAGCCCGGCCACCCCACCTGTCATGGATGACACAGACCCCACCCCTGACCGTCTATTTCGATGGCGCCTGCCCCGTCTGCTCGGCCGAAATCGCGCTGTATCGTCGCCGACCGGGCGCCGAGGCGCTGCATTTCGTCGATGCAGCCGCCTGCCCGGCCGAGGCGCTGGGCGAGGGGCTGACGCGGGAAGCGGCGCTGGCCCGCATCCATACCCGCGGGCCGGATGGGGCAATGCTCAGCGGCGCCCGCGCCTTTGCCGCAATCTGGCAACGGCTGCCCGGCTTCCGCTGGCTGGGCGTCGTCGTCGGCCACCCGATGGTCGCGCCCGTGGCCGAGGTCGGCTACCGCGTCTTCTTGCGTGTGCGCCATCTTTGGCGGCCCGGTTGACAGGCCGCCGCGGCGCACCCGACCCTGGTCGCCTCAACGACAGCAGGATCATGGTGTGACCGAAGCCTCAGACCGCGCACGCGCGGCCGCCGTCCAGAACCGCGCCACCTCGGTTGCCTTCCTGCAAGACCTGATCCGCCTGCAACCCCAGGGCGAGGCCGCCATCCAGGCGCGCATGGCGGCCGAGTTCGAGGCGATGGGCTGCGACATCGCCCGCCTGCGCTACCAGCCCGCCGATGTCACGATGAAGGAAGAATTCGCCAGCGCCTCCGCCCAGGCGGCCGAGGAACGTGAGGCGGTCACCGCGACCCTGCGCGGCGCCGGCGGCGGGCGCAGCCTGATCTTCTTCGCGCACCCCGATGGCGAACCGATCGCCGGGACCGAAACCTGGACCCATGATCCCTTCGCCGCGACCATCGAGGCTGGGCGGATGTATGGCTGGGGCATCGCCGATGACCTGGCCGGCATCGCCACCATGACCGAGGCGGTGCGCGCCGTGCGTGGCGCGGGGCTGACCCCGCTTGGCGACGTGATCCTGACCAGCACGCCCAGCAAGCGCCACGCGCGCGGGGTGCATGCGGTGATGCAGGCGGGGCATCTGGCGGATGCCGCGATCTATTGCCACCCGGCCGAATCCGGCGTCGGCATGCGGGAGGTCAAGACCTTTGCGAGCGGCCAGTTGGAGTTCCGCGTGACGGTCACCGGCGCGCCGCCACCGACCACCGAACCCGGCCATACCGCCTTCGCCCATCTGGCAGTGAACCCGCTGGACCAGGCGTTGGTGGTGCTCGCGGCGCTGAAGGCGCTGGATGCACGGCGCGGCGCGCGTATCAGGCACCCGTCGCTGGAGGCCGCGATCGGACGATCCACCAACCTGTTCGTCACCCACCTCAACTGCGGCAATCCGAACAAGTTCTCCCGCACGCCCGAATCGGCGACGCTCGGCGCCGCCATCTCCTTCCCGCCCGGCGAAACCCTGGCCGCGGTGCAGGCCGAGGTGGAAGCCGCCATCGCCGCTGCCGCCGCTGCGGACCCGCACCTGGCGACCCATCCGCCGGTGATCGAATGGCACGCCGGCACCACGGGTGCGGAGGTGCCGCAAACCCATCCGCTGTTCCAGGTGGTCAGCGCCGCCGTCACCGCCGTCACTGGCGAGGCGCCGCACATCAACCCGCTGCATACCTCGTCCGACATCCGCAACCCGATGGTGCAGCAGGGGATCCCCTGCGTCGGGCTGGGGCCGCTGTGCGGCGACCTGACGCAGACCGGCGGGCACGACGAATGGGTGGATGTGGAGGACTGGCTGCGTAATGTGCAGGTCGCCGCCGCGACCATCGCGGATTGGTGCGGCACGCGGGGGTAGCCGGCCGCTACCCCCCCCCGCGCGCGCCCGGCGCCGTGTCTGGATTTCCGTTCCGCACGAAAGTTGCGGGCGCGCTGCGGCCCCGGCATCGCCTCCATATCGCTAAACGGCTGGCACAATGTCACGGCCA
>JBBRWI010000044.1:0-19670 GCA_038249305.1 Acetobacterales bacterium
GCCATCAAGGCGGTCTGCGTCGTCCATAACGAGACCAGCACGGGGGCCACCAGCCGCGTCGATGAGGTCCGCCGCGCCATGGATGCGGCCGGCCACCCGGCACTGCTGCTGGTGGATACCATCTCCTCGCTGGGCTCGATCGAATGCGAGCATGACGCCTGGGGCGTGGATGTCACCGTCTCCGGCAGCCAGAAGGGGCTGATGCTGCCGCCGGGCCTGTCGTTCAACGCGGTCAGTAAGAAGGCTCTGGCGGCGGCCGAGACCGCCCGCTGTGCCCGGTCCTTCTGGGACTGGCGGCCGATGCTGGCCAGCAATGCCACGGGCTACTTCCCCTACACGCCCGCGACGAACATGCTCTACGCGCTGGATACCGCGCTCGACATGCTGAACGAGGAAGGGCTGGGCAACGTCTTTGCCCGCCACGACCGCCATGCCGAAGCCACCCGCCGCGCCGTCCGCGCCTGGGGGCTGGAGGTGCAGTGCGACGACCCGCGGCATTACTCCTCGGCGCTGACCGCCGTGCGCGTGCCCGAAGGGCACTCCGCCGATGGCCTGCGCGCCACCATCCAGCAGAAATTCAACATGAGCCTGGGCAATGGCCTCGGGCAATTGAAGGACCGGGTGTTCCGCATCGGCCATTTGGGCGATTTCAACGACCTGTCGCTGATGGGCACGCTGGCCGGTGTCGAGATGGGGCTGCGTGCCGCCGGCGTGCCGCACAAGCCCGAAGGCGTTCAGGCGGCGATGGATTTTTTGGCGGGCAACGCCTGATCCTGGCGCGGCGCTTGCTCCGGGCGTGAGGACACACCCCTGGAGATCACCGCCCATGTCGCTTTCCGGCCCGACGCGCCGCGCCCTGCTTGCCGCTGGTGCCACCGGCATGGGCACATTGCCGTTTTTCGAGGCCCCAGCCCAGGCCCAGGCGCCGGCGGAGCGCGTGCTGCGCTACGGCATCTCGATGGCCGACATTCCGCAGACCACCGGCCAACCCGACCGCGGTGCCGGCGCCTATCAGTTCACCGGACACACGATCTACGACCCGCTGGTCGCCTGGGAGATGGATGTCGCCGACCGCCCGGGCAAACTTGTCCCCGGCCTCGCGACATCCTGGGACGCCAATCCGGCCGACCGCACAAAATGGATCTTTCGCCTTCGCACGGGCGTGACCTTCCACGACGGCAGCGCCTTCGACGCCGATGCGGTGATCTGGAATTTCGAGAAGGTGCTGAACAACCAGGCGGCGCATTTCGACCAGCGCCAGGCCGCCCAGGTGCGCCCGCGCCTGCCTTCGGTCGCCGCATGGCGCAAGGTTGATGCGATGACCGTCGAGGTCACCACCCGCGCAGTGGACAGCCTCTTCCCCTACCAGATGCTGTGGTTCCTGATCTCCTCCCCGGCGCAATACGAACGCCTGGGCCGCTCCTGGGAGCGGTTTGCGTCCGAGCCCTCTGGCACCGGCCCCTTTCGCCTGGCCCGGTTGGTGCCGCGCGAACGCGCCGAACTGGTCAAGAACCCGACCTATTGGAACCCGGCGCGCATGCCCAAGTGCGACCGCATCGTGCTGGTCTGCGCGCCGGAGGCGACGACGCGGACCAATGCGCTGCTCTCCGGCCAGGTCGATCTGATCGAGACCCCGGCCCCCGACCTGCTGCCGCGGCTGCGCGCCGGCAACAACCGGATCATGGAAAACGTCACCCCGCATGTCTGGAACTACCATCTGTCGATGCTGGAAGGCTCGCCCTGGCGCGACCTGCGGCTGCGCCAGGCGGCCAACCTCGCGATCAATCGCGACGATGTGGTGGCGCTGATGAATGGGCTGGCCAAGCCGGCGGTGGGGGTGGTCGATCCGTCCTCGCCCTGGTTCGGCAATCCGACGTTCCGCATCACGCATGACCCGGATCGGGCCCGGCGGCTGGTGACCGAGGCCGGTTTTTCCCGTGCGCGCCCCTTGCGCACCAAATTCCTCATCGCGACCGGCGGGTCGGGGCAGATGCTGTCGCTGCCGATGAATGAATACATCCAGGCCGCCTGGCGCGAGGTCGGCATCGAGGTCGAGTTCCAGGCGGTGGAACTGGAAGTGCTCTATACCTGCTGGCGCCAGGGCGCGACTGGGGAGATCGCCCGGTCGGGCAACATTTCGGCGAACAACGTGGCCTATGTCACCTCCGACCCGCTGTATGCCTTCATCCGCTTCTTCCACTCCAACCAGGTGGCGCCGACCGGGGTGAACTGGAGCCATTATCGCGACGCCGAGACCGACGCGCTGATCGACGCCGCTTTGCTCTCCTTCGATACGGCCGAACAGGACCGCCTGATGGCGCGGGTGCATGAACGGGTGGTGGACCAGGCATTGCTGGTGTTTGTCGCGCATGACACGAACCCGCGGGCGCTCGGCCGCAACGTGCGCGGCTATACCCAGGCGCAGCATTGGTTCCAGGACCTGACGACGCTTTCATGAGGCGCTGCTTGCCGGACGTGTCGGCCCCGCCCACCTTCCGGCAAGCATCCCCATGGAGCATCGCATGACCATCGACGTCTATTCCTGGCCGACGCCAAATGGCCACAAGATCCATATTGCCCTCGAGGAACTCGGCCTGCCGTACCGCGTCATTCCGGTGAACATCGGCAAGGGCGACCAGTTCAGCCCCGACTTCCTGGCGATCACGCCGAACCACCGCATCCCCGCGATCATCGACCCCGACGGGCCGGGCGGCGTCCCGCTGACCCTGTTCGAATCGGGCGCGATCCTGATCTATCTGGCTGAAAAGACCGGTCAGCTAATGCCGGAAGACCCGGTAGCAAGGCTCGTCTGCCTGCAATGGCTGATGTTCCAGATGGGCGGCGTCGGGCCGATGTTCGGCCAGTACAATCACTTCGCCAACTACGCGACCGAGCAACTGCCCTATGCGATCGCGCGCTACGACCAGGAGGTGAAGCGCCTGCACCGGGTGCTCGACAAGCGCCTGTCGCAGGCGGCCTACCTCGCCGGTGACGCCTACAGCATCGCCGACATCGCGACCTTCCCCTGGATCAGGACCCCTGAGCGCCGGCGCGTCGATCTGGCTGACTACCCGGCCGTGAAGCGGTGGCACGACGGCATCGCCGCGCGCCCCGCCGTGCAACGCGGGGTCGAGGTGCTGTCGGAGAACCAGCGCCGCGGGGCGATGAGCGCCGAGGAGCGCGAGAACATGTTCGGCGCGACCCAATTCCGCGCCCGTTGAGGCGGCCGGTCGCGCAACGGCGTCTTGTTCTGCTTGGTCCCGCAACGCAGGTTGCGTCGCGGGACTGGAACGATACGATATAAAAATGAAATCAGGTGTTGCCCGTTCAGCCCCGTCAACCGGACGGGCGATACCGCCAGACGCTGGCCGGCGGAAGGTTCAGCGGCGTCCAGGCCTCACGCTTGGCCACGAGGCCGAGCGCCTGCCAGGGCAATGGCGAGGTGATGCAATAGGTGTAGAGCAGGAAGCCCAGGCCCGGCGCCACGGCCTCCACCGCGGCGACGAAGCGGCGCTGTTGTTCGATCGGCAGCAGCACCAGCGGGATGCCGCAGATCGCCGTCCCGACCTTGCCATGCAGGGCCGCTGGCAGCACGCGGCCGAGGTCGAAGGCATCGCCGCAGAGCACGTTGACGCCGGGCAGTTCACGCCGCAGGTGTTCGGCCATCTCGGGCACGATCTCCACGACATACATCCGTTCGGGCGGCACGCCGGCGGCCAGCAATGCACGCGTTACGACGCCTGTGCCCGCACCGAGTTCAACCACCACGCGATCCGGCCCGTGATCGGTCAACCGGGCGATGCGCTTGCATAGCGAAGGGCTGGAGGGGATAATCGATCCCATCTGCAAGGGGTTCTTCAGCCAGCGGCGAAAAAACAACCCTGCGTTGGTGACGTTGCCTGCGGAGCGCGGTGGCCCCATTGTGATGTCGCTCATTCGCTTCTCCGTGACAAAACGATGACATATCAACTACTTGGAACAAAAGTGTCCATACGCCATCGACCGTGCGACAGGAAGAGCCCGGCCCCGAGATATGCTCGTGGCGGCGCATGACCGCGCGCGTCCTCGTCGTTGACGACATCAATGCCAACGTGCGGTTGCTGGAAGCGAAGCTGAATGCCGAGTTCTACGAGGTAGCGACCGCGACCTCGGGGCTCGAAGCGCTGGCGTTGGTCAATGCCTGGGTACCGGATGTCATCCTGTTGGATGTCATGATGCCGGGGATGGACGGCTATGAGGTGTGCCGGCGGCTCAAGGCCAACCCGGCGACCTCCCACATGCCGGTCGTGATGATCACCGCCCTGGTCGATCCGGCCGAACGGGTGCGTGGGTTGGAGGCCGGGGCTGACGACTTCCTCTCCAAGCCGGTCGATGATGCGACCTTGTTCGCGCGGCTGCGGGCCTTGCTGCGGATGAAACAGGTGCTCGACGCCTGGCGGTTGCGGGCCGAGACGGCGCGGGGCCTCGGCTTCGCCGAACCGCAGGGGCCGAATGAATCGGTCGATGGTGCCCGCGCGCTGATCCTGACCGAGGATCGCAACGAAGGCGAAGCGCTCCAGCGGGTCCTGGCGGCAGACGGGCTGGACGTGATGGTGACTGCCGACCCCACCGATGCGGCCCGTGCACTGCACGATGGCGGGTTCGACCTGGCGGTGCTGTCACTCTCCCTGGGCGGTGAGGTCGAGGCCCTGCGATTCGCGTCGAGGTTGCGGGCGCAGGCCGCCACCCGCGACCTGCCGATCGTGCTGTTGGCCGATCCGGGGCAGAAACAGGCGGTGCTGCGGGGGCTCGACCTGGGCGCCAACGACAACCTTCTGCGCCCGGTCGATGCCAATGAACTGCGCGCCCGCGCCCGCAACCAGGTGCGGCGCAAGCGGTTCCAGGAGCGTCTGCGCGCCGACCTCGACAAATCGCTGGAGATGGCGGTCACCGACAGCCTGACCGGCCTGCGGAACCGTCGCTATGTGCAACGGCACATGGAGGGCCTTTTGCGCACGGCGGGCGCGGGGGTGCTGCTGATGGACGTCGATCGCTTCAAGCGGGTCAACGACAGCTATGGCCATCCGGTCGGCGACATCGTGCTGATGGAAGTGGCCCGCCGCCTGGCGGGGCAGTTGCGCGCGGTGGATGTCGTGGCGCGCTGGGGCGGCGAGGAATTCCTGATCGTCCTGGCCAGCCCGCCTGAGGAGGATTCTGCAGTCGTGGCCGAACGCCTGCGTGCCTCGATCGCGGGCGAACCGATCGCCGCGGCCGGTATGCTGCTGCCCATCACGATCAGCGTGGGTGTGGCGATGACCGCGGCTGGCACGACGGCGGAAGCGCTGGTCGCGGCCGCGGATGCGGCGCTCTACCGCGCCAAGAGGCATGGCCGGAACCGGGTGGAAGTCTCGGGGCAGGGCGACCGGGCGGTGCTGCTGACCGATACGACGCAAAAAGCGGCGCTGCAGCCTGTCACCAAGGCGTAGGTGGCGGCCGCGGCGCGGAAGGCCGCGGCCGACCGCGGCGTTACTTGATCTTGGATTCCTTGAACGCGACGTGCTTGCGGGCGACGGGGTCGTACTTCCGCATTTCCATCTTGCCGGTCATGTTCCGGGTGTTCTTCTTGGTCACGTAGAAATAGCCGGTGTCGGCCGTGCTCACGAGCTTGATCAGGATGGTATTCGACTTGGCCATGGTCCGGCTTCCGGTTATCCGCGCGGCGGGCCGCGCACGAGTGAATGCGCCACCAGGCTGGTGGCAACTGCGGGCCGCAACCTAGCGGCGCCGCGCCGCGGGTCAACCGCCAAATGCATGCATGGGCTCAGCGCCGGACGGCCGCGCGCCAGGCTTCGGGGTTGGCGATCAGCGCCATCGCCGCCCCGGGATCGCCGGCGCGCCCCTCGGCCGGGGGGCAGGCCGAGCGCAGCGCTTGCGCCTCCGCCCCCGGCACCGGGTCGCGCGCCCGGCGCTGCCGCGCCAGGATCGTTGCCATCGGGGACATGCCGGTGGCCAAGGTCGCGAGTTGGGTCGCCTGCGCTTCCTGCCCCAGCGACGTGCACAACGCCGGGATGACGCCGACCCCCTGGATCGGCCAGCCGGAGGGGGCGAGGATGCGCGACCAGGACAGTGACAATTCGGCGCCGTTCGGCAGCGGCACCAGCAACTGGATCAACCCCTTGCCCATCGTGGTGCTGCCGACGATGGCCGCGCGCCCCCGGTCGCCCAGGGCCGCGGCCACCACCTCGGCCGCCGAGGCGCTGCGCCCGTCCACCAGCACCACCACGGGCTTGGCGTCGGCCAGGTCCACCCGGTCGGACGGCCAGGCGCGCACCGCCTCCGGGTGCCGCCCCGTCGTCCGCGCCACCACCCCGCCATCCAGGAAGGCATCGGCCATCGCGACCGCCTGGGTCAACACCCCGCCACGGTTGCCGCGCAGGTCGAGCACGACGCCGACCGGCGGCACGGCCTGCGCGAAAGTCGCCCGCAGCGCGTCCGCCACCTGTTCGCCACTGGCGGCCGAGAACGCCGCGACCCGCAGCCACAGCACCCCATCGCGCTGTTCGGCGCGCACGGTTTCCGGCGGCACCGCCCGACGCGTCAACACCACGCTGCGCGGCCGCCCGGCACGCTGCACGAGCAATTCGGTGGCGGTCCCCAAGGGGCCTTCCAGCAGCGCCGCCGCGGCCCCGAGGTCGCGGGTCGAGACGGCGACGCCATCCACCGACAGGACACGGTCGCCCTCGCGAAGCCCCGCCTCGGCGGCCGGGCCACCGGCCGACAGGGCGGTCAGCACCACCCGGGTGCCGCGCCCGGCGGCCAGGCGCAGCCCAAGCCCCGCCTGGCCGACCCTGCGGTCCCGCGCACGGCGGGCCTGCTCGGCCGGCCAATAACGGCTGTAGGGGTCGAGGTGGTTGAACAATTCGTCGAAACCGCTGGCCAGCATCCGGTTGCTGCCAGCCCGGCGCAGCGGCAGGGAGGCGTTCCAGGCAGCCTCGTCCAGCACCGCCAGGGTTTCGGCCAGGCGTGCCGCCGCAGCGGCGGGGGGCAGCCCGGCCGGCGGCAGGGGGCGCGCCGCCAGCACCCGCCCGTTGGCCAGCAGTCGCAGCCCCGGTTCCTGCCGGTCGGCGGTCAGCGTGGGGTCTATCACCGACAGGCCGCGCAGCGTCCAGAGCCCGAGGTCGCCGATGCTGGCCGACTCGACATGGCGTTCCAGGATCGCGGTCAGCGCGGTGTTCCACACGGCCTGGGCGGTCGCGCGGGGGAAGCCGCCGGCGTCCTGGGCCTGCGCGGGCACCTGCGCGGGCAGCAGGGCGACCAGCAGCAGCCACAGCAGTCCATGCAGCGCGCGGATCAGCGCCGCTTCGGTCGGCCCCGGCCGCCTCGGGCGGGCGCCGCGGGGGGGCTGCCCTGCATCAGGCGGAATTGCAGGCTGCCGGTGCGGGAATCGGCCGTCACCAACTGCGCCTCGGCGGCGTCGCCCAGGGTGAAGACCAGGCGCGTACGGGCGCCGATCAGGCGGTGGGCGGCGTCTTCGTGCAGCCATCTGTCGTCGGGCAGACTCGTCAGGGGCACGAGTCCGCTCGCGCCGTTCGATTGGATGGTGACGAAGAGGCCGAAGCCCGTCACTCCGCTGATTCGCACATCAAAGGTCTCACCGATACGTGTCGCCATGAAGGCGGCCAGATAACGATCTATCGCATCGCGCTCGGCCAGGGCGGCGCGGCGTTCGGTCGCGGTAATGTGTTCGGTGGTGTCGGGCAGCCGCGCCGCATCCTCGGGCGGTAAGCCGTCCGAGCCGAGCGCCAGGCCCGCCACCAGCGCGCGATGCACGCACAGATCGGCATACCGCCGGATCGGGCTGGTGAAATGCGCGTAGCGCTGCAGCGCCAGGCCGAAATGGCCGATGTTCTCGGGCGCATAGGCCGCCTGGGACTGGCCGCGCAGCACGGCCTCGTTCACCACCCGCTCCTCCGGCTTGCCAACGACCCGGGCCAGCACGCCCGAGAAGTCGCGCGGATGCAGCACGTTCGAGGGCGGCAGCCGCAGGTCGAGCGTGGCCAGGAACAGCCGCAGCGCCTCCAGCTTGGTGTCGGACGGCCGGTCATGGATGCGATAGACGCAAGGCTGGTGCAGGCGTTCGAGTTCCTCGGCGGCGCAGACATTGGCCAGCACCATGAACTCCTCGATCAGCCGGTGGCTGTCGCGGCGCGGGCGCGGCACGACATCGGCGACATTGCCGGCGTCGTCCAGGATCACCTTGCGCTCCGGCAGGTCGAGTTCCAGCGTGCCACGTTTTTGCCGCGCTTCCAGCAGCGACCGAAAAGCGCCGTAAAGGTGCGGGCGGGTCCCGCCGGGCAGGTCGGCCCCGGCGTCCTCCGCGTCCTGCACCTGGTCATAGGTCAGCCGCGCGGCGCTGCGCATCAGCCCGCGGCCAAAGCGGTGGCCGTGCTTGCGGCCGTCGTCGGCGATCCGCATCTCGACGAAAAGGCAGCCGCGTTCCTCCTCGGGCTTCAGGCTGCACCAGCCGTTGGACAGCGCCTCGGGCAGCATCGGCACCACGCGATCGGGGAAGTAGACGCTGTTGCCGCGGGTCCAGGCTTCCTGTTCCAGGGCCGAGCCCGGCTGCACATAATGCGCGACATCGGCGATGGCGACGATCAGCCGCCAGCCGGCCCCGTCCGGTTCGGCGAAGACGGCATCGTCGAAATCGCGCGCGTCCTCGCCATCGATGGTGATCAGCGGAACGCCGCGCAGATCCTCCCGGCTGCCGAGCGGCACGGCTTTCGCGCGCTCCGCCTCGGCCACCGCATCGGGCGGGAAGACGTCGGGGATGCCGTGCATGTGGACGCAGAGCAGGCTGATCGACCCGGCCCCGCCGACCGGCCCCAGGCGTTCGACGATTTTTGCGGCACGCGGGCCAAGCGCCGCGGAGGGCAGGGGTTCGGCCAGCACGATCTCATCGGGCCGGGCGCCCATGCGATGTTCGTCGGGCACATGCCATTCGGCCTTGTGCCGCCGATCGCTCGGCTGGATGCGGCGACCGTCGAAGACGCCGAGCACCCGGCGCGGACTGGCGGCGGCGATGCGCTTGAAGGTGCGGCCCTCGTACTTGTCGCCGCCGAGCCAACGCAGCCGCGCCAGGACTTTTTCGCCCGGACCCAACGCCGGCTGCCCGGCGGCCTCCGGGCGCATGAAGATGATCGGCGGGCGGGTGCCGGGCGGATGGCCGACGGGCTTGGCGATGGTTTCTCCATCGGCATCGCTGCCGGTGACTTCCACCACCGTCATTTCCGGCAGGCGGCCGGGGGCGAGGGGGGCGGATTGTTCCACCGGTGCGGGCTTGGGCACGGCGGCGATGCCGCGACGGCCGGCCGGGATGGCGGTGCCGTCGGTCTTCAGCCCGAGCATCAGGTCGCGCAGGCCCGCGCGCTGGTCGGCGTTCAGCCCGAAATGGCGGGCGATGGTGCTCTTGTCCACACGGCCGGTGCGGCTGGCGAGGAAGGCCCGCAGTTCGGCGCGGCTCGGTAGCGGGTTGCTGCCATCCTGCTGCCGGGCGCGGCGGGCGGGGCGTTCGGTCAGGGTTTCGGGGGGGGCGTCGGGCGGGAGTTCCAGCGCGCCCAGGCGACGCTTTGCCTTAATGGGTGGCGGCGGCGCGGCTTCGGGGGGCCGGGTGTCTGTCGTGACAGGGGCGGCGCCGGCGGGGGTGCGGTGGCGCCAGGCCCTGATCGCGGCCTTGGCGCCTTTTGGCTTTTGCGGCTTCTGGGTATCGCCGCGCGGCTTCTTGGGCGCGCCGCCAGCGGGCGGTGGGCGGCGCGCCATGTCAGACCACCTTGCCGCGCGCGGGTTTTTTGGCGGCGGCTTTCTTGACCGGGGCTTTCTTGACCGGGGCCTTCTTGGCCGGGGCCTTATCCACCTTGGGCGCCGCCGCAGCCTTGGGTGCCGCCTTGCGGGCCGGGGCGCGGGCCTTGCCCTTGGCGCCCTTCTTCGGCGCCAGGACCTTGCCCTTTTCCACGAGCAGGGTCAGCGCCTCATCCAGCGTGATCGCCTCCATCTCCACCCCGCGCGGCAGGTTGGCCACAGTGCTGCCGTGCTGGACAAAGGGGCCGAAACGACCCTTGCGGACATCGACGCTGACCGCGTCCTTGGGGTGCAGCCCCAGCGGGCGGATTTTGGCTCGCCCCTTGGCCAGCAGTTCCATGGCGCGGTTCATGCCCAGGGCCAATACATCGTCGCCGGCCTCCAGCGACTGGAAGATGCTGCCGGCGCGGATATAGGGGCCGAAGCGGCCGACGCCGGCGCTGATTTCTTCCTTGGTCTCGGGGTCAACGCCGATGATCCGCGGCAGCGACAGCAGCGCCATCGCCCGTTCCAGATCGACCGTGTCGGGGTCCATTCCCTTCGTCAGGCTGGACCTTCGGGGCTTGGTCGGCTTGCCCTTGTCGTCGGTGCCGCCTTCGCCAAGCTGCACATACAGCCCGTAGGGGCCGCGCCGCAGCGTGACCTCCTGGCCCGATGGCGCGTCGGTTCCCAGCACCTTGAACCCGCCCGAGGCTTCCTCACCCTCCGCCCCCGGCACCGCGAGCGGGCGGGTGTAGCGGCATTCGGGATAGGCGGAGCAGCCAATGAAGGCGCCGATCCGGCCAAGCCGCAGCCCAAGCCGCCCCTTGCTGCAGGACGGGCAGAGCCGCGGGTCGCCCCCCTCGGCCTTGCGCGGGAAAAAATGCGGCCCGAGCGCTTCGTCCAGCACGTCGATGACGTCGCTGATCTTGAGGTCCTTGGTCTCGGCCACGGCGGCGGAGAAATCATGCCAAAAGGCGTGCATGACGACCCGCCAATCGGCCCGCCCGTCGCTGATGGCGTCCAGTTGTTCTTCCAGGGCTGCGGTGAAGCCGGTGTCCACATAGCGTTCGAAGAAACTCACCAGGAACTGCGTCACCAGCCGCCCGCGATCCTGCGGCACGAAGCGCTTGGCATCCAGGGTCACGTATTCACGGTCCTGCAAGACCTGCAGGATCGAGGCGTAGGTGGAGGGCCGGCCGATGCCGAGTTCCTCCATCTTCTTGACCAGCGAGGCTTCCGAAAAACGCGGCGGCGGCTGGGTGAAATGCTGGTCGGCGGCAACGCCGGTGCCGGCCCCCGTCCCGGTCAGTTTCAGCGGGTCCTTGGCCTGCATCGGCGGCAGCATGCGGTTCTCGTCATCGGCCGCCGTGCCCGCGTCATCGGTGTCCTCGCGATACAGCTTCAAAAAACCGTCGAAGGCGATGACGCTGCCGGTCGCGCGCAAACCCGCGCGCCCCTTGGCATCGGCGATCTCGACTGCGGTCTGGTCGATCTCGGCCGAGGCCATCTGCGATGCGACCGCCCGCTTCCACACCAGTTCGTAAAGCCGGCGCTGGTCGTCGTTCAGGTAGCCGGCAACAGCCTCCGGCGTTCGCTCCACATCCGTGGGGCGGATCGCCTCATGCGCTTCCTGCGCATTCTTCGCCTTGGTGGTGTATTCGCGCGGCTGGGCAGGCAGGTAGTCCGGGCCGAAGTCGGATTTCACATGGTCGCGGATGGCCATGATCGCCTCGCTGCCCATCTGCACGCCATCGGTCCGCATATAGGTGATCAGCCCGACCGTCTCGCCGCCGATCGCCACACCCTCATACAGTCCCTGCGCCACGCGCATCGTGCGCTGCGCGCCAAAGCCCAGCTTGCGGCTGGCTTCCTGCTGGATGGTACTGGTGGTGAAGGGCGGCGGCGGGTTGCGCCGGGTGCGCTTCTTCTCGACCGAGGCGACGCTGAATGCCCCGGCCTCGACCGCCGCCTTGGCTGCCAGGGCCTTTTTCTCGTCGTTCAGGTCGAACTGGTCGAGCTTCTTGCCATCCAGATACGTCAGCCGCGCGGTGAAGGGCGCGCCCGGCGGGGTCAGGAACTTGGCATCGACGGTCCAGTATTCGCGGGGGCGAAACACCTCGATCTCGGCTTCGCGTTCGCAGATCAGCCGCAGCGCGACCGATTGCACGCGCCCGGCGCTCTTGCTGCCCGGCAGTTTGCGCCACAATACCGGGGACAGGGTGAAGCCGACCAGGTAGTCCAGCGCCCGGCGCGCGAGATAGGCATCGATCAGCGGCGTATCCAGCTTGCGCGGATGCGCCACGGCATACTGCACGGCGCGCTTGGTGATCTCGTTGAAGGTGATGCGATGCACCTTCAGCCCTTTCAGCGCGCCCTTCTTGGCCAGCATGTCCTGGACGTGCCAGGAGATCGCCTCGCCTTCACGATCAGGGTCGGTTGCCAGATACAATGTGTCGGCGCCCTTCAAGGCGGCGGCGATGGCGCGAACCTGCTTGTCGCCGCGTTCATCCGCCTCCCAGTCCATCGCAAAATCCTGGTCCGGGCGGACGCTGCCGTCCTTCGATGGCAGGTCGCGCACGTGACCGAAGGAGGCGAGCACGCGAAAGCCGCTGCCGAGATACTTCTCGATGGTTTTGGCTTTGGCCGGGCTTTCGACGACGAGGACGGCGGTCATGGGGGGTGGTCTGATCCTTCTGGTGTCAGGCCGATCGCCTATCGGTGGCAGGGTCGTGCGTCGATACTTTACGCGGGCCTGACGAGCGCCACGCGGTTCCCGGGCAGGGTCGCGATCCGGCCTTCAAGCTCCAGATCCAGCAGCAAGGCCCTTGCCACTGGGGCGGACAGGTGGCAGCGCCGTAGCACCTCGTCAACCTGTAGTGGTGTGTCGCCAAGAAGTTCAAGGAGTTGCGCGGCCTCGGCCGAGGTCGCTGGCGGGGGCTGGGCTTCGGGCCAGCGCTGTCCGGTGTCGGGGCGGGGCGCAGCAAAAAGGGGGCCGTCATGCGGCGCCTCGGGCAGGTGTTCCAGCACATCCTCGGCGGTTTCGGTCAAATGGGCGCCCTGGCGGATCAGGTCATTGGCGCCGGCCGAACGGGGGTCGAGCGGACTGCCGGGGACGCCAAAAATCTCCCGCCCCGCCTCCAGCGCCAGGCGGGCGGTGATCAAGGTGCCGGAATTTCGCGCGGCCTCGACCACCACGACGCCAAGCGCCAGGCCCGCGACGATGCGATTGCGGGCGGGGAAGTGGCGGGCGAGGGGGGCCATGCCGAGGGGGGCTTCCGCCACCACCGCGCCGCCTTCGGCCGCGATCCGCGCCTGGAGATGCGCGTTTTCCGGCGGGTAGGTCACGTCGAGCCCCCCCGGCACCACGGCGATGGTCCGGGCCGCACCCCGCAACGCGCCGGTATGGGCCGCGGCATCGATCCCGCGGGCGAGGCCGGAGACCACGGTAACCCCGGCCGCCGACAGCGCCTGGGCCAAGGTTTCGGCGATCCGCCGCCCGCCGGCCGAAGCGGCCCGCGCGCCGACCACGGCCGCCGCGCGGGCGCCGAGCAGAGCCGGGTTGCCGAGCACGGCCAGCATGGCTGGGGCGCTGGGCAGCAGGGCCAGCAGCGGCGGGTAGCCGGGGTCGCCGGCGAAGATCAGATGCGCGCCGCGCGCCAGCAGGGCGTCGCGTTCGCGCGCCGTGGCGTCGGCCGAGGCCGGGACCAGCGGGCGGCCATTGGCCGGAAAGCCCGGCATGGCATCGAGGGCGGCCGCCGCATCGCCGGAAAAACGCGCCATCAGCCGATGCCAGGTCTGCGGGCCGACGCCCTCACTGCGGGCCAGGCGAAGGCGGTCGAGGATCACATCGGGCATGGCGCATGGCGGTAGCATGCCGGTGGTGAAAAGAAAGCGACCTCTATTGGCCTCCGGTCACCTTCCCCTGGCCGAAACGGGGTTCGGTGCCGGCCATCAGCCGTTCGATGTTCGCCCGGTGCCGGGCCGCGACATAGATCGCAATCGCGCCCACCGGCACCATCAGCAACGCGCCCCCGAACCAAAAAGCGGCAAAGGGCGCCACCACCATCGCCGCCAGCGCGCCCGCCGAAGATATCCGGCTCACCCGCGCCACGAGGATCCAGGCGGTCGCGGCGATGGCAAAGACCGGCCAGGCCAGGGCCAGCCAGGTGCCGAGCGCCGTCGCCACCCCCTTGCCGCCGCGAAAGCCGAGCCAGGGCGGGTGGCAATGCCCGACCACGGCGCCGACGGCCGCGACGCCGGCGAACAGCGGGCCAAGCGCCCAGGCCGCGATCCAGACCGCCGCCGCCCCCTTCAACCCATCCAGCAGCAGGGTCGCCGCCGCCAGCCCGCGCCGGCCGGTCCGCAACACGTTGGTCGCGCCGATATTGCCGCTGCCGATGCTGCGTATGTCGCCCAGCCCCGCCGCGCGGGTCAGCAGCAGGCCGAAGGGGATGGAGCCCAGGGCCAGGCCCAGGACGACGGCGGCCAGGGCGGACAGGACCGGGCTCATCCGAACACCCGCCGGCCGGATTTGAAGGTGGCGATGACGCGGCCTTCGACCGGGCGGCCGTCGAAGGGCGTGTTCTGGGCCTTGCCCGGCATCTTGCCGGCGGTGACCTGCCAGGCGCTTTCGGGGTCGAACAGCAGCAGGTCGGCGGGGGCGCCGCGGGCCAGGCTGCCGGCCGCGATGCCGAGCAGTTTCGCGGGCCGGTCGGTCATCAGGCCAAGTGCGGCCAGCATGGACAGTTTTCCGCCATGCACCTGGGCGAGGGTCACCGCGAGCAGGGTCGCGAGCCCAGCGCCCCCCGCGGCGGCCTGGGCAAACGGCAGGCGCTTGTCATCGGCATCGCGTGGCTGGTGGTCGGAGGCGATGGCGTCGATCGTGCCATCCGCCAGGGCCGCGACCACCGCCTGCCGGTCCGCTTCTGCCCGCAGCGGCGGGCTGAGCTTGGCATAGGTGCGATAGTCGCCGATGGCGGTTTCGTTCAGGTCGAAATACGGCGGCGCGGTATCGGCGGTGACGGCAAGCCCTTCGTCCTTGGCGGCGCGGATCAGCGCCAGGGCGGCGGCGGTCGAGACGTTGCAGACATGCACATGGCCGCCGGTCAGGCGCACCAGGGCGATGTCGCGGGCGACCAGGATGGCCTCGGCCGCCGCAGGGATGCCGGGCAGGCCCATGCGGGTCGCGCGTTCGCCCTCGGTCGCGGCGCCGCCGGCGGACAGGCTCGGCTCCTGCGGCGCCTGGGCGATGAAGGCGCCGAAGGCGCGGGCGTAGGACAGGGCGAGGCGCATGGTGCGGGCATCGGCGATGGCGGTCATGCCGTCGGAAAAGCCGATGGCGCCCGCTTCGCGCAGCAGCCCGTATTCGGCCAGTTCGCGGCCCGCACCGCCGCGGGTCGCGGCGGCGTAGGGCAGGATGGTCAGGCTGCCGGTGGCATCCCCGCGTCGGGCGAGGAATTCGACCAGGGCCGGGTCGTCCAGCGGGTGTTCGGCGACGGCACAAAGGGTGGTGATACCGCCGGCGGCGGCGGCCAGGGCGGCGGTCGCGATGGTTTCGCGGTGCTCGGCGCCCGGTTCGCCGAGGGAAGCGCGCAGATCGACCAGGCCGGGGGCGAGGCAGGCGCCGCCCGCATCCAGTACCGCCACGCCATCGGGGCGGCCGAGGTTCTGGCCATGGTCCAGGATGCGACCATCACGGACCAGCAGGGCGCCCTGGGCATCGAGGCCGGTCGCGGGGTCCAGCAGGCGGGCGTTGGTGATGAGGAGGTCGGTCATCGATTCCTCGGCAGCCGCCGCGACAGCACATCCAGCACCGCCATCCGGCACGCGACGCCCATTTCCACCTGTTCGCCGATCACGCTGCGGATGGGGTCGTCGGCGACGCTGCTGGCGATCTCCACGCCGCGGTTCATCGGCCCCGGGTGCATCACCATCGCATCCGGCGCGGCATGGGCCAGTTTCGCCTCATCCAGCCCGTAGAAGCGAAAGAACTCCCGCGCCGAGGGCACCTGGCCGCCGGTCATGCGTTCACGCTGCAACCGCAGCATCATCACCACATCGGCGCCAGCCAGGCCGCTGCGCATGTCGTGATGCACCTCGACCCCCAGTCGCGCGGCCTCGGCCGGGATCAGGGTCGGCGGGCCGATCACCCGCACGCGGGCGTTCAGGGTCAGCAGCAGATGGATGTTGCTGCGCGCGACCCGGCTGTGCAGCACATCGCCGCAGATGGCGACGACCAGCCCCTCGATCCGGCCCTTTCGCCTGCGGATGGTCAGCGCATCGAGGAGCGCCTGTGTCGGGTGTTCATGGGTGCCGTCGCCGGCGTTGATCACCGCGGCGCTGACTTTCTGGGCCAGCAGCGCCGGGGCGCCCGACTGGCCGTGGCGGATGACCAACAGATCGGTGTTCATCGCGTTCAGCGTGCTGGCGGTGTCGAGCAGGGTCTCGCCCTTGTTCACGCTGCTGGTCGAGACGGCCATGTTGATGACATCGGCGCCCAGCCGCTTGCCGGCCAGTTCGAAGGAGGTGCGGGTGCGTGTGCTGTCCTCGAAAAACAGGTTGATCAGGGTGCGGCCGCGCAGGAGGTCGCGCTGGGTCTTGCCGCTGCGATTCAGCAGCACGTAGGATTCCGCCAGGTCCAGCAGATCGGTGATCTCGGGCGGGTGCATCCCCTCGATGGCGAGCAGATGCTTGTGGGGGAATGCGACCATCAGCCGAGACTAGCCGGGGGCCGGGTCGCGTCCAAGGCGGCCTGCAGCATATAGGCCGCGGCCGCGCCATCGATTGCGCGCGCCCGTTGCGCGCGGGTCAGGTCGCCCTCCGCGATCAGCATCCGGTTCACCGCGGCCGAGGACAGCCGTTCATCCCAGGTTGCGACCGGCAGGCCCACTCCGGCGGCGATGGCGCGCGCCCAGTCCTTGGCCGCCTGGGCGGCGGGGCCAAAACGGCCGTCCATTTCCAAGGGCAGGCCGACCACCAGGCCGCCCGCGCCGGTCTGCTTCGCCAGTGCCGTGATCTGTTCGGCGTTCAGCGCCAGCTTGCCGCGCAGCATGGTGCCCGCGGGGGTGGCCAGCATCAGCCCCACGTCGCTGACCGCCAGGCCGACCCGCACCGTGCCGGGGTCGAGCCCGATCAGGCAGGCCTGCCGGGCCAGCATGGCGCGAAGATCGACAAGGGGGAGGAGCGCCACGCGGCGGGGTATGCGGGCGGCCCAGGGGGCGCGCAAGTTGTCGCCTCGCGGGGGCGCTGGTAGGGAACGCCCCATGTCGCTCGATGCCTCCACGATCCGCCGTGTCGCCTCCCTGGCCCGATTGGGGCTGGAGGACGCCGATATTCCCCGCCTGCAAGCCGAATTGAACGGCATCCTGGGGTGGATCGAACAATTGCAGTCGGTCGATACCACCGGCATCGAACCGCTGGCCGGCGGCGGCGATACCGTGCTGCCGCTGCGCCCGGATGCGGTCACCGATGGCAACCAGGCGGAGGCGGTGCTGGCGAACGCCGCCGATCGCGCCGGCGTATTCTTCGCCGTGCCGAAGGTGGTCGAGTGATGGAACCCGTGCACTTCACCCTGGCGGGCGCGCTCGCGGCGATGGAGGCGGGCGTGGTCTCCTCGGTCGAACTGACCGAGGCGCATCTGCGCGCCATCGATGCGCTGAACCCGAAACTGAACGCCTACATCACCGTCACCGCCGATCGCGCGATGGACGCGGCGCGGGCGGCGGATGAACGCCGCGCGCGCGGCAACGCCGGGCCGCTGACCGGCGCGCCCATCGCGATCAAGGACCTGTTTTGCACAGCGGGGGTCAGGACCACCGCCGGCAGCAGAATCCTGGGAGATTTCGTGCCGCCCTACGAAAGCACGGTGACACAGAAATTGCTGCGCGATGGGGCGGTGTTCCTGGGCAAGGCAAACCTCGACGAATTTGCCATGGGGTCGTCGAACGCAAGTTCGGCCTTTGGCGGGGTGGTGAACCCCTGGTCGGGTGCGACGCCGCTGGTGCCAGGCGGGTCTTCGGGTGGATCGGCCGCGGCGGTCGCGGCGCGCATGGCGCTGGCGGCGACGGGGACCGATACCGGGGGCTCGATCCGACAGCCGGCCGCGTTCTGCGGCATCGCCGGCATCAAGCCAAGCTACGGGCGCTGCTAGCGCTTCGGCATCGTTGCTTACGCGTCGTCGCTGGACCAGGCGGGGCCGATGGCGCGCACGGTCGAGGATTGCGCGATCCTGCTGCGCAGCATGGCCGGCTTCGACCCGCGCGACAGCACCAGCGCCGATCGTGCCGTCCCGGATTTTGCCGCCGCCTGCCATGCTCCGGTAAAGGGGATTCGGATCGGCGTGCCGGCGGAATACGCGCTGGAGGGAGAGGCGCAGGCGCTATGGGAACGGGGCATCGCCTGGTTGCGCGACGCCGGTGCGACCATCGTGCCGATCAGCCTGCCGCACACGAAATTCGCGCTGCCGACCTATTACATCGTGGCCCCGGCCGAGGCCTCGTCCAACCTTGCGCGCTACGATGGCGTGCGCTTCGGGCTGCGGGTGCCGGGCGAGGATTTGCAGGACCTTTATGAGCGCACGCGGGCAGCAGGCTTTGGCGCGGAGGTGAAGCGTCGGATCATGATCGGGACCTATGTGCTCTCGGCTGGCTACTACGATGCGTATTATGTGAAGGCGCAGCAGGTGCGGGCGCTGATCCGCCAGGATTTCGTCAAAGCCTGGGCCGATTGCGACGCGATCCTGACGCCCTCGACGCCGACGGCGGCCTTCGCCGAGGGGGCCGCGAATGATGACCCGGTGGCGATGTATCTGAACGACGTGTTCACGGTGACCGCGAACCTGGCGGGGCTGCCGGCGATGAGCGTGCCGGCCGGGCTGAACAGCCAGGGCCTGCCGCTGGGCTTGCAGGTGATCGGGCGCGGCTTCGACGAGGAGACGGTGTTTTCCGTGGCGGCGGCGATCGAGCGGGCGGCGGCGTTTTCGGCGCTGCCGGGGGTGATGGCATGACCTATCTTCTGGAGGGCGCCACCGGCCCCTGGGAAATCGTCGTCGGCCTGGAAGTCCATGCCCAGGTCACCAGCGAGTCCAAACTGTTTTCCGGCGCCGCGACCGGCTTTGGGGCCGAACCGAATACCCAGGTCTCCTTCATCGATGCCGGCTTCCCCGGCATGCTGCCTGTCATCAACGCCGAATGCGTCGCCCAGGCGGTCCGCACTGGCGCGGGGTTGAAGGCCGAGATCAACCTGTGGTCCCGTTTCGACCGCAAGAACTACTTCTATGCCGACCTGCCGCAGGGCTACCAGATCAGCCAGTTTGCCTTTCCGATCGTCGGCAAGGGCGTGTTGAGTATCGAACTGACCGATGGCAGCACCAAGGATATCGGCATCACGCGCCTGCATTTGGAGCAGGACGCCGGCAAATCCCTGCACGACCAGCACGCGACAAAATCCTTCATCGACCTGAACCGCTCAGGCGTCGCGCTGATGGAGATCGTCTCCGAACCCGACCTGCGTTCGCCCGAGGAAGCCGGCGCGTATCTGACGAAATTGCGGCAGATCCTGCGCTACCTCGGCACCTGCGACGGCAATATGGAGGAAGGCTCGTTGCGCGCCGACGTCAATGTCTCGGTGCGCAAATCCGGCGAGGATTTCCGCACGCGGTGCGAGGTGAAGAACGTCAACTCCATCCGCTACGTGATGCAGGCGGTGGAGGCCGAGGCCCGCCGGCAGATCGACGTTTGGGAAGCGGGCGCCGAAGTGCGCCAGGAAACCCGCCTGTTCGATACCGCGCGCGGTGTCACGCGTTCGATGCGGTCGAAGGAGGATGCGCACGACTACCGCTATTTCCCCGACCC
>JBBRWI010000045.1:0-19532 GCA_038249305.1 Acetobacterales bacterium
GCCAACCACGTCGGCAAGCGGGAGGTGCTGACGCGGCGGGGCGAGGACTGATGGGCGCGGGGGCCGTCCCCATGGATCAACATAACGCGATTTTCATGAAATTCGTGGCGATGCCCGGCTGGCCGCCGCACCCGCAATATTGTTTCTATCGCTCAGCGTCGGCGCCGGCCGACGCCAGAGAGTTTTATCAATGGTCATGTCCCGCCGTGTCGGTGCGGAATTCCTCGGCACCTTCTGGTTGGTCTTCGGCGGCTGCGGTAGCGCCGTATCGGCCGCCGCCTTCCCCTCCACCCCCTTCCTCGGCATCGGTTTCGTCGGCGTTTCCTTCGCCTTTGGCCTGGCGGTGCTGACCACGGCCTATGCGGTTGGCCATATCTCCGGCGGGCATTTCAAGCCGGCTGACGTGTTGCCATACTGGGCCGCTCGGGTCGCCGGTGCGATCGCCGCGGCCGCCCTGCTTTATGTGATTGCTTCCGGCCGGGAGGGCTTCTCGCTGGCCGGCGGCCATGGCGGCCTCAGCCCGGGCAAGTACACGATGATCGCCTGCCTGGTGATCGAGGTGCTGGCGACGTTCATCATCCTGGTCGCCGCCTCCGCCAAGGCGCCGGCGGGTTTCGCCCCGATCCCGATCGGGCTGGGGCTGACGCTGATCCATCACCCCACCGCGATCACTCGCGTTGGAGCCCCTTCGACGCCAGCCCCGCCAGCACCGCGCCGACGATCGGGGCCAGGATGAACAGCCAAAGCTGCCCCACGTAGTCCCCCCCGGCGAAGAGGGCCGGCCCTATCGAGCGCGCCGGGTTCACCGAGGTATTGGTCACCGGGATGCTGACGCCCCAAAGCGCTACCGACGGAACAGCCGTTTCAGCCATGCAAAAGGCCCGCCACCGATCGCCCGGCGGGTCTGCTGGTGGCTGACATGCGGCCGCCGTGCGGGTGGCGGCAGGGCGGAGGCGATGGTGTGCCGGCCTTCGTCGCGCGCCGCGATCAGCCGCGCTTCGAGCGCCACGATCGGGGCCACGGGGTCGCGGTCGAAGCGGCGCGCCATGTCGTCGGCGGTATGGGCGGCGTCGTCCCAGGCGCCGGCGCGACGCAGTGCATCCAGCGCGCGGACGCATTGTTCCGCATCCATCGGCGGGCCACTGCGCCACAGCGCCACGGCATCGCGTCGCCATGCGCGCGCCTGCTCGTCGCGCTGCATGTCGTCGGCGACCCAGGCGGCCTGCAGCGTGGCCTCGGCCGCAGCATGCAGCGCGCCCGTCTCCTCCAGCACATGCGCCCAGGCGAGGAATTTTCGCGCCAGCGGCGGTGCCGAGACATCGGCCAGCAGGGCGCGGAACGGGGCGGCGGCGACCACCCCCGGCACCGCCGGATGCGCCTGCGCCAGATCCGGCGCGGCATAACCGCAGTGCGGGCATTGCTGGAGCCAGCGCGCCATGGTCGATCGCACCGGTTCGCCGGGCCGCAGGTCCAGGTCGGGCGCCTGTTCGGGCGGCTGCGGGCGAAACGGCACATGGCGGCTTTCGCTGCCGCAGACGCCGCAGCGCAGGATTGCCGGTGCCTTTTGCTGCGCGCCGGCGTGGGACGGGGGGGGCGTGGCCATGATGGCCCTAAGATAGGACCTGCACCCCCCCGTTGCACAGCGCCTCACGCGCCCTGTTGCAACGCCGCGCGCGACTTGCCAAACAGGGTCATGCCCCGTGGCGACCTTTTTCCCGATATCGCACCCTACGAAACCGGCCTGCTGCCCCTTTCGGGCGGCCATGTCATGTATTGGGAACAGGTCGGCAATCCGCGCGGCCAGCCGGTCCTGTTCCTGCATGGCGGGCCGGGCGCCGGGGCGGGGGCCGTGCACCGGCGTTTCTTCGACCCGTTGCATTGGCGGGTGGTCATCTTCGACCAGCGCGGCGCCGGGCGGTCCCGCCCGCTCGGCAACCTGGCCGAAAACACCACGCCGCACCTGGTCTCCGATATCGAGTCGCTGCGCCGCTTCCTCGGGGTGGACCAGTGGCTGCTGTTCGGCGGTTCGTGGGGTTCCACCCTGGCGCTCGCCTATGCCCAGGCGCATCCCGACCGGGTGGCCGGGGCCGTGCTGCGCGGCGTCTTCCTGGGACGCGAGGCTGAGGTGGAGTGGTTCCTCTACGGCCTCAGGCGGGTCTTCCCCGATGCCTGGGCGGCCTTTGCCGAACATGTGCCGGCGTCCGAGCGCGCCGATCTGCTCACCGCCTACCTGACCCGGCTGATCGACCCCGACCCCACCATCCATTTGCCCGCCGCCCGCGCCTGGAGCGCCTATGAGGGGTCCTGCTCCACGCTGCTGCCCTCGCCGGAGACCGTCGCCAGTTTCGCCCAGGACCGCACGGCCCTGGGGCTGGCGCGGATCGAGGCGCATTATTTCGCCCACCAACTCTTCCTGGCCGAGGGCGGGCTGCTCGCCCACATGGATGGTATCGCGCATATCCAGGCGGAGATCATCCAGGGCCGCTACGACATGGTCTGCCCGGCGGAAACCGCCTTCGACCTCGCCGCCGCCTGGCCGCGCGCGCGGTTGACGATCGTGCCGGATGCCGGGCATTCGGCGCTGGAACCGGGCGTCCGCACGGCGCTGGTGGCGGCGGTGGAACGGTTTCGCGCGCCCCGCCGGTAGCGCCCTTCACGCTTCGGCAACCTCTGGCGGCCAAGACTGGCGGGACAGTCGAGGAGCCCCCAATGCCGTCGGAAATCCGCCACATCCTGTTCCGCCCGGCCGAGGCCGCGCGTGCCGCGCTCGACCACCTGCGGCACGTCCGGCGGAACCAGCCGATGGGCGATGTGGTCGATTGCTTCGTCGAACCAGCGCTGCCGCGGCGCGGCGACAGCGCGGCCCCGCGGCGCGGTGTCGCGCTGGCCGTGGTGATGGACCCGACCCGCGATATGCCGCGTGGCGAGACCTGCGACCTGCTGCGCCTGTCGCTGGCCGGCGAGGACCTGATGGAGGCGCTGATCGCCTTTTGCCAGAACAACGGCATCCCGCTGCCGATCGATGGCGAAAAATCCCTGCAACGCTTCGGCGACCAGATCGGTATCGTCATCACGCTGGACGACAACGCCCAGATCGCGCCCGTCGATGTCGCGTCCATGGCGCTGACGCGCGCTGCCTGATGGGCGCGGCCTGAAGGCGAACGACTTGCCCCGGATGCGCGGCGCCACGACACTAAGGACATGGATACTCATCGCTTCGACGTGATCGTGATCGGGGCCGGCATCGCCGGCGCCACCACCGCCGCCCACCTGGCCGAACACCTGCGGGTCGGGCTGGTCGAGATGGAGGACAGTGCCGGCTACCACACGACCGGGCGCTCCGCCGCAATCTGGATGCTGAATTACGGCCCGCCCGATGTGCGCGCGATGACCGGCGCCAGCCGCGGCTTCTTCGAAAACCCGCCGGAAGGTTTTTCCGACGCGCCGCTGATGCAGCGCCGCGCGGTCGTGCACCTGGCCCCGGCCGGCGAGGAAGCCATGCTGGCCCAGAAGATAGCCGCCAGCGAAGGCACCATCACCCCCCTCTCCATCGCCGAAGTCCTGGCCATGGCGCCCGGGCTGCGACCCGACTATGCCGTTGCTGCTGCGGTCGAGCCGGATTCCTTCGACATGGATGTGGCGGCGCTGCACCAGGGCTTCCTGAAACTGCTGCGCGCGCGGGGCGGGCAGATCGGGTTGCGCCACCGCGCCGGGCAGATTTGGCGCCAGGGCGGCATGTGGCGAGTCGCCACGGCGGCCGGCGAAACGCTTGGTGCCGCCGTCCTGGTCAATGCCGCCGGCGCCTGGGGGGATGAGGTCGCCACCCTGGCCGGGGTCGCGCCGCTCGGGCTGCAACCCAAGCGCCGCACCGCCATCGTGATCGATCCCGCGCCCTATGACGTCGCGGACTGGCCGTTGCTGGGCGATGTCGCGCACAGTTGGTACGCGCGGCCCGAAGCCCGGCGCAAGTTGATGGTCAGCCCGGCCGACGAGACCGATAGCCCGGCCACCGACGCGCAGCCCGATGAGTTGGACGTGGCCATCACCGCCGACCGCTTTGCCCAGGCCTTTGCGATCGACATCCGACGCATCGAGCATTCCTGGGCCGGCTTGCGCACCTTCACCCCTGACCGATCTTTTGCGCTCGGCGAGGATGAGGACCATCCGAGTTTCTTCTGGGCGGTCGGGCAGGGCGGCTACGGCATCCAGACCGCGCCGGCCGCCGGGCGGCTGCTGGCGGGCCTGATCCGCGGGCAGGTGCCGCATGACCTGCGCCGGGTCGTGGCGATGGTTGATCCCATGCGGTTCCGCGCATGACCCCGCTGCCGACCCAGGCCGACGTGCGCGCCGCGGCCGAACGCCTGGCCGGGCGCATCATCCGCACGCCCATGCTGCGCCACGCGCTGCTGGACGAGGTCACGGGCGGCCAGATCTTCATCAAGCCCGAACCGCTGCAACGTACCGGTTCGTTCAAGTTCCGCGGTGCGACCAATGCCGTGTTGCAACTCGATCCCGCCACGCAGGCGCGGGGCGTGGTCACCCATTCCTCGGGCAACCACGGCCAAGGGCTGGCCTGTGCGGCGGCGGCGGCGGGGATTCCCGCGCTGATCGCCATGCCGGCCGATGCGCCGGCGATCAAGGTGGAGGCAACGCGCCGCTGGGGGGCCGAGATCCTGCCCTTCGACCGCGCGACGACGGATCGGGAGGTGCTGGCAGCGAGCCTCGCGGCGACGCGCGGCATGACGCAGATCCCGCCCTTCGACCACGCTCATGTCATCGCGGGGCAGGGCACCCTTGCGCTGGAATTGTTCGCAGATGCGGGCGGCGCGCTCGATGCCATGGTGGTCTGCACCGGCGGCGGCGGGCTGGTCGCGGGCTGCGCGCTGGCGCTGGACGGCACCGGCTGCGCGGTCTGGGCGGTCGAACCCGAGGGCTGGGACGATTACGGCCAGTCGCTGCGCGCCGGCCAGCGCATCGGCAATGACGGGCAGGGCAGTCTGCTCTGCGACGCGCTGCTGTCGCGCCACCCGGGAGAAATCACCTTCGCCATCAATGCGCCGCGCCTGGCGGGCGGTGTCGTGGTCACCGAGGCCGAAGTTTTCGCGGCCATGCGCTTCGCCTTCCAGCACCTGAAGGTCGTGGTGGAACCGGGCGGGGCGGTGGCCCTGGCGGCGGTGCTGGCGGGGCATGTGCCGACGCGCGGGCGCAGGGTCGGGCTAGTGTTGAGCGGCGGGAACGTCGATCCGGCGGTGTTCGCCCGCGCTCTCGCTGCCTGATGGCGCTCCGCCGTCCTGTCCTGGCCTGGGCGGCTTCGGGCGGGGTGGCGGCCGGGGTGCTGGCGGTCGCGTCCGGCATGCGGGTGGTGCCGGCGCTGATGCTGGGCTGGTGCCTGCTGGCCACGATCTACATGGCGCTGATGCTGCGCAACCTCTGGGCCGCCGATGCCGACATGATGCGCCGCCGCGCCCAGGTGCTGGCCGAAGGCCGCTGGACGGTGTTTTCCCTGTCGCTGGTGGCGGCGATCGCGGCCCTCGGCGGTGTCGGCTGGGAAGCGGCGGCGGCGCCGCGCCACATCGCCTGGTACAGCCCGGTGCTGACCGGCACCACCGTCATCCTGTCCTGGCTGTTCGTGCAGGTGCTGTTCGCGCACGACTACGCGCACGAATACTGGCTGGCCGAAGGCGGCATCGCGTTCCCCGGCGGCGATGGCACGCCGGAGTTCTCGGAGTTCCTCTATTTCGCTTTTACCGTTGGCATGACCGCGCAGGTCAGCGATGTGACGACCGACAGCCCGGCGATGCGCAAGCTGGTGCTGCTGCACGGCTTGATCGCCTTTGCCTTCAACGTGGTGATCCTGGCGGTGGCGGTGAACATCGCGGCGGGGCTGGTGGGGTAGGGGTGTTCAAGGCTCGGTCGAAAGCCAGGCCAGGCCCGTGTCGGACGCCTTGGCCGCTGATTTCAGCCGCGCGACTTCGGCCAGCAGGCGATCGGCATCGCCGGCCGGGCGGGCGGCCGGGATTTCCAGCACGCCGACCGAACAGCGCAGAAGTGGGAAACACCGCGCCGTCCCGTCGCGGTCCTTGGCCGACATCGATCCCGCCGCGAGGTCCGCCGGGCTGTGGAAGCCTGCGACGGACTGGGCGAAATCGCCCAGCAGCGCCCGCAGGCGGGGTTCCAGTTCGACCCTTTCGAGGCCCCGCAGACCGGCGAAGAAATCATCGCCGCCAATATGGCCGAGGAAGGCGCCCTCCGACTCCGGCAGGTGGCGGCGCATCGCCTCGGCGAACAGCGCGATGGCCCGGTCGCCCTGGCGGAAGCCGAAACGGTCGTTGAAGGGCTTGAAGTGGTCGAAGTCGAAATAGCACAGGTGGCGGGTCGCCGCCGAGCGGACCGCCGCCGCCGCCGCATGGGCTGCGACCGACAGGTTGCCCGGCAGCCGTGTCAGCGGGTTCTGGTCGAGCGCGAGGCGTACCCGCTTTTCGTTCAACAGGCGGAGCAGCGCCGTTGCCGAGACGAGGCCGACATAGCGCCCGGCATCATGCAGCAGGATGCCCTCGCACCCCGGCGGGGCGGCGGCGAAGACGCGCAGCAGGGTTTCCGTGTCGGTCCGCAGGTCGGCCATCGGCGCGGCGACCAGGAAGGCGCGCACGGTGTGCTGCACATTCGGGTTGCGCAGCAGGTCGCGCCCGAAGCGGTCGTAGATGAAGCGCCGCAGGTCGCGTTCGCGCACGAGGCCCCGCGGTGCCCCCGCCCGGTCGACCACCGGCACGGCCCGCATGTCTTGGGATCGGCGCAACAGGTCGAAGACGCGCTCTATGTCCTCGTCCTCCAGCACGGCCTCGATCCGTTCGGCGGCGCCGCAGACGAGGTCCACGTCGCCGGCATCCTGGCGCTGGCGCCGTTCAACGGCGACCGCCAGGCCGACATGCTCGTAGAGTGGGTGGATCGCGGCGGTGTCGGTGGTGGGGCGCGCGACATACCAGCCCTGCACCATGTCGCAGCCGAGTTCGCGACAGGCGAGAAAATCAGCCTCGTCCTCCACCCCTTCGGCTATGACGCGCAGGCCGAGCACATGCGCGAAGGAGGCGATCTGGCCGACGAAGAGCCGCTTGCGCGGGTCCTGCGCCAAGTTTGAGACGAAGTGACGGTCGATCTTCACATAGTCGATGCCGCCATCGAACAGCAGGCGCAGTTCGGAAAACCCCTGGCCGAAATCATCGGCGGCGAAGCGCACCCCTTCGCGGCGCAGTGCCTCGGCGGCGTCCCGGAAGCCAGGCAGCGTCGCGGTTTCATGTCGTTCAGAGAGTTCGATGCAGAGGCAGGAGGCCGGCAGGCCCGCCGCGCGGACCTCGGCCAGCGCGGCCTCAATCACCCCGGGGCCGCTGGCCGCCGCATTGGCGCCGTGCACCAGCGACCGCCCATCCACATTGAGGAACAGCCGCCGTTGCGCCGCATCGGGCAGCGTTGCGAAGGCCTCGACCGCCTTGCGGTTCAGCAGGGCTTCGACGGCGCAGAGTACCCCGGCGTCGGCAGCGTGGTCCAGCAGCGCGAAGGGTGAGCCGAAGCGCAAGGCATCGAAGCCCCGCACCAATGCCTCGACCCCATACAGCGTGCCGGTGTGGACCTCCACGATCGGTTGCAGGGCGCAGCGCAACAGGCTTTCGCAGGAGTCGAGGAAGCCGTCCGGCGATTGGCGCCGGTTGCGCGGCGTGGGGAGCGCGGTGACGGGCGGCCGCAGGCTGATGCTGCGGCTCATGGGCTAAGTCTGTGCATGAGTGCAGCATGGGTCAGCGTGCCTTAGCAGCCCATAAAGATTAAGGCCCGGCGAGGGATGTCACGGGATGTTCGCTTGTTTCTGTATCAATCCGATGCCGCCAGCCCCACCAACCCCGCGCTCAAGGCCCAAAGCCGTCGTGACCGCGTGTCGTCCCGCGCCTTGGCCGACAACCCCTGGGCAAAAGGCTTCGCCCCAGGTTTCTGGCGGTTGCCCCAGCTCCAATGCACGCCGGATTCGGCGAAGGCCGGGTCGCAGATGACCTCGGCGGTGCGCTCGCCCGACAGTTCCTGCGTTACGTAGCCCTTGGTGATGTTCTTCTGGAACCAGGGGAAGATTTTCTGGAACAGGGGCGGCGTATCGCGGAACAGCGCCGTATCGGCGACGCAGCCCGGATAAAGTGTGTTGAACACGATCCCCGTCGTCGCGTGATACCGCCGATGCCATTCGCGGCTGATGATCATGTTGCACAGCTTGCTGTCCTTGTAGGCCTTGCCGGCCTTGAAGGGCTTGCCGTCGATCATCGCGACCGGGCCTAGGAAACCCGCCTCCAGCCCCTCCAGGTCGCCGATGTCGGCCGGCGCCGGGATCGGCACCTTGCCGCCGAATTCCTCGGAATTGGCGGTGACGGTGCCGAGCGTGATCAGCCGCGCCGGCGGGCGTGGGCTCGCTCGCAGGTCGGGCAGCAGCAGGTTGCCGAGCAGGAAATGACCAAGGTGATTGGTCGCGACGCTGAGCTCATACCCCTCGGGCGAGCGCGCCGGCGTCTTCAGTAGCGGCATATACGTCGCGGCATTGCACAGCAGCGCATCGAGCGGCCGGCCGGTGGCGCGAAAGGCCGCGACGAAGCCCCGCACGCTGTCGAGCGAACCGAGGTCGAGCAGCATCGGGCTGACCCGGCCGGCGGCGATGCCGAGGCCATCGGCGGCCGCCCGTGCCTTGGTGAGATCCCGGCAGGCCATGACCACATGCCAGCCGCGGTCGGTCAGCGATTTCGTGGTGTGGAGTCCGACGCCGGAGGAGGCGCCGGTAACGATGATGGTCAATGACACGTATGGACCGCCCCTGGGATGCAACGGCGGTCATAGCCGAAACATCCCAGGGGCGCCTACATGCCATCAGCCAGGGCGCTTCATCTGGCCGCGCTCGGCGCAGGCCCAGCCGTGGCTGTGGACCAGGCCGTCGTCGTGATCCGGCTCGACCGTCTTCGGCGGGGTCTGGCGGATCGGGCTGCGCCCCTGGCGGGGCGGTTCGCTGGCCCAGGCGTGGCTGTGCACCAGGCCGTCGTCATGGTCGTGGTTCATGGTCCGCTCCCCCTTATTCGGCCGCGACCGGCAGGCTGGCCGGCGCGGGATTGTCATGGAACTGCTGGGCTTCGGTGCTGTGCGCCAGCGCGGTGGTGCTGCTGTGGCCACCGGCCGCGGCCGTGGCGATGGCGTCGAACGGCGACGGTCGGCATTGGGCTGTCGTGCCGGCTCTGCGATCGGCCCGACTGCCGCAGCCGCGCCTTTCCGCCGCTGGAACACCGCCTGGCGCTGGACCCGCTGGAGGAGAGCGCGGCGCCGTATCGCTTCGCGCCGAAACGGTAGCGCCTCGCCGCCCTGCAACCAGACCTTCACGCGACAAGCCCGCGCGCCGCGGGCTAAGCCGACTTTATCGTTCCGCACGAACGGGACCTGGGGGAGGCCATCGCGATGCCCATCACGACCGTTTTTATCAACGAATTCCACTACGACAACACCGGTACCGATGCTGGCGAGTTCGTTGAGATCGCCGGCCCCGCCGGGACCAACCTGACCGGTTGGAGCCTGGTTCGCTACAACGGCAGCAACCCGGGCGCCGCGATCGTCTATGCCACGCCGGCCATCGCCAATCCTTTCACCGGCGTCGTGCTGGCCGACCAGGGCAATGGCTTCGGCACCCTGTCCATCGCCTTTCCGCAGGATGGCCTGCAGAACGGCGGCAACGATGGTTTCGCGCTGATCGATCCCATGGGCAACGTGGTGCAACTGCTGTCCTACGAGGGCATCCTGACCGCCGCCGCCGGCACGCCCGCCGCGGGGCTGTCCAGCATCGATGTTGGCGTCGCCGAGACCAGTGCGACGCCGCTTGGTGCGTCGCTGGGCCTGGTCGGCACCGGCGATTCGCCGGACGACTTCACCTGGGCCGTGCTGGCCAATGACACGCCCGGCGCCTTCAACGATGGCCAGACCTTCGCCGCCCCGGCCGCGGCCGGGGTCAGCGTCAGCCAACCGGGCGGCACCGCCGTCACCGAAGGCGGCGCCGGCGACAGTTTCTCGGTCGCGCTGAACAGCCAGCCGACCGCGGATGTCACGATCACGCTGACCGTGCCGGGTGACCTCGCGACGGACACCACAAGCCTGGTCTTCACCACGGTCAATTGGAACATCGCCCAGAGCGTTGCGGTGACGGCGGTCGATGACGCCCTGTTCGAGGGTGCCGAGACCGCGACCATCACCTTTGCCGTCGCCAGCGGCGATGTTGCTTACAACGCCGCAAGCGTGGCCGGCGTGGCGGTCGCCATCACCGACAATGACCTGGCCCCGCTCGTCGCCATCCCGACGATCCAGGGCGCCGGGCACACCAGCCCCTTCGTTGGCCAGACCCTGCGTAGCAACGGCATCGTCACCGCCGTGGACAGCAACGGCTACTATCTGCAGGACGCGGTTGGCGATGGCGACATCGCGACCTCGGACGCCATCTTCGTCTTCACTGGCAGCGCGCCCGCGGTCGCCATCGGCGATGCGGTGACGGTCACCGGCCGGGTCAGCGAATTTTTCCCCGGCGGCGCCGCGACCGGCAACCTGTCCACCACGCAGATCAGCGCAACGAACAGCCTGGTCACCTCCAGCGGCAACGCGCTGCCGGCGGCGGTGGTGTTGGGCGCCGGGGGCCGGCTGCCGCCGACCGAGGTGATCGAGAACGACGCTTTCGCCAGCTTCGACCCCACCACCGATGGCATCGATTTCTTCGAAAGCCTGGAGGGCATGCGCGTGACGCTGCCCGAGGCCGTCGTCATCGCGCCGACCAACCGCTTCGGTGAAGTCTGGGTCACGACGGGCACCGGGCAGGACGCGACCGGTCTCAGTGACCGCGGCACGCTTAACATCGGCGGCGGCACGGGTGGCCCCGCCGTGACCAATGTCGTCGGCGGCGACTTCAACCCCGAGCGCATCCAGATCGACGACGACTTCGGCATCCTCGCCCAGGCGACGCCGGATGCCGATGTCGGCGACAGCATCAGCGGCGTGACCGGCGTCGTTTCCTACAGCTTCGGCAACTTCGAGATACTTGCGACCGAGGCCTATGCGGTCGCGGATGGCGGGCTGGCGCGGGAGACGACCTCCTTCGCCGCAGTTGGCGGCGACCTGCTGGTCGCGACCTACAACGTGCTGAACCTCGACCCGAACGATGCCGATGGCGACACCGACGTCGCCAATGGTCAGTTCACCCGCATTGCGCAGGACATCGTGCTGAACCTCGGCACGCCCGACATCATCGCCCTGCAGGAAGTGCAGGACAATGACGGCAGCGCGAACACGGCGGTGACCTCCGCCGCTGTCACGCTGCAGGCATTGGCGGATGCGATCGTCGCCGCCGGCGGGCCGCGCTACTCGGTGATAGACAATCCCTTCATCGGCGACGATACCAACGGCGGCCAGCCGGGTGGGAATATCCGCACGGCCTTCCTGTACAACGACGACCGGGTCGATCTGGTCGCCGGGTCTGTCCGCACGGTGGGCGATCCGCTGGCGCAGCAGACCGATCCGGCCAATGCCTTCTTTGCGTCACGCCTGCCGCTGGTGGCCGATTTCACTTTCCAGGGTGAGACGGTGACGTTGGTGAACAACCACTTTTCCTCCAAGGGCGGCTCGACCCCGCTGTTCGGCACGACCCAGCCGCCGCTGAACGGTTCGGAGGAACAGCGCATCGCCCAGGCCGAGGCGGTGCGCGGCTTCGTCGAGGATATCCTGGCTATGGACGCGGCCGCCAATGTGGTGGTGCTCGGCGACCTCAACGAGTTCGAGTTCGAGGAACCCTTGCAGGTGCTCGCCGGCCCGGATGCGCCGCTGCTGAACCTGACCGAGACGCTGCCCGCGAACGAGCGCTACACCTTCATCTTCGAGGGCAACAGCCAGTCGCTTGACCATATCCTGGTCAGCGGCAATCTCGGCGGGGCCAGCCTGTTCGATGCGGTGCACATCAACACGGAATTCGCCGACCAGGCGAGCGACCACGACCCGCTGCTGGCGCTGATCGCGCTGGGCAGCGTCACGCTCAACGGCGGCAACCGCGACGACGTGCTGACCGGCGGCGCCGGTGGCGATTTCATCAGCGGCGGCAATGGCGACGACACGCTGCGCGGTGGCGGCGGGCGCGACCTGCTGCAGGGTGGCAATGGCCGCGACCGGATGGACGGCGGCTTCGCCAACGACCTGCTGTTCGGCGGCAATGGCGGCGACATCATGTTCGGCGGCAGTGGCGACGATGCGCTGTTTGGGGAGAATGGCGACGACGACATGGCCGGGGGCCTCGGCAACGACGCCCTGTTCGGCGGCAACGGTGCGGACACCCTGGCCGGTGGCGCGGGCGACGATGTGCTGGAAGGCGGCAACGGGCGCGACATCTTCGTCTTCGGCGCCGGTGGGGGGGTGGATGTCGTGCTCGACTTCGCCCGCCTGGACCGCATCCGGCTGGTCGATGGCATCACGATTATGAGCACCATGAGCAATGAGACCGATACACTGCTGGTCTTCTCCGACGGCGGGACGGCGACCCTGGTCGATTTCGCCGCGCTGCCGATCGAGCCCTTCCTGATCGCCTGAACCCAAGTCGCCTGAACCGGGTTCAGCCGCTGGCGCGCACCAGACGACCCGGGCGCGCGCCGGTGTCCACACCCTTCTCCATGACCGGCACGCCGGAAACCAGCGTCATGTCGTAGCCATCGACGGTCTGCACCAGCCGCCGCCCGCCGGCGGGCAGGTCGTAGATCATCTCCGGGTGGTGCAAGCGCAGGCCATCGAAGTCGATCACGTTCACATCCGCCTTCAACCCAGGCGCCAGCCGCCCGCGATCGCTGAAGCCGAAGAAATCCGCGGTCTCGCTGGTCTGGCGCTTGACCAGGAATTCCAACGGCATTTTCGTCCCACGGGTCCGGTCCCGCCCCCAATGCGTCAGCATCGAAGTCGGCAGCGAGGCGTCGCAGATCACCCCGCAATGCGCCCCGCCGTCGGACAGGCCGTTCACGGTAAAGGGATCGACCATCATCTGCTGCACCACATCCAGGTCGCCGGCGACGTAGTTCACGACGGGGAAATACAGCATCCGCCCGCCGTCGCCGCCGGTCAGGTAGTCGTAGCAGAAAGCCGCCGGGTCCTGCCCCGCGCGGGCCGCCATGGCAGCCAGGCTGCGCTCCGGCGGCGGTTCGTAATCGGGCGGATCGCCAAGCGCGAACATTGCATCCCAGCGCGTCGCGATCTGCCGCGACAGCGGCGGCACCAGATGCATCAGCCGGGCTGAGGCGTCCTCGGCCAGGATGCCCGCCCGCACCGCCGGGTCGCGCAGCCGGGCCAGTTGTTCGGCGGGCTTCAGATGCGCCAAGGCCGCAAAACCCTCGCGCAAGGCAAACGGGTTCAGCGAGGTCGTCAGCCCGAGGATAAGCCCGACCGGCCGCCCCGCGACCTGCGCCGACAGCGGCAGGCCATCGGCCCGCGCCGCATGCACGCCCGCCATCAGCCGCCGCCAGCGCTGCGGGTCATAGGCACGGTCGGTCAGCAGGAACCAGACCGGACGGCCGGAGTCCTTCGCGACCTGCCGCAGCCAGCGGAATTCGGCGGCCTCATCCTCGAAATCGCTCAGCATGCCGAAGGCGCCCCGGCCGGCGCGGCCCATCGCGCGGCCGATCGCCAGCAGTTCCTCATGCTCGGCATAGCGCCCGGGGACGAGGTCGCCGCTCGGCGTCTTGTGCTGGTCGGTGCGCGATGTGGTGAAGCCGAAGGCGCCGGCGCGCAGGGCTTCCTCGGTCAGCCGCGCCATCAGCGCGATGTCCTCGGGCGTCGCCGCCTCCCGGTGCAGGCCGCGCTCGCCCATGGCATAGACGCGCAACGGGTGGTGCGCGACCTGGGCTGCGATGTCGATGGTGCGCGGCATGGCATCCAGCGCGTCGAGGTAGTCGGGAAAACTCTCCCAGTTCCATTTCAGCCCCTCGGCCAGGGTGATGCCGGGGATGTCCTCGACCCCTTCCATCAGGTCGATCAGCGCCTGGCGGTCGGCCGCGCGCACCGGGGCGAAGCCGACGCCGCAGTTGCCGAACAGGATGGTGGTCGCGCCATGCCAGACCGAGGGTGCCAGCACCGGGTCCCAGGTCGCCTGCCCGTCGTAGTGGGTGTGCACATCGACCCAGCCCGGCGTGACCAGCCGCCCTTCGGCCGCCACGTCGCGGCGCGCGGGGCCGGCGATGCCGCCAACCTGCACGATGCGGTCGCCGTCGATCGCGACGTCGCCGGTGAAGCGGGCCGCGCCGGTCCCATCCAGGATGGTGCCGCCACGGATGACCAGATCGTGCATTTTTGCCTGTCCTGCTGCGCGGGAACCGGACGATGCGGCGGCAACGCCCGGAATGCAACATCGGGTGGGGTTGATACCAGGGCCGAGCCGGCGCCAATCTTGTGCCGCGATCAGGAGGTCTTCATGGCAGTGGAACGACGCGACATCTTGCTGGGCTTGGCCGGGGCGAGCCTCGCGGCCCCCATGGTGCAGGCGCAGCGCACGGGCCGGACCCTGCTGCTCGCGGCCCCGGCCGCACCGGAGGGCTTCGAGGGCGATGCCCTGCGCCCCGGCACGCAGGAGGTCGTGGTGCAGGTCTATGAGGGCCTGACCCGCTACGGGCGCACCGTTCGCGAGGGGCGGGACTACCTCGACCCCAATGTGATCGAGGGACATCTGGCGGAGTCCTGGACCAGTTCGCCCGATGGCAAGACCTGGGTCTTCACCCTGCGCCGCGGCGTGCGCAGCGCCTTCGGCAACGAATTGACCGCGGCGGATGTGGAATGGGGCTGGCAGAAATCGCTGGCACAGCGCCGCACCGGCAATTTCATCGCGACCGTCGCCAATGTCACGGGCGTGAAGGCGCTGTCGCAATATCAGGTCGAGTTCACGCTCTCGGCCCCCAGCCTGATCCTGCTGGCGGCGCTGACGCTTTATGTCCCGGGCATTTACGATATGACCGAGGTAAAGCGCCACGTGACCGCCGAGGACCCCTGGGCGCTGAAGTGGATGGAGACCAACACCGCGGGCTTCGGCGCCTATCACCTCGAATCCGTGCGCGCGGGCGAACAGGCGGTGTTCGTCAGCAATCCGAACTATTTCCGCGACCAGCCGTTCTTCAACCGGGTCATCCTGCGCGCGGTGCCTTCGGCTGCATCTCGCATCACCCTGCTGCGCAGCGGCCAGGTACAGTGGATCCACAGACCCTTCCTGCAACAGGTCGCGGAACTGCGCGCCGACCGGCGGGTGAAGACGCAGGACAGTTTCGGCCGCTCGATGGCCTCGGTACGGATGAACCTGCGCTATCCGCCCTTCGGCGACGTGAAGGTGCGCCAGGCGTTCAACTACGCCATCGACAAGAACGCGCTGATCCAGGGCGTGTTCTTTGGCCTGGCGGAGCAGGCGCGGTCGATCATCCCGCCCATCGTCGCCGGCTACGACCCGAGCTTTTCGCGCTACGACCACGATCCGGCACGCGCGCTTGCGCTGCTGGCCGAGGCGAACTTCGACTTCAACCAGCAGGTGGACCTGCTCTACTCGCAGATCTTCAACTGGGAGGAACCGCTGTCGATCCAGCTGGCGGCGCAGTTGCAGTCGATCGGCATCAAGGCGCGCGCGGCCCGCATCAGTGACAGCGACATGCGCGCGCGCGGCGCGCCGGCCCGGCAGGACATGCCGTTCTTCTCGTTCGAGGACGGGCCGATCGTGCTCGACCCCGTCTACACCACCTTCCTGCTGGCGCATTCGCAGGGCGTGTCGAACCGCGCGCGCTTCGCCGACCCGCGGATGGATGCGCTGATCGACGAAGCCCGCCAGAGCCTGGACGTGCCCCACCGCAACGGGCTGATGCGCCAGGCGCAGGCCTTGTGGATGGAGGAAGCGCCCTGGATCGCCACCGTCTATCCCAGCGTCTGGGAAGCCATGGCGGCCAATATCAGCGGTTGGTGCCCGCATCCGGACGACCATGAGCGCTGGGTGGATCTGAAAATCGCCTGATGCCGATCGGTGGCCTGCTGCTGCGGCGCGTCGCCCTGGTGGTGCCGCTGCTGTTCGTGATCCTGCTCGGCACCTTCCTGCTGGTGCGGATCAGCGGGCAGGACCCGGTGGGGCTGCTGGCCGGGCCAACCGCGACGACGGCCGAAATCGCGCTGGTGCGTGAATCCCTGGCACTCGACCAGCCGGCCTGGGTGCAGTTCGGCGTCTATATCGGCCGGGTCGCGCGGGGCGACCTTGGCGCGTCGTGGCTCAGCAACCGCCCGGTGCTGGCCGAAATCCTGGATCGCGCCCCGGCGACCTTGGAGTTGATCTTCTGGGGCGTGCTGATCGGCGCCGGCATCGGCATCCCGGTCGGGCTGCGTGCGGCGTTCCGCCCGGATCGCGGCTTCGACCAGGCCAGCCGGTTCCTGTCGCTGCTGGGGTTTTCGGTGCCGACCTATTGGCTCGGGCTGATCATGCTGTTCGTGTTCTTCTACCTGCTGGACTGGGCGCCGCCGGGCATGGGGCGGATCAGCCTGATGCTGGATCCGCCGCCGCGCGTGACCGGCAGCCACCTGATCGACGGGCTTTTGGGGGGCGATCGAGAGGTCGTGGGATCGGCCTTCGCGCAACTGGTCCTGCCGGTGCTGTGCGTGGCGATCATCTCGGCCGCGCCCATCGTCAAGCAGACCCGCGCCATCGCGCTGGAGGTCCTGGCCACCGACTACATCCGCCATGCCCGCGCCCAGGGCCTGCCGCCGCGCCAGATCCGCGCGATGGCGCTGCGCAACAGCGCCACCCCCATCGTCACCTTCATCGGCACCGAGATCACCGGCCTGGTCGGCACCACATCGCTGATCGAATATGTTTTCGCCTGGGGCGGGCTTGGGCAATACGGACTGTCGGCGATCATCGCCGGGGATTTCGCAGCGGTGCAGGGCTATGTGCTGATCCTGGCGTTGTTTTCCGTGCTGGTGTTTCTGGCGGTCGATGTCTTCGTCATGGCGACGGACCCGCGCGCGTGACCGCCATCGCCTGGCCGCGGCTGGTCGGCATTTCGCGGCGCAGCCCGACGCTCGCCATCGGCTTTCTCATCCTGCTGGGCTTCGCCGCGATGGCAGTGCTCGCACCGTTCATCGTGCCCTTCGATCCGGTTCGAGCGCAGCCGTTCAACGTGCTGGCGGCACCGGGCGGCGCGCATCCTTTCGGTACGGACGGCAATGGCATGGATGTGCTGTCGCGGGTGATCGCGGGCGCGGCCTGGGCTTTTGGCATCGCCATTCCCGCCGTCGTGGTGGGTATCGTCGTGGGCGTCCCGTTCGGCCTCTATACCGGCTATCGCGGCGGCTGGTTCGATGAGGTCGCGATGCGCTTCTTCGATGCGCTGCGGGTGTTCCCCTCGATCATCCTCGCCCTGGCGGTGGTCGCCGCCGCCGGCCCGTCGCTGTTCAACGTGGTGCTTGTGATCGGCTTGCTCGACAGCCCGGTTTTCGCGCGCGTGGTGCGGGCCGAGGTCTTGGCGCTGCGCCATTCCGGTTTCGTCGAATCCGCCCGCGCCGCCGGCAACCCGACCTGGCGCATCCTGTTCGTGCATATCCTGCCCAATGCCATCCAGGGTGCGATGGCGCAGGCGGCGGTGCGGGCGGCCTGGGCGGTGCGGATCAGCGCGACGCTGGCGTTTCTCGGCGTGGGCATCCAGCCGCCGACGCCGGAATGGGGGGCGATGATCCGCCAGGGGGCGGAATACCTTGTCACCGGGCAATGGTGGGTCGGGGTGTTTCCCGGCATTGCGCTGATCCTGATGGTGCTGGGGTTGAACATGCTGGGCGATGGGCTGCAGGACCTGCTCGACCCGCGGCGCAAGGCGGCGACACGGTGAGCCTGCTGTCGGTCGAGAATCTGCACACCCATTTCATCTCCCGCGACCTCGACAACAGGATCAGGATTTTCCGCGCGCTCAACGGCGTGTCCTTCAGCTTGGATGCCGGCCAGGTGCTGGGGCTGGTGGGGGAGACGGGGGCGGGCAAATCGCTCACGGCCACTTCGCTGCTCGGGCTGCTGCGGCCGCCGGCGAAGGTGGTGGCAGGGCGGGCGATGTTCGCCGGCCAGGATCTGCTGGCGATGGGTGGGGATGCGCTGAACGCATTGCGCGGGCGTGATATCGGGCTGGTGACGCAGAGCCCCAAATCCTCGCTCGATCCACTCACCCGCATCGGAGAACAACTGATCCGCGTGCAGCGCGCCCATACCCCGGCGAGCCGGGCGGAGGCCGGGGCCGCGGCCGCCGCCCTGCTCGACCGCCTCGGCATCCCCGGGCGGATGCGCGCCTGGCCGCATGAACTCTCGGGCGGCATGGCGCAGCGGGTCTTGATCGGGCTGGCGCTGATCAACGCGCCGCGCCTGCTGATCGCGGATGAGCCGACGACCGGCCTCGACGTCACGGTGCAGGCGCAGATCCTGGACTTGTTGCGCGACCTGGTGCGCCGCACCGGGGTCGCGGCGATGGTGATCACGCATGACCTGGGCGTGGTGGCGCATTACTGCGATGCGGTCGCGGTGATGTATGCCGGCAGCATCGTGGAATCGGGGTCGGTTGGGGCGGTGTTTGCCAAACCCTCGCACCCCTATACCGCCAACCTGATCGCGGCGACGCCGGAGCGGCTGCGCCTGGGCGGCGCGCGCAGTCTGGGCGGCGCGCCGCCGAACCTGCTGGCGCTGCCCGAAGGCTGCGCCTATCGCGACCGCTGCCCCCTGGCCGGCGCCGATTGCGCGGCGCCGCCGCCGGCGGTCGCGCGCGGGGCCGGGCATGTCGTGCACTGCCATCGCGCATGAATGATGCGGTGCTGGAGGTCGAGAACCTCGTCAAGCATTTCCCGGCCGGGGGTGCGACCGTCCATGCGGTCAATGGCGTCAGCTTTTCGCTGCGCGCCGGCGAAACCCTCGGCCTGGTCGGTGAAAGCGGATCGGGCAAAACCACCATCGGGCGCTGCGTCACGCGGCTGCTGCGGCCGACCGGCGGGCGGGTGCGCTTCCTCGGCCAGGACATCACCGACCTGCCCGAGGCCGCCTGCCGGCCGCTGCGCGCAAAGCTCCAGATCGTGTTCCAGGACCCCTGGAGCGCGCTGAACCCGCGCATGCGGATCGGCGACCTGATCGCCGAGCCGCTGCTGCTGCACACGCGCCTGTCCGCAGCGGCACGGCGGCAGACGGCCCTGGCGCTCGCGCAGCGCGTGCACCTGTCGGCGGAACTGCTGGGGCGGTTTCCGGCGGAGTTGTCGGGCGGCCAGTTGCAGCGCGTCTGCATCGCCCGCGCCATCGCGACCGCCCCGCGGCTGATCGTGCTGGATGAGCCGACCAGTTCGCTCGACCTGTCGGTGCGCGCCGGCATCCTCGACCTGCTGGCCGCATTGCGGGCCGAGACGGGGACGGCGATGATCTTCATCAGCCACGACCTCGGCACGGTGAAGCTGATTTGCGACCGCATCCTGGTGTTGTA
>JBBRWI010000046.1:0-19531 GCA_038249305.1 Acetobacterales bacterium
AACTCCCCAGGCCGGCCGCAACAAGGCGGCGCCCCCAGGCGCCGTGCCCACGCAATGTGCGCCACGCCTCCCCGAAGCTTGGCTGTTGCTGGGTCAGATCCAAGCCGCGTCGGCGGGGCTCCTGCTGCCACATCGCGATCAAGATCATCGTCCCCGTCGTCACCGCGGTGCCCTGGATCACCTGGATCAGCTTCAACTGGCTGAACGGCGACAGCATCAGCCCATATCCGATCGCGGCAATGACCATGCCGACCAGCAACATTGCCGACAGCAACGCCACCACCTGTGGCTGCTTCTCGCGCGGCGCAAGATCGGTGGCCAGCGCAAGGCCAACCGTCTGCACTGTATGCATTCCGGCACCAACCAGCAGAAAGGCTATGGCGGCGGCGAGATAACTTGCCCACATCGGTCCCGTGGTGTCGCCAGACAGGATCAGCAAAGCGAAGGGCATGATGGAAAGCCCGCTGAACTGCACCACCGCACCGAACCAGATGTACGGGACGCGACGCCAGCCCAGCACGGACAGGTGCGTGTCGGAGCGAAAGCCAATCAGGGCGCGCAACGGCGCGAAAACCAGCGGCAACGCCACCATCAACGATACCAGGGCTGCCGGAACGCCGAGTTCGACGATCATCACCCGGTTCAACGTGCCGATCAGCAGGACCGCCGTGATGCCAGTCGAAACCTGGAACATCGACAGCCGGATCAATTGCCCCATCGGAAAGCCGGTGCTGCCGGCGTCGGCAAAGGGAAGCCAACCCGGCCCCGCCTTCATCCAACGTTTCGCGATGGAGAAATCGCTGAGCTTCATGCCCGACTGACCTCCATCGCCTGCGACGTGTAGAATCCCTTGCCGATGCGCAGCGTCCTGGTCGGCGCGAAACCGGCTAGCCCAGGTTCGGCGGCTATCAGGCGACGCAGTTTGCTTTCGGCCGTTGGAATGATCGCCGGAGAACGGTCGCTGCGCGGAAACAGTTTCCCAACCGCATGCAAGGAGGACAGCAGCGGCGATGCCGGTGCGAACGTGTAAAGGATCGAGGTGCCGGTCCGGCCCGCAAAGCCGGTCAAAACGCGGGTCACGTCCGTGGCCTCGTAGTGGATCAGGCTATCCATCGCGACGATGTAGTCGAATGCGCCCAAGCCAGGGTCGAACATGTCACCGACCCGGAACTCGACATGGCCGGCACCGAAGTCGCCGCCCGACCGCTCTCCAGCCAGGCCTACGAGTGTCGAGGACAGATCGATCGCCACCACATGCGCGCCGCGCCGCGCCGCCTCAAGCGCCAGGGCGCCGGTCCCGCAGCCGGCGTCGAGCACGCGCTTGCCGCGCAAATCCCCCGGCAGCCAGCCCAACAAGGTCGCACGCATTAGGTCGCGGCCGGCACGCACCGTCGCGCGGATGCCGCTGACCGGCGCATCGGAGGTCAGCCGCTTCCAGGCCTCGACCGCCGTGCGGTCGAAGTAGGTCTCCAACTCACCCCGACGTGTATCGTAGGAATTCGTCGGCATCAGTCGAAGCCCAACAGGTCGAAAATTTCGCGGTCCTTGAGCGCCGCGGCCTGGAGCGGTTCGGTGCCGGCCCACAGCTTCGCGGCCAGGCTCAGATACTCGTTCTGCACCGCTTCGATTTCTGGCGTCGGGTCCATCGCAAACAGCGTCGTCTTCTTCAAGCGCGACCGTCGAATGACATCCAGATCGGGAAAGTGTGCGAGTTTCTGCAAGCCGGTTGCCGCGTTATAGCGGTCGATCTGGTCGGTCCCGGCGCTGCGATTCACGATCACGCCGCCCAGACGCACGTCGTAATTCTTCGACTTGGCGTGGATCGCCGCCACAATCCGGTTCATCGCGAAGATGCTGTCAAAGTCGTTCGCGGCGACGATCAGGCCCCGATCGGCATGCAGCAGCGGGGCCGCGAAGCCGCCGCACACGACGTCGCCCAGCACGTCGAAGATCACGACGTCGGTCTCTTCGAGCAGGTGATGCTCCTTCAGCAGCTTCACCGTCTGGCCGACGACATACCCGCCGCAACCGGTCCCGGCCGGCGGGCCGCCCGCTTCGACGCACATCACCCCCTGGTAGCCTTCGACGACAAAATCCTCGGGACGCAGTTCCTCAGCGTGGAACTGCACCGATTCGAGAACGTCGATCACCGTCGGGATCAGCTTGCCCGTCAGCGTGAAGGTGCTGTCGTGCTTCGGATCGCAGCCGATCTGCAACACCCGCTTGCCCAGCTTGGCAAAAGCCACGGACAGGTTGGAGGAGGTGGTGCTCTTGCCGATGCCGCCCTTGCCGTAGATGGCGAAGACCTTGGCCGTGCTGATCTTGCTGGCCATGTCCATATGGACCTGGACGCTGCCATCTCCATCGCCGGGAAACGGCCGTGTAATGACGGTCATGCGGTCACTCCTTCCAGACGGTCTTCCAACTCCTCGCCGGCGCGACGCAGACGGTCGAGCATGGAGGCGTCGGGCGACCAGTACTTACGCTCCTGCGCCTCGATCAACCGGTTGGCGATCTGCGCGGAAGCGGTCGGGTTCAGCTTGGCGATCCGATCCCGCATCTCGGTGTCGAGAATGTAGGTTTCCGCCAGCTTCTCATAGACCCAAGGGGCCACGTCGCCAGTCGTCGCCGACCAGCCCATGGTATTGGTGACATGCGCCTCGATCTCGCGCACGCCTTCAAAGCCATGCTTCAACAGACCTTCATACCACTTGGGGTTCAGCGCCCGGGTCCGGGTTTCGAGGGTAACCTGCTCGGCGATCGTCCGGACCACGCCATCGCCACGCGTCTGGTCGCCGATGTACACCGCCGAGGCGATGCCACCACGCGCACGGCGCACGGCACGGCTGATGCCGCCCAGCGTATCGAAGTAGTGATCCACCGTCGTCACGCCGACTTCGATGCTGTCGAGATTCTGGTAGGTCACGTCGACCGTCGCCAGCACCGATCCCAGCACCTTGTCCGCCCGCGCCGGCTTCCCGTCGAGGCCATAGGCGAAGCCCTTGCGCTTCACGAAGGCCTCGGCAAGTTCGTCCTCGTCGTTCCAGCAGCCTTCGCCCACCAGCGAGTTGACGTTGGCGCCGTAGGTGCCGTCGCTGTTGCCGAAGACGCGCAGCGCCGCCTCGGCCATCGTGCCGCCGTGCTTGGCCAGATAATCCAACGCATGCTTGCGAATGAAGTTCTGCTCGGTCGGTTCATCCGCCTCGGCAGCCAGCAAGGCCGCTTCCGCGAGCAGCTTCATCTGCAGCGGCAGAAGGTCACGGAAGATGCCGGACAGCGTAATCACCACATCGATTCGTGGGCGGCCCAGGCTTTCCAACGGCAACAACTGCGCGCCGGTCAGCCGGCCGTAGCTGTCGAAGCGAGGTGCTGCACCCATGAGTGCCAGAGCCTGGGCGATCGGCCCGCCTTCGGTCTTCAGGTTGTCCGTGCCCCAGAGCACCATCGCGACCGATTCCGGCGTCGGATGCCCATCCGCCATGTGGCGTTCGAGCAAGCGCTGCGCCTGGCGTGCGCCGTCCTGCACCGCGAAGGCCGATGGCATGCGGAACGGGTCGAAGCCATGCAGGTTGCGGCCCGTCGGAAGCACATCCGTCGTGCGTAGCAGGTCGCCGCCGGGGGCGGGGTGGATGTAGCCGGCGTCCAGCGCATGCAGGATGCCCGGGATCTCGTAATCCGTGCCGAGCAGCCCATCCAGCCGCGCCCGCTCGGCCGCGTCGGTGACACCGGCAGCGTCCAGCATTTCAGCGCGCTGTTCGGCGGTCGGCGGCTCACCCACGATGTGCAGGCCGTGCGGGATCAGGCTATACTCCAGCTCCAGCAGGGTGCGCGTCAGGCGTTCGATCTCCGTGTCGGAGGTCTCGCCCCAGGGCGGCTCGGTCACGGCCAGGTTCACCGCGGCGGCCTGCGCCTGCACCAGGCCCGACAATGCGGCGCGCTGCCCGACGTCCGCATCCGGCTCCAGCCCGCGCCAACGGTCGATCGAGGCCTTGAGATCCAGCAGCCCGCGATACAGCCCGGCCGAGGCGACCGGCGGCGTCAGATAGGAGATCAGCGCCGCACCCGCGCGGCGCTTGGCGATCATCCCCTCCGAAGGGTTGTTGGAGGCATAGAGGTAGAAGTTCGGCAGGTCGCCGATCAACCGGTCGGGCCAGCACGCTTCCGACATGCCGGCCTGCTTGCCGGGCATGAACTCGAGCGCCCCGTGCGTGCCGAAATGCAGCACGGCATGGGCGCCAAAATCCTCACGCAGCCAGCGATAGAAGGCGACGAAGGCATGCGTCGGCGAAAAGCCATGCTCGAACAGCAGCCGCATCGGGTCGCCTTCGTAGCCGAAGGACGGCTGCACACCGACGAACACGTTGCCGAGCTGCGCGCCGAGGACGAAAATGTCGCGGCCATCGCTGAGCGCCCGGCCGGGCGCCGGGCCCCAGTTGCGCTCGATCTCGGCGAGCCAGGGCGTCCGGCGAACGTGATCATCGGTGGAAATCCGGGCCGCGACATTGGCCGTGCTGCCATGGCGCTCACGATTGCCGTTGATGATCATCTCACGCAGTGCGTCGGCCGACTCCGGCACATCGACCGTGTACCCGGCCGCCTTCATCGCCGTCAGCGTGTTGTGCAGCGACGAGAAAACCCCGAGGTAGGCGGCCGTCCCCGTCGTGCCCGCATTGGGGGGGAAGTTGAACAGAACCGTGGCGATCTTGCGTTCCGCCCGGGCGGCGCGGCGCAGGGCGACGAGCTTGGCGACCCGGTCAGCCAGCATGCCGGCGCGTTCGTTGTGCGCGACCATGTCCCGCGCGCAGTTCACGCCGTCGCAACCGGCGCATCGCTCCGCCGGAATGTCGGAGGCACCGCAGCGCCCGCCGAACGTCATCGGCCAGACGCCGCCGTCGAGTTCCGGAATGGCGACCATCATTGTCGCCTCGACCGGCAACAGACCGCGTGGATCGGCGGCCCACTGCTTCATCGTCTGGAATTCCAGCGGATGGGCGGTGATATAGGGCACGTCCAGTTCGGCCAGGGCCGCCTCGGCGCCGCGCGCGTCATTGTAGGCGGGGCCACCAACAAGCGAGAAGCCGGTCAGCGAAATGATCGCATCCACGGCCGGCACGCCGTTCCGCTTGAAGAAGGCGTCCATGGCGGGCCGCGCATCCAAACCGCAGGCGAAGATCGGGATAACGTTCAGGCCGCGCGCCTCGATCGCCGCGATCATCCCGTCGTAATGCCGCGCATTGCCGGCGAGCACGTAGGAGCGCAGCAGCACCAGGCCCACCGTGCCGCGCCGTCCGGCGGCAGGCAGCGCATCGGCGCGTTCAGCTACGCGCCCCTTTATGCGCGGGTGATAGACGCCGACCTCCGGGTAGTGCACCGGGGGGCCAACCTTGAGCCGAGCGGCCGCAGCCTTGCGGGGCCCTGTGGCGTAACGGCTGATCAGCAACCGCGCCATGTTCGCCAGATTCTCCTCCGACCCTGCCAACCAGTACTGCAGCGTCAGGAAATAGGCGCGGACATCCTGGGCCGTGCCGGGAATGAAGCGCAGCAACTTCGGCAGTTCGCGCAGCATCTTCATCTGCCCCGCGCCGCTGCTGCCGCCGCCGGCCTTGCCGGGCTTGCCGCGCAGGCGCTTGAGCATGCCCATGATGCCCTTGGCCTCGCCGGACATGCTGAACTTGCCCATCCGGGTCAGCCGCATGATCTCGGGGCCGGACAGGCAGCAGGCCATGACGTCGCAATGGTCGCGCCGGGCAGCGAGCTCGTTCTTCACCAGGTTGATGTGGTCATCGAGGAACAGCATCGCCGCGATGATGATATCGCCGCGCGCGATGTCGGCGTGGCAGGCGGCAAGGGCCGTTTCATCGCTCGCCCATTCGTCGGCGGAGTGCGAAACGAACTCGACGCCAGGCAGGTCGCGACGCAGCGCGGCCTGGGCGAGCCCGATGGCACCGGAGAAATGGCTGTCCATTGTGACGATGACGACGCGGATGGGTGTTGATTCAGCGCGCATAGTGGGCTTTTGCCTCGTAGAGGGTGTCCACAGTGATGGTCGAGATACCGCGCTCGGTGGAATAGCGTTCGGTATTGCGGCGTGCCTTGCCGCGAACGAAGAAGGGAATTTTGCCCAACTCCTTCTCGCCGTCCTTCGACCATACCAGGACGGCGGGAGATTCCTGGACCGCGACGGGTGCGGCCTTTTCGGCGATGGGCTCGGCCTTGCCGCCGAGATGCGAAGGCGCCGCCCCATCGTGAAACTCGAAGTCCTCGCGGAACATCGCCAGCAGATGTTCCTCCAACCCCATCATCAGCGGATGGACCCAGGTGTCGAAGAGCACATTGGCGCCTTCGAACCCCATCTGCGGCGAGGTGCGGGCGGGAAAATCCTGCACATGCACCGGCGCCGAGATCACCGCGCAGGGGATGCCCAGCTTCTTGGCGATGTTGCGCTCCATCTGCGTGCCTAGCACCAGTTCCGGCTGCAGTTCGGCGACCTGCGCCTCGACATCCATGTAGTCATCGGTGATCAGGGCTTCGATGCCATAGAGCTTCGCCGCCTCACGCACATCGCGCGCGAATTCTCGGCTGTAGGTTCCAAGGCCGACGACGGTGAAGCCAAGCTCCTGGGCAGCGACCCGAGCCGCAGCGACAGCATGCGTGGCATCGCCGAAGATGAAGACCCGCTTACCGGTCAGATAGGTCGAGTCGACCGAACGCGCGTACCAGGGCAACCGGGAGGTCTCATCGTCCAGCACCGCCGTCGCATCGACACCGGCCAGTGCCGCGACCTCCCTGATGAAGTCGCGCGTAGCACCCACGCCGATCGGCACGGTTCTGACCGAGGGTTGGCCGAAACTGCGCGTCAGCCAGGACGCCGTCTGCTGCGCAATTTCAGGGTACAGCACGATGTTGAAGTCAGCGTCACCCAGACGCGCGAGATCGGCGGGCGTCGCACCCATCGGCGCGACCACGTTCACATCGACCCCCAGCCGCGCCAGCAACCCCAGGATTTCGCGCAGATCGTCGCGATGGCGAAAGCCCAGCGCCGTCGGCCCGAGGATGTTGCAGCGCGCCCGCGCGCCCTCGGCCCGCAAGCGCCTCGTGCCGGGCGGCGGCACTTGGCGCTGCGCCATCGTTCGGACGATCTGGTAGAACGTCTCGGACGCGCCCCAGTTTTCCTTGCGCTGATAGGCTGGCAATTCCAACGGCACGATCGGAATCGGCAAGCCGAGCGTGCGGGCCAGCCCGCCCGGATCATCCTGGATCAGTTCGGCGGTGCAGGAAGCGCCGACCAGCATCGCCTGCGGCTGAAAGCGGGCGAACGCCTCACGCGCCGCGGTCATGAACAATTCGGCGGTGTCGCCGCCAAGATCGCGGGCCTGGAAGGTGGTGTAGGTCACCGGCGGCCGCTTGGACCGCCGCTCGATCATCGTGAACAGCAGATCGGCGTAGGTGTCGCCCTGCGGCGCGTGCAGGACGTAGTGCACGCCCTCCATCGCGGTTGCGATTCGCATCGCCCCAATGTGCGGCGGGCCTTCATAGGTCCAGAGGGCGAGCTGCATGGCCTAGACCGCCAACCGTGCGCGGCGGTCGAGCGGCCGGGCAAAGAGACCCGCCAGGTCGCCCGCCTGATCGTAGCCCTGGATCGGCGTGAACACGAGTTCGATCGACCATTTTGTGGTAATGCCCTCGGCCTCCAGCGGATTCGCGAGCCCGAGGCCGCAGACCACGAGGTCGGGCCGCGCCGCACGGCAACGGTCCAGTTGGTTTTCGACGTGCTGCCCCTCGCTCAGCATCGTGCCGGCCGGCAGCAGATCGAGTTCCGTCGCCAGGTGCTGCCGATGCAGATAGGGGGTGCCGACCTCGATCGGCCGCATCGCAAGTTCCCGGGCCAGGAACCGCGCGAGTGGAATCTCCAGCTGCGAATCGGGGAAGAAGAAGATGCTCTTGCCGGCCAGCGCGTCTCGGTGGCGGGCGATCCCCGCACGGGCGCGTTCCTCGCCCGCTGCGGTGACAGCATGGAACAGCGCGGGGGCGACGCCCCAGGCATCCGCGGCGGCACGCAGCCAAAGTGTGGTGCCCTCCGCACCGAGTGGGAACGGCGCTTCCAGCCGGGTCGCTCCGCGCTGCTCAAGCAGACGGGCGGTGTCGGCGAGGAACGGCTGCGCCAGCAGGTAGGCGGTATTGGGCCCCACGGCAGGCAACTCGCTCGCCCGGCGGGGCGGCAGAAAACTGACCGCGCCGATGCCCAGGGCTGCGAACAGCCGGCGCATCTGGTCCTCGACCACTTCCGCCAGGGCGCCCACCACCAGCAAGGCGCGTGATGCACCGGCGGCGCTCGCCGGCATCTCTGGCACCAGCGCCGCGAGGCAGGCGTCCTCGCCCTGGGTAAACGTCGTCTCGATCCCGCTGCCGGAGTAGTTCAGCACCCGAACCTTCGGCGAGAACACGCGCGACAGGCGCTGTGCGGCACGGGACAGGTCGAGCTTGATGACCTCCGACGGGCAGGAGCCGACCAGGAACAGCAGCTTGATGTCGGGCCGCCGCTCCAGCAGGCGGGTCACCACGCGGTCCAATTCTTCATTGCAGTCGGCGAGTCCGGCCAGATCCCGCTCATCGATGATCGCCGTGGCGAATCGAGGCTCCGCAAAGATCATTACGCCAGCGGCCGATTGGATGAGGTGGGCGCAGGTGCGCGAGCCGACGACCAGGAAGAAGGCGTCCTGAATCTTGCGATGCAGCCAGATGATGCCGGTCAGGCCGCAGAAGACTTCGCGCTGACCGCGCTCACGCAGAACAGGGGCCGCCCCGCAGCCGCCTGCCATCATGGGCAGGTCGAGGGCCGCCGATGCACTCACCTGGCGAACCCTGCGCCCATCTCGGCGTCGCGCGCCGCTTGATCCAGCCGTGCGGCCCGCAATTTCAGGATGAACTGGGTCGCGTTGATGACATAGGCGGCGTAGGCGGCCAGGGCCAGGAACATCTGGGCCCGTGCATCGCCAATCTGCCCGAAGACCGCGACGAGATAGGCCGTGTGCAGCGCCAGAACCAGCATGCTGAACACGTCTTCCCAGAAAAAGGCGCGGGCAAACAGATACTTGCCGAACACCCGGTGCTCCCAGATGCAGCCAGTGATCATGATGGCGTAGAGCGCCAAGGTCTTCACGACGACGGAGGCGGTCGCCAGGGCAAAGCCTTCGCCCGACCCCAGGTACCGGATCACGAGGCTGAGACTGACAAGGAAGATCACGAACTGGACCGGTGCGAGGATGCCTTGCACCAGGGTCCAGGGGGAGGCATCGCGCCGCACCCGCTCCTCCGGCGTGTAGAGCGGTTCGCGGCGGTGCACCGGCGCAAACCGCTCAATGGCGTGACGGCGTCCGGCGCCCGCGCTGATGGGACTGCAGTCGACGGCGTCGATCAGCTTGGAGAAGACGTTGGATGCGCTCATGGCCTGGTCGATCCCCCTTCACGGCAGGTCGGCTGTCGGATGGCTGAGCGGTGCCCACAAAAGGGACTCCCTGCCGAACCGGAGGAAAGAGCGAAGGTCGGTGCCGCGTCGCACTGCCGCACGCGATAACGATCTTCCATCTCTCCTGCCTCCCGACATCCAATGAAAGGGAGGCTAAGGGGGGGCGGCCCAAAGTGTCAAGCGAGATTGACGTAAATGAGGCTTGACACTTTACCGACCGGGGACCGATAAAATCGGATGTGACGCGGATGGTTGCGAGGCGAATGCTCGGTTCGGGACAAGACAGCGCATTCAACGACCAGTCGCGTCAAGGCGCGCGGCTGGGCAGGGGGGACTGCCTTGGCATCGGCCAACCATGCGGGTCGGGAGACGAGGCAATGACGACCGGCCCGTGGACCGCAGGCCGGGAGTATAACGTCCTGCCCCGGTCGCGGGGGTCGACGGGTCCATTCATTGACCTTCATGCCCCGCCTGCCGCCACCACGCGAAGCGTCTTGACGCTGGCCATCCCTGGGCTTGTCCCGCCCGATACCGTTCCGGTGCCTGACATGAATGTTGGCATCCTGGCTGACGTGGCGCCGGGCGCGGTGGACGTCTCGGCCCTCACCAGCCTGCTTTTGGCCAACAACCTCGATGGCGCCACCGCGTTTGTGCAGTTGATGCGCATCAGCGGCACCCCACCTGCGCTGCTCTGTCTTGACCTGCTGGCGCCAACCGCGCGGCGGCTCGGGGCGATGTGGGAGGATGATTCCTGCGACTTCACTGAGGTGACTGTCGGGTTGATCCATTTGCAGGTCATGATGCGGGGTTTATCCCTCGGCATTGCGCAGCACGACGATGGTCGCGATCCTGATCCGGCCAGCCGCGACCGGCGCATTCTGCTCGCACCGCTGCCAGGCCAGCAGCACACCTTTGGGCTTTCCATGGTTGGCGAGTTCTTTCGCCGGGCAGGCTGGGCCGTTACCCTTGGGCCGCATGATGGCCTCGCCGGATTGGTCGGTTCGGTCGCCCTGGACTGGTTTTCGCTGGTCGGGCTGTCGATTGGCTGCGACGACGACCTGGATTTGCTCGCTGGCGCCATTCTCGCCATCCGGCGCGCATCCCGCAATCAGAGCATCAAGGTCATGGTTGGCGGCGCCGTGTTTCTCGAGCATCCCGAGTGCGCGAGCCTGGTCGGCGCGGACGCCACCGCCATTGATGGTCATCAGGCCGTCCTGCAGGCCGAGCGCCTGCTCGCCTTGCCCGCGTTCGGCTGATGGGGTCGATGCCATAGCCCTCATCGTAGCGAATGCCAAAAATTCTGGGCGAGGAGACTGACTATCTAGGAACGTTTGACCCGAAGGATTGCTGCCCCCGTGAAGATGTTCACTGCCCCGAAAAGCCTGCTTGGCGATCTCGATACGGAAGCTACGGCTGCGCTCATCACGGCGGCGGCGGACATTGCCTTGATCATCGATGATACCGGCATCATCCGGGATCTGGCATGCAGCAGCGAGGAGCTTGCGCTTTCCCTGGAGGGACAGGAAAGCTGGCTTGGCCGCGCCTGGATGACCACCGTCCTGAAGGACAGCCGGCCCAAGGTCGAGAGCATCCTGCGCGAAGCCAGCGCCAAGGCCGAGCCGCGCTGGCGGCACCTCAACCAGCTTGCATGGAACGGCGACGGCATCCCGATCCTGTTCGCGGCGATGCAGGTGGGCGCCCAGGGACGCATCGTGGTGTTCGGCCGGGACCTGCGTCCGGTCGCAGCGCTGCAGCAGCGGTTGGTCGAGGCGCAGCAGGCGATGGAGCGGGAATACTCCCGCCTGCGCTACGCCGAGACGCGCTACCGCCTGCTGTTCCAGATGGCGTCCGAGCCTGTGCTCGTGGTCGATTCCGCCAGCCTTCGCATTGTCGAAGCGAACCCGCCGGCACGGCAGTTGTTCGGCGGCGGCAGGCAGGCGGTCGGGCTGCCCTTGGCCGATATCTTCCATGCGGAGGGAATGGAGGCCGTACAATCGCTTCTCGCGACGGTTCGCTCCTCGGGCAAGGGCGACGAGGTGCGCGCCCGCCTGGCGACAGGCGACGGCCACGTGCTCGTCTCGGGGTCGATGTTTCGCCAGGAAAATTCCTCGCAGTTCCTGCTGCGCCTGGCTGCGCCGCAAGCCGACTCGAACGATATCGTCCTCGCCCCCGCGAAAGCCCGGCTGCTCAAGCTGGTCGAGGGCGCGCCCGATGCCTTCGTCGTGACCGGTCCAGAGGGCCGTATCTTCACCGCCAACGCCGCCTTCCTCGAACTCGCTGAAATGAGCTCGGAGGAGCAGGTGCAGGGTGAACAGCTGGATCGCTGGTTGGGCCGCCCCGGTGTCGATGTCGATGTACTGATGGCCAATCTGCGGCAGCGTGGCTCCGTCAGGCTTTTCGCGACAACCTTTCGCGGTGAGTTTGGCGCGTCGGCCCAGGTCGAGATTTCGGCCGTTTCGGTGATGAACGCGGGACAGCCCTGCTTCGGCTTCGCCATCCGTGACGTCGGCCCGCGGCTGTCGGCGGAGCCTCGCACCGCATTGCCGCCAACCCGATCGGTGGAACAATTGACCGAGCTGATCGGCCGGGTGCCGCTGAAGGACCTGGTGCGCGAAGCCACCGATGCGATCGAACGCCTGTGCATCGAGGCGGCGCTGGAACTCTCCGGCGACAATCGCGTTTCGGCCGCCGAGATGCTTGGCCTGTCGCGGCAGAGCCTTTATGTGAAGCTAAGGCGTTACGGTCTTGGCGACCTGGCGGGAAATGGCGGGGACCAGGACTAGTTTCTTAATGCATGCGACTCGTCCTGCCCTTTCCGCGGTCCTCGAACTGCTGAAGCCCGTCACGTGGTTCGCGCCGATGTGGGCGTTCAGCTGCGGCGTGGTCTCCACCGGCATCGGTGGCAACGGCCACTGGCACCTCATCATCATCGGCATCCTGCTGACCGGGCCGCTGGTCTGCGGCACCAGCCAGGCGATCAACGATTGGTTCGACCGGCACGTGGACGCGATCAACGAACCGCAGCGGCCGATTCCCTCCGGCCGGATGCCCGGGCGCTGGGGGCTCTACATCGCGCTCGCCTGGACGGCGCTGTCATTGGCGGTGGCCACGCTGCTCGGCGCCTTTGGGTTCTGGGCGACGGTGGTGGGCCTGGCACTGGCCTGGGCCTATAGCGCGCCACCTTTGCGCCTGAAGCAGAATGGCTGGTGGGGCAATGCCGCCTGTGCCGCCTGCTATGAAGGGCTGCCATGGATCACCGGGGCCGCCGTGATGGCGGCGGCAGCGCCGGATTGGCGGGTGCTCGTGATCGCTGGCCTTTACAGCGCCGGCGCCCATGGGATCATGACCCTGAATGACTTCAAGTCGGTCGAGGGCGACAGCCGCATGGGAATCGACTCGCTGCCCGTGCTTTTGGGCGTTGACCGGGCGGCCAAGGTTGCCTGCATAGCCATGGCTGTCCCGCAAGTCGTCGTCATCGCCCTCCTGCTTGCCTGGGGGGCGCCACTCTACGCCTTGGCTATCGCCGGTGCCCTCGTCGCGCAGGGGCTTCTAATGCGACGGTTGTTGCGCGATCCGAAGGGTCAGGCACCCTGGTACAATGGCACCGGCACCACGCTTTATGTGGCGGGCATGCTCGTCGCTGCTTTTGCATTGCGGCCCGGCGTCATCGGCTAAGTGTCAACCTAAGTTTACGTCAATCGAACTTGACACGTCCCCGTATGCCCCCCTAGCCTGTGTTCATGACACAGCCGGGGAGCCCGATATGACGCAATCGCCGCTCGGCTGGCTTGGCATTATGCGTCTGGGTCTGGTGCAGACCTCACTCGGCGCGATCATTGTCCTCATGACCTCCGCGCTGAACCGCGTGATGGTCGTGGAACTCGCCCTCCCGGCGACGCTGCCCGGGTTGCTGGTGGGGCTGCATTATGCGGTGCAGATGTTGCGGCCGCGGCTTGGCCACGGATCGGACATGGGCGGACGCCGCACACCATGGATCATCGGCGGTGTTGCGGTTCTGGGCTTGGGCGCCATTGGTGCAGCGGCCGCGACCACCTTGATGGCCAGCCTGCCGATCCTGGGCGGGTGCCTCGCGGCCTTGGCGTTCGTCGCCATCGGGGTCGGGGTGGGCGCTGCCGGGACCTCGTTGCTGGTCATGCTTTCCGGCCTGGTGGCCGATGCGCGGCGACCGGCCGCGGCGTCGCTGGTCTGGATCATGATGATCGCGGGCTTCGTCGTGACGACCGCCATCACCGGGCGCCTGCTCGACCCCTATTCGCCCGAACGCCTGATCGCTGTCACCGCCGGCGTGTCGGCCATCGCACTTGTCGTCACCACGCTTGCGGTGTTCCGCGTGGAGCCGCCGCGCGGCATCGGCGTGGCGCCGGTACAAGCCAGGACGCCGTTCCGCGAAGCGCTCCGCCAGGTCTGGGCCGAACCCGAGGCGCGGCTCTTCACCCTCTTTGTCTTCGTCTCGATGCTGGCCTATTCGGCGCAAGACCTGATCCTGGAACCTTTCGCCGGGTCGGTCTTTGGCCTGAGCCTCGGCGAGACGACCCAACTGGCATCGGTCCAGCACGGCGGCGTGCTGCTTGGCATGATTGTTCTGGCGGTCGCAAGCGGCGTGTTCGGCGCACGGCTCGGCCCCATGCGGAACTGGGCGGTCGGCGGCTGCATCGCGGCGGCCCTGACGGCCCTCGGCGTCGTCGGCGCGGCAGTCACCGGGCCGGGCTGGCCGTTGCAGACGACCTATTTCCTGCTGGGCATCGCCAATGGCGTTTTCGCCGCGGCCGCGATCGCCTCGATGATGCAGATGGTCGGCCGCGGGCGCGAGCAGCGCGAAGGCGTGCGCATGGGGCTGTGGGGGGCGGCGCAAGCCATCGCCTTCGGGCTGGGTGGCCTGGTGGGCGCGGCAGCGACCGATATCGCCCGTTGGGCCTTGGGCTCGGTCCCGCAAGCCTATGCCGTCGTCTTCGCGGGCGATGCGCTGCTGTTCCTCGCGGCAGGGATGATCGCCTTCCAGATCGGTCGCACACGTTCGGACGACCGGCACCACGACCTCGAACCCCTCGCCGCGGCGCGCGGCTGACCGGAGATGACGGATATGGAACGCTTCGATGTAGTTGTGGTCGGCGGCGGTCCCGCCGGCGCCACCGCCGCCCATGACCTCGCCCAGACGGGGCGGTCCGTGCTGTTGCTTGACAAGGCAGGCCGCATCAAGCCCTGCGGCGGCGCCATCCCGCCACGGGCGATCCGCGATTTCGACATCCCGGACCACCTGCTGGTCGCCAAGGCGCGGTCGGCCACCATGGTCGCCCCGTCTCATCGCGAAGTGGACATGCCGATCGACGGTGGTTTCGTGGGCATGGTCGATCGCGAGCATTTCGATGAATGGCTACGCGAACGGGCTGCGTCCGCCGGGGCCGAACGCCGCGATGCGACCTTCGAGACGATCACGCGCGACGCCGACGGCACGGCGATCGTCACCTACACGCCGAAGGGCAGCGACGCCCCGGTCAGCGTTCTGGCGCGTGTCGTGATCGGCGCCGACGGTGCGCGATCCAACGTCGGCAAGCAGTGCATCCCAGGTTCGGAGAAGATGCGCTACGTCTTCGCCTATCACGAGATCGTTCGCGCGCCGGAGAAGAACGCCACCTACGATCCGTCGCGTTGCGAAGTGCACTATACCGGCAAGCTGTCGCCCGATTTCTACGCCTGGGTCTTCCCGCATGGCGATACAATGAGCATCGGCACCGGTTCGATGCAGAAGGGTTTTGGTCTGCGCAATGCGGTCGGTGACCTGCGGCGCGAGCGCGGTCTGGAGGCCAGCGAGACCATCCGCCGCGAAGGTGCGCCGATCCCCTTGAAGCCGCTGAAGCGGTGGGACAACGGGCGCGATGTGATTCTGGCCGGCGATGCCGCGGGGGTCGTCGCGCCTGCATCGGGTGAGGGTATCTACTACGCCATGCTCTGCGGCCGCCTGGTCGCCGAATCGGCCGAGGCGCTGTGCGCCACCGGCAATCCGAAGGTGCTGAAGCACGCCCGCAAGCGCTTCATGAAGGCGCATGGCACCGTCTTCCTGGTGCTCGGGATCATGCAGTACTTCTGGTACTCCAGCGACAGGCGGCGCGAAAAATTCGTCGCCATCTGCGAGGACAAGGACGTCCAGCGGCTGACCTGGGAAGCCTATATGAACAAGGAACTCGTGCGCCGCGACCCGATGGCGCACGTCAAGATATTTTTCAAGGACATGGCGCACCTGCTCGGGTTTGCACGCGTATGACCGCCCCCATTTCTATCCTGACGGCTGGAGACGCCTGATGTTTTTGCGTTCACTCGATGGCGCCATGCCGGCCGACAGCCTGCGTGCCCGCCAGCCCACGCCCTACCCCCAGGCCGGTGCCAGCGTGCGGCGCCACGGCCAAAGCTTGCCGATGCGTGTCGGCACGCGCGGCTCGCCGCTGGCGCTTTGGCAGACGCGGCATTTCCTCTCGATCATCAGCGGCCTCTGCCCCGTACTGCGCGATGCCAATGCCTTCGAGGAGCATGAGATCAGCTGCATCGGCGATCGCATCCAGGACCAGCGCCTGGCGGATATTGGCGGCAAGGGCCTGTTCTCCAAGGAAATTCACGAGGCGCTGCTCGATGGGCGCGTGGACTTCGCCGTGCACAGCCTAAAGGATCTGGAAACCGAGATGCCGCCCGGTGTCGTGCTCGCCTGCATGCTGCGGCGGGAAGATGCGCGGGACGCCATCGTCTTCGGCGATGCCTGCCGGCGGGATGCCGATCCGTCCGACCCCTACGCGGCTTTGCCCCAGGGCATGCTGGTCGGCACGGCCTCGGTCCGCCGCCAGTCGCAACTGCTGCATGCGCGGCCCGACCTGCGGGTCGAGGTCATTCGCGGCAATGTGCAAAGCCGCCTCGGCAAGGTTCGCAACGGCAGCTTCGGCGCCTCGCTGCTCGCCATCGCCGGCTTGCGCCGGCTGGAAATGGAGCATGAGGCCGGAATCGTGCTGGACCCGGAAATCATGGTCCCCGCCGCCGGCCAAGGCATCGTCGGCGTCACCGTCCGTGCCAAGGATGTCGAACTGCACGAAATGCTGACCGCGATCGAAGACCCGACCGCGCGCGTCGTTGCCACCGCCGAACGCGCCTTGCTCGGCGCGTTGGATGGTTCCTGCCGCACCCCGATCGGGGCCTATGCCAAGATCCTGCCGAACCGCGACCTGCAGTTGACCGGCTTGGTGGCGCGCGCGGATGGCTCGTTCTTGCTGAAGAAGACGGTGGTCGGTGCGCCGGCCGATGCCGCGCGCATGGGCCGCGACATGGGCGATCAACTGCGCATCGACAGCCCCGCCGACGTCTTCGGCTGACGGCGCGGGCCGCGCGGCTTACGCCGTGCGGTCCATCCCGAAGGCCGCCAGGGCCGCCTGCGCCGCCGCCAGTCGTGCAACCGGCACGCGATAGGGCGAGCACGACACATAATCCAACCCGATCTGCTCGCAGAACTGGATGCTGGCCGGATCCCCGCCATGCTCGCCGCAGATGCCAAGCTTGAGGTCGGGCTTCACCGAACGCCCCTTCTCGGCCGCGATGGCGATCAGCGCGCCAACGCCCTCGATGTCGATGGACACGAAGGGGTCCTTCGGCAGGATGTCGTGATCGATGTAGTAGGGCAGGAACTTGCCGGCATCGTCGCGTGACAGGCCGAACACGGTCTGCGTCAGGTCATTGGTGCCGAACGAGAAGAAATCCGCCACATCGGCGATCTTGTCCGCGGTCAGCGCCGCGCGCGGCAGTTCGATCATGGTGCCGACCAGATAGTCCACCCGGGCACCTGTCTCGGCAAACACCTCCTCGGCGATGCGGATGACCTGGGCGCGGGTGATGTCCAGTTCGCGCTTGATGCCGACCAGCGGGATCATGATTTCCGGGACCACCGGCTTGCCGGTTTCCTTGGCGACTTCGATCGCGGCTTCGAAGATCGCGCGCGACTGCATCGCGTAGATCTCGGGGTAGGTGATGCCCAGGCGGCAGCCGCGATGGCCCAGCATCGGGTTGGCCTCGGCCAGATCGGCGGCACGGCGCTGCATGGTCGCGAGGTCGGCGCCCAGGCTTTCCGCGACCTCGGCCATGTCCTCGTCCTTGTGCGGCAGGAATTCGTGCAGCGGCGGGTCGAGCAGGCGGATGGTGACGGGCAGCCCCGCCATGATGCGGAACAATTCGACGAAATCCGCGCGCTGGAACGGCAGCAGCTTCGACAGCGCATCGCGGCGCCCGCCCTCGGTTTCGCTCATGATCATCTGCCGCACCGCGCCGATGCGGGCCGGGTCGAAGAACATGTGTTCGGTGCGGCAAAGGCCGATGCCCTCGGCACCGAACCGACGGGCGGTATCGGCATCGAGCGGGGTTTCGGCATTCGCGCGAACCTTCAGGCGACGCACGCCATCGGCCCACCCCATCAGGGTTGCGAAATCGCCGGACAGTTGCGGTTCGATCATCGCGACGTGACCGATGAAAATCTCCCCGGTCGCGCCATCGAGGGTGATGGTCTCGCCGCCGCGGATGATATGGCCGCCGGCCGCCAGGGCCTGGGCGTGGTAGTCCACCTGCACCCCGCCGGCACCGGCGACGCAGGGCCGGCCCATGCCGCGCGCGACGACCGCCGCGTGGCTGGTCATGCCGCCGCGGGTGGTCAGGATGCCGCGGGCGGCATGCATCCCATGGATATCCTCGGGGCTGGTCTCGATCCGGACGAGGATCACCGCCTCGCCCTTTGCGGCGCGGGTCTCGGCTTCGTCGGAGTTGAATACGACGACGCCGGAGGCAGCGCCGGGGCTCGCCGGCAGGCCCTTGGAGAGCAGTTTGCGCGGCGCCTTGGGGTCCAGCGTCGGGTGCAGCAACTGGTCCAGCGCGCCCGGGTTCACCCGGCGCACGGCTTCGGTGCGGTCGATCAGCCCTTCCTCGGCCATGTCCACCGCGATTTTCAGGCTGGCCGCGGCGGTGCGCTTTCCGTTGCGGGTTTGCAGCATGTAGAGCTTGTTCTGCTGCACCGTGAACTCGATGTCCTGCATGTCGGCATAGTGCTTTTCGAGCTTCTGGCGCACCGCCACCAGTTCGGCATAGGCCGCCGGCATCGCGACCTCCATGCTCGTCTCATCCGGCTTGGCCTTGAGCTGCGCCATCGGCTGCGGCGTGCGGATGCCGGCCACGACATCCTCGCCCTGCGCGTTGATCAGGTATTCGCCGTAGAAGATGTTCTCGCCGGTGCTGGGGTCGCGGGTGAAGCACACGCCGGTTGCGCAATCCTGGCCCATGTTGCCGAACACCATGGCCTGCACGTTCACCGCCGTGCCCCAATTGGCGGGAATGTCGTTCAGGCGGCGATAGGTGTTCGCGCGCGGGTTCATCCAGGACCCGAACACGGCGCCGATCGCGCCCCAAAGCTGTTCATGCGGCGCCTGCGGAAAGGGGCGCCCGGTCTCCTCGGCCACCATTTCCTTGTAGCCATGCACCACGCGGTGCCAGTCCTGCGCGGTCAACTGCGTGTCCTCGTTGGCGCCGGTGTCGAGCTTCACCGCCTCGATGATCTCCTCGAAGCGGTGATGGTCCACGTTCAGCACGACCGAGCCATACATCTGGATGAAGCGGCGGTAGCTGTCCCAGGCAAAGCGCGCATCGCCGGACGCGGCGGCCAGGCCCTCCACCGTCGCATCGTTCAGCCCCAGGTTCAGCACCGTGTCCATCATGCCCGGCATCGATACGCGGGCGCCGGAGCGGACAGAGACCAGCAACGGCTTGTGATGGTCGCCGAAGACCACGCCGACGGCTTCCTCGATCCGCTTGAGGCCGGCCTCGACCTGCGCTTCCAGCTCGGCCGGATAGGTCCTGGCATTGTCGTAGTAGGCGGTGCAGACCTCGGTCGTGATGGTGAAGCCGGGCGGCACCGGCAGCCCGATCCCCGCCATTTCAGCCAGGTTCGCGCCCTTGCCACCGAGCAGATTGCGCATCGCGGCACCGCCCTCGTTCAGGCTGGCGCCGAAGGAATAGACCCATTGGTGGCTCATG
>JBBRWI010000047.1:0-19232 GCA_038249305.1 Acetobacterales bacterium
GCTCGACCTGGTGGTGCGTGCGGTCGATCACATTCCCTGCCACTTTGCCGTCTTCGACGCGGACCGGGTGCTGCGGTTCGCCAGCCGCGGCTACCTGGCCTTGCACGATGAGGCCCTGGCCGCCGCGGGGGGCAGGCCCGTCCGCTACGACGATCTGATGCGGATGGCCGTGGTGCGCACCATGTTTCCCGACCCGACCGTGGCCGGAGCCTCGGCGCGAATCGAGGCCGAGGTCGCGCGTCGCATAGCCCAGCACGAAAGCGACTCTGCCGAAGGCTTCGACCGGCGCTACGCGGATGGTCGCTGGATGCGGATCGTGAAGCAGCGGCTTTCGGGTGGTGAAGTCGCGGGCCTCGCCCTTGACATCACCTCGATCAAGCAACGCGAGGCCTCACTCCAGGACAGCGAAGCCAAGGCCCGCGTGCTGCTTGAAAGCGCGCAAGTCGGTATCTGGGAATTGGACGACGCCGGCCGCACGCGGTCAGCGAATGCGCGGTTGGCGCGGTTGTTCCCTGGGGCGCAGGCGCCCGCGCGGCTCGAAGATGCGGCGTTCCGACGCACCTTTCCCGACGATGCGGATGGGCCCTTCGGATTTCCCGTAGGGCAGGAGGTTGAGGTCGGGCTGCCGCAGCCGGATGGCTCGGAACGCAGCCTGCTGGTGGCTGTGTCGCCCTGGCTTGGCGATGGCGACCGCTGCGTGATCACGGTGATCGACATCACGCCCTTGAAACGCGCGCAGGCGCAGGCCGAGCATCTGGCGGAGCACGACCTGCTGACCGGCCTTGCGAACCGTGCCCAGTTCCGTGCGGTGCTTGATGCGCTGGTGCGTGACGGCGGCGGCGGTGGGGCGCTGGTGACAATCAACCTCGATGATTTCAAGCAGACCAATGCCCGCTTCGGCCAGGGCGCTGGCGATGCGCTGCTGATCGCGGCGGCTGCACGCATCCGGGCCTGCGTCCGTCCGGGCGATGTGTGTTGCCGCGTTGGTGGGGATGAATTCGCGGTCATCGCCCCGGGCGCCGGCGAACCCCGGGCGCGCGCCATCGCCACACGATTGCATCGCGCCATGCGGGTGCCGCTGGACTACCGCGGCCTCGATCTGACGGTTTCGGCCAGCATCGGTATCGCCATCGCGCCGGAGCATGGGCGAACGGCGGACGACCTGCTGCGCGCCGCGGAGCTCGCCATCTTGGGCGTCAAGCAGACGGGCCGGAACGGCGCACTGGTCTTCCGCCCGGCCTTGCGCGAAGCGGTGGACCGCCGGGAGGCGATGCGCGCGGCGTTGATCGTCGCCCTCGACAACGACGAGTTCCATTTGGAATTCCAGCCGCAGCGGGACGTTTCCACGCACGCGTTGGTGGGGGCCGAGGCGCTGCTGCGCTGGAACTCGTCGCGGCTTGGCCGCACGGTGCCGCCGTCGGAGATCTTCCCGGCGGCGAGCGAAGCGCGCTTGCTGCAGGCGATCGATGCCTGGGTGCTCGAAGCGACGCTTCGCCAGGCGGCGGCCTGGCGCGGCGTGCCCGGCGCACCCCGGGCGATCGCGGTGAACGCAACCGTGCTCTCGCTGTGTGATGCGGGCTTCGCCGACCGCATCGCTGCCGCGTTGCTGCGGCACGGCGTTCCGCCGGCCGCGCTTGAGATCGAGATTCCCGAGGATCTGGCGGTGCGCGACATCGCGCCGATCGAGGCAACGCTGGCCCGGATTCGGGCGATCGGGGTGGGGTTGGCGCTGGATGATTTCGGCGGCGGGTTGTCGTCGCTGCAGCATGTGGTGCGGTTGCCGGTGCAGCGGATCAAGCTCGATCGCAGTATCGTGGCCGGGCTCGATCGCTCGCCCGGCAATCGCGCGGTGCTGCGCGCGACCGTGACGCTCGCGCGCGGCATGGGGATCGAGGTGCTGGCCGAAGGCGTCGAGACGCAGGCCGAAGCCTTCGCCGTGCGGCGCGAGGGCTGCACGGTCATCCAGGGCTGGCTGACCGGGCGGCCGGTGCGCGCCGAGGTGCTGGTGCCGCCGGCACCCCAGCGGGTGCCGGCGGCTTAGACTTACTGGCGCGCCAGGACGGCGAGCAGCAGCAGGGCCACGATGTTGGTGATCTTGATCATCGGGTTCACCGCGGGACCCGCGGTATCCTTGTAGGGGTCGCCCACGGTGTCGCCGGTCACCGCGGCCTTGTGGGCCTCGCTGCCTTTGCCGCCGTAGTTGCCTTCCTCGATATACTTCTTCGCATTGTCCCAGGCGCCGCCGCCGGTGGTCATGCTGACCGCGACGAAGAAACCCGTCACGATCACGCCGAGCAGCATGGCCCCGAGTGCCGAGAAGGCGGCCGCCTTGCCGCCGACCAACAGGATCACGGCGAAGCAGACGATGGGCGACAGCACCGGCAGCAAGGAGGGGATGATCATCTCCCGGATCGCGCTCTTGGTCAGCAGGTCCACCGCGCGGCCATAGTCGGGCCGGGTTTCGCCCGTCATGATGCCGGGGTTTTCGCGGAACTGGCGGCGGACTTCCTCGACCACGCTCATCGCGGCACGACCGACTGCGGTCATCGCGATGCCGCCGAACAGGTAGGGCAACATGCCGCCGAACAGCAGGCCGACCACGACATAGGGGTCGGACAGCGAGAAGGTCAGCGGCCCGATGCCGGCGAAGAACGGATACAGGTCGCTGTTCGCGATGAAGTAGTTCAGATCCTGCGTATAGGCCGCGAAGAGGACCACCGCGCCCAATGCGGCCGAACCGATGGCATAGCCCTTGGTCACCGCCTTGGTGGTATTGCCGACCGCATCCAGCGCATCCGTCGTGTGGCGGATTTCCGGCGGCAACCCGGCCATCTCGGCGATGCCACCGGCATTGTCGGTGACCGGACCGAAAGCATCCAGCGCCACGATCATGCCGGCGACGCCCAGCATCGTCGTGGTCGCGATGGCGATGCCATAGAGGCCGGCAATGTTGTAGCTGAACAGGATGCCCGCGATGATGATCAAGGCGGGGATCGCGGTCGCTTCCATGCTGACCGCGATGCCGCGGATCACATTGGTGCCGTGGCCGGTCTGGCTGCTTTCGGCGATCGCCTTGACCGGCGCGAACTGCGTGCCGGTGTAGTATTCGGTGATCACCACGAGGCAGGCGGTCACCGCGATGCCGACGACACCGCAAAGCCACAGGCCGAACGGCGTGAACACCGTGCCCTGAGCCGTGATCTGGTGGGTGAAACCGCCGAAGACGATCCCCGTCAGCGGCAGCGTCGCCGCCAGCGACAGAAGTGCCGTGACGATCAACCCGCGATATAGCGCGCCCATGATGTTCTGGCTGGCCGGCAGTTTTACGAAATACGTGCCGGCGATCGAGGTGATCACGCAGATGCCGCCGATCGTGAGCGGATAGAGCATGCCCGCGACCCGCATCGCATCATCCTGGAAGGCGATGGCGGCCAGTACCATGGTCGCCACCAGGGTGACGGCATAGGTCTCGAACAGGTCGGCTGCCATGCCGGCGCAGTCGCCGACGTTGTCGCCGACGTTGTCGGCGATGGTGGCCGGGTTGCGGGGGTCATCCTCGGGGATGCCGGCCTCGACCTTGCCGACCATGTCGCCGCCGACGTCGGCGCCCTTGGTGAAGATGCCGCCACCCAGTCGGGCGAAGATCGAGATCAGCGAAGCGCCGAAGCCGAGGGCGACGAGGCTGTCGATAACCAGGCGCGACTGCGGCGGATGCCCGCCGAGGATCACCAGGATGAAGAAATAGACGGTCACCCCCAACAGGGCGAGGCCAGCGACCAGCATCCCGGTGATGGCGCCCGATTTGAAGGCGACGTCCAACCCGGCGGCAAGCCCGGTCGCCGAGGCCTGGGCCGTGCGCACATTCGCGCGCACCGAGACGTTCATGCCGATGAAGCCGGCCGCGGCCGAAAGCACAGCACCGATCAGGAAGCCGATGGCGACGGCGATGCCGAGCAGCCAGGCGACCAGGATGAACAGCACCACGCCGACGGCGCCGATCGTGAGATACTGGCGCTTCAGATAGGCCTGGGCGCCTTCCTGGATTGCCTGGGCGATTTCCTGCATCCGGGCGGAGCCCGGATCGCGGGCGAGGACATCCTTTGACGTCACGTAGCTGTAGGCGATCGAGGCGCCCCCCAGCAGCATGACCAACAGCAAGGCTAAGGTCAGCAAGGTCACGTCTCCCTATACCTGGACGGGTTATTGACAGTTACGTCTGGTTTTCTTGCGCGCGGAGGGTTTTCCGGATGCGAGTGAAGCGTGGCAGGCGGCGCTTGGCACTGCAACATGGGGGGGGTGCCTGGGGGCATGCTGCGGCAGAAGGGACCGAGGAACACCCGGTCGCTGACGGCGCGTGCTCGAGACCGACGACCGGCCCGGCGATCCGGCAGCGCCGGTCGAGCGCTTCGTCGTCGACCAGACCTGGGGGCGCCACGGCAGCATCACCAGCCGAACCCTCGCCGATGTCACCTTCGGCCGTGGCCAGACCATCCTGGTCGAACGCGAAGGCCGCCAACGACAATCCATCCAGCAGCGACGCTTGATCCGTCAGCAGCACGTTGCCTGACCTTGAAACCAGAGACGCTTGTGTTATCCGGTTGCCTCCGCAGTCATTAAGCGTCGGACGATGGGTAAAAGGGAGAGAATTGATCGTGGACGTCACAAAAGTGTTGACAATTGCCACGTCCATATTAGGCAAAAAATAAACTAGATGATTTACAGATACATTTTCATGTTTCAAATTGTAAAGTAAAAATTGATGATTATAATCATATACGCGGGCATATTTTTTTAAGAAAATCGGTGGATCGGTGAATATCTGCCAAAACAACAAAATTAGGACAGTCATCTTCATGAATGTGGGCGGCCCGATAACGGTCGGGAATCGTTGTTTGTTTTACAACGCAAAGTTCCGCTCTACAGACAGTCATTACATTTTTGATATACAAACGGGTGATCAGATTAATCCGGACGCCCCGATCACGATCGGCGGTGACGTGTGGCTCGCCGAAGATGTGATGCTTTTTGGCGGTTCGTCTGTCGGAAATGGCAGCATCATAGGAAGTCGCGCGCTTGTGACTGGAGAAATTCTTGAAAACTGCCTCGCCGCTGGAATTCCGGCGAAAACAATTCGGCGGGGAGTTAGATGGAGGGGGTAGTGACCGCAGAATGAGCCAGCTCATTCGCTGTATTTTTTAAAAAAACCTTCCCTCCAAAGGATATTCGCGTGTGCCGATTAGAGTTTTTCCGCGCGAATCGGTGGTGCAGTTAAAATTTTAGATTCGAAAAAATCAATTACTTTCTTGTTTAGCATTTTCTGTCATTTCTCTTTGTAATGCGATTCTGACATTTGAAAGCCGATTCCCAAGCATTGCTGCAAATCTAACGTCGGCGTCAGAAATTGCCAGGGCGAGATCAATATCTTTATCGTTTGTACTAAGTTCATTTTGCTTGCCAATGGATCGTCGAATGGTGAGCCCGCCGATCTCGAGAATTGGCGGTCGGTCTCCACCTTTTGTGGGTGGCTGGATGCCTATTTGCAATGTTTCATCCAATGTGAACGGAACAATTGGTCGGACAACGAACACGGGGCGCTCGTCGTCCGCTAACAAATATCGATCACCGAAATCGTACCTCGCCCGTGAACTTCCTGATGTGAGCGTGATCAACGCATTTGTATTTCCAAGATTCAATGCTATTCCGATAATCTGACTGCCCTTTTGAATGGGAACTTGAATCGTTTGTTTACCCCGGAGGATTTGTAATTCTACTTTCAAGACTGAAGATTCTCGAGTTATGGTGGGTGTGCCCAATTGCAGGCTGCTGAAATCCATATAGTCGAATAGCATGCCATCCTTTTCTGAGAATATTTTTTCAACGTGCTTTGAAAGACGAGAAGCAAGGATCTCGGCCAGCTTGAAACCAAAGGCCGAGGCTGCCCAACGATCAAGATGATCCGGGTCCCGGAAAAGCGATTTCACCGATAGTTTCGAATAGTGGGCTAGATTTTCAAGGTGGATATAGAAGTCAAAAAAAGGAACTCCGTGTCGGCGCGCAAAATCGGTGTAAAAGGCGCGCGCCGGCTTCATTTCTCCTAATCCAAGATGACTAGGCATTATTAGAATAACAGGTATACATCTGGTATTTTCCATGCCGCTGATGAAATCAACTAAAAGATCATTTATCAAAGATATCTCTAATATATTTTTTAGCTGGACTTCTTCATTCACCACAAAATCAAAAATACAGAAATCAAAAGATGAAAAGTCTATCTTCTTTTTTATCATTGGCAGAACGACACTGGTGCTATGTCCAAGAGAAAAATTCTCAATTGAATGAACTTTACCACTCTCTTGCATGCCAGAGACGTAGCCGCCGGTGCCGATCGAGTTGGATGTGCCTACAACTGCAATTCTCATCCTCACATGTTCCTCACCACCAGCTCGATCTATAAAATACTGGATCACACGCCCCCAGGGCTTTCGGCCAAGTGGGGCTGCGGACAGTGTTTTGATCAATACTCCAACTCATACCCCATTCCAACCCGCTCCCCACCCGCCCCGCGGCTGGTCTCCGCCTCCAACCGCAGCCGCGGCGTCAAATCCCATTGCGCCGCAACCCCGGGCAGCGACCCGTCCGTGCCCGGGCGAATACCCAGGTAAAGCCCCGGCGCGATGTACCGCCCGGCATCCACCCCGGCCGCCCCGCTGGCACTGGTCCCGACGCCCAGCCGGTCCAACCCCAGGCTGCGGCCCAGCCGGCCCAACAAGCCCCCGTCGGCAAAGGCCGGCAGCCCCGACAGTTGCGCCAGCGCTTGCGCCGCCTGCACCGCCTCCCCCGCCGACAGCCGCTGCCCGCTGCGGCCGAACAGCAACAGGGCCATCGCCTCCTCCGGCGGCAGCGTCGGGCTGGACGTGATGGCAATGCGCGGCGCGGTCGCGGGCCCCGTCACCTCGATCGCCACGCTGTAGCCGCCCGAATCGGCGCCGGCCACCAGGTTCAACTCCGGGATCGGATCGCCGAGGAAGGTCAGTGTCCCGCGCTGAAACGCCAGCCGGCGCGTCGGCAGGGCGACGGTGCCGCGCCGCAGCGTCAAAGCGCCATCGGCCTGCGGTGCGCCCAGCGTGCCGCGCAGCGCCAGCCCGCCCCCCAACTCGACGTCCAGCCCCCGCCCGACCACCAGGATGCGTTGCGGTGCGTCCAACTGCACCGCCAGGGCCCAGGCCGGGCCGCCGCGCCCCGATGCGCGGGGCTGCGGCAGCGGGGCCGCCCCGGACGGGCGCGTTCCGCGCGCGCGCACCCCAGACAGTCGCGGCACCGATGCCGGCAAGGTCTCCGGCACCCGCAAATCGGCGCGCTTGACCAGCACCCGCCCGGTCAGGCTGGCCGCACCCAGTAACGGGCCGTCCAGCGCCAGATCTGCGTCGAATTCCCCCGTGCCGAAGGGGCCATTGATCGGGCGGGCATTCCGCGCGACCAGGCGGAGCGCCGCCGGGACGCCATCGGCGAGCGGTTCCAGGCTGCCGTCCAAGGCAAGGCTGCCGCCGCCGGCGGTGCGCGCGGTCAAAGCTTCGATGCGCAGGCTGGTCCCGGCAAAGCGCAACCGGCCCGCGACATCGGTCACGGCGCCGCCCAGCGCCGCATTCTGCCAGGAACCGGCCGACAGGATCGCCGTGCCGTCCGGCAGCGGGTCCGCCAGGGTCCCGCCCAGACGCATATCCAGGGCAATGCGCCCCGATACCCGGTCGGCCCCCCCCGCGATGAACGGTGCCGCGAGCCGCGCGGCGTCGAGGCTGCCGCGCAGCGTGCCCTCCAGCGGCGCCCCGCCGCCATACCCGCCCAACCGCGCGGTCAGGTCGAACCGCCCGGCCACGCCCGCCTCGGCGGTGCCGCGCAGGCTGGCGCCGGCGGCCGTCGCCTCGCCCTCGACCCGGACGCTGCCGGGGGGCAGGCCCGGTGCCAAAGGGCTGGCGATCGCCGTGGCGGCCAGTTGGAACCGGGCGCGTTCGGCGGCTTGGAGGGTGACGGTGCCATCGAGCCGGCCGGTCAGCGCTCCAGTGACGTCGATCGGCACCGCTCGCAACGTCGCCTCGATGCGGCCGCGCAGCGCCCCGGCGGCCTCGATCCGCCCGGTGCCGACACCCAGGGCCAGGCCTTAGATCGTCGGCCCGTCATCAGCCAGCCGCAGCCGGGCGGGGCGCAACAGGCGCAGCGGCGGCGTGTCGGCGCCCAGCACCTCCAGCGCGGTCACGTCCAGCAGCCGGTCCCGCGGCCGTGCCGTGCCGCGCAACGAACCGCGCAGCCCGGCGCCGGCCGCCTGCGCCGTCAGGGCCAGGCCGTCCCACGGGCCGCGCGCGCTGGCGGAGGCGGTCGTGCCACCGCGCAGCGCCGCCTCCGCTTCCAGGTCCAGATGCTGTACGGCCTCGATCACACTGGCCCGCAGCCGCGCCGCGACCCGCCCCGGCGGTGCCCCGGGCAGCAGCGTGGCCAAGTCGGGGATGGCGAGGCTCGCGCTGCCCTCGGCCAACAGGGTGACCGGGTCGATGAGGCCGGTCGCGTTCAGGATGGCCTCGCCGGCGGTCAGCCGCGCCGTCGTGATCCTGATCCTTGTACCCTCGGGCGCTGCCTGCACGCGCAGGCCGATCGGCAGGCTGCCAAGGCTCGCCCGGCCTTCGGCCGTCACCTCGACGGGGCGGCCCGCGGCCAGGCGCAGGCTGCCCGACAAGGTTGGGCTGCCGAGCCAAGTCTCGCCCGAGGCCAAATCCTCGCCCGAGCCGTCGAAGACCACGCGGCCGTCCTCGATCCCGCCCGCCAGCGTCCCGGTCGCCCGCGCCGAACCGGCCAGCCCAGAGCCGAGCGCCGTGAGGTCCGGCAGTGTCACCTCGATGCGGCCGGCCAGCACCGCCTGCCAGGTCGCGGCGATACGCGCCTGGATGGCAGAAGCCTCGAACGTGCCGGTGGCCTGCGTCAGCCCGGCCCGCAAAGTGAGCGTGGCGCTGGCGCCCAGCAGCGGATCGAGCACCGCCACGCCGCTGCGCGGATCGGTCACGCGCAGCGATCCATCCAGGATTGGGCCGTCCAGGGTGCCGCTGAGGTGCCCCTCGGCGACGGCCGCGGCAAAACCCGTCTCCGCCGGCAGCAGGGCCGCGGCCCCCGGCCTCGCCTCCGCCCGCCACGCCGCGGAGACTGCGCCGCTCGCCGCAAGCGTGCCCGACAGCCATACATGCGCGGCCGGGGCCTTGGCCGTGGCCGCAGTGACGACCAGGCCGCCATCCGGCGCGCGTCGCATTCCGGCCGTCAGTGACAGCTCGGCCAGCGCCGGTGGCAGCAGCCCCGGGGCCGTCGCCGTGGCCGCAAGCCTGAGCGTGGCGGTGCCGTCGGGTGCGAAGCCGATCGTGCCATCGGCATCGGCCCGATCGCTGTCGCCAAGCCGGGCCTGCACGCGAAACGGCGCGGCGTCGATCGGCCCATCCAGCGACAGCGCCAAATGCGTCGCCGCATCGGGCCGGCCCAGCAGCGTGGCGACCAGGCCGCCGGCCGGCTCATCCAGCGTCAACGCTGCCGCCAGGTGGTCGGCCGCGGGGTTCCAGTCCAAGGTCAGCCCCGCCTGGCCCGGGGCATCCAGCCGCCGCAACGCGACCACGACCTTGGCGATGCCGCCGCCAAGCCCCCCCGAGGCGTCGAGCGCCAACCGTGCCGCGACGCCCATCACGGCGGCGTCCAAGACCAGCGCGTCGACCCGCAGTTCGTCGAGTTCCAGCGGCAGCGGGGTGCTGGGCAGGGACGGAATGACGCCCGCATCCGTCGCTGGCGCATCCGCGCTGCCGGCCGGCAACCGATGCACCAGAGCGCTGGTGGCGGTCAGGCGCTCGATGCGCAGGGTCCGCCGCAACAGGGCGGGCCAGTCGATCCGGACATCCAGGCCCTCGACCGCCAGCCAGACGCCGTCGGCATCGGCCAGGGTGATCCGACGGGCGCCGATCTGGGATGGCAGCGCCCCCGACAGGCCTTCGATGACCAGCCCCGGGACCGCGGCCGCAACGAGCCGCGCCAGACCGTCCCGCCCCGGCTGCGTGTTCGCGGCGAGGATGGCGCCGGCCAGCAGCAACGGGATCGCCAACGTAGCGCCCGCCAGGACGCGGAACACGCGGCTCAAAACGCCTGCCCCAGGCCGATGTACAGCCCATAGCCGGAGGAGCCTTCCTGGCTGACCAGCGGCACGGCCACATCCGCCCGGATCGGGCCGATGGCGGTCATGTAGCGCACCCCCGCGCCTGCCCCGATGCGGGTATTGCGCGCCTCGGGGCGGTAGGTTTCCCCGACCGCGCCGGCATCGACGAAGACCGCCATGCCCCAGGGGCCCGCCAGCCGCTGCCGCCATTCGACCGAGCCTTCGAGCAGGCTGGCCCCGCCGGTCGGCTGTCCGGTCGGGCCGACGGGGCCGATCGAGAGAAAGTCGTAGCCGCGCACCGATCCGGCCCCGCCGGCATAGAAGCGCTGCTGCGGCGGCACCGATGTCGCCGTGGCCCCGGCCAGCGAACCGACCACGCCACGCAGCGCCAGCACGCCGCGGCCTTCGCCGACCAGATCGAGGTAGAGCGTGCCGGTCGCCTTCAGGATCGCATAGCTCTGCTCGCCGAGCAGTTCCTGGGCCGGTGTGGCCAGCAGCGTGACCCGCCCGCCGCGCCGGGGGTCCAGGAGGTCGTTGGTGCCGTCCCACCGCGCCGACAGCGGTAGGGACAGGATCTGGTAGTCGGCGAAGGGCTCGCCATCCGGCGCCGCGCGGCCGACCTCCGCGCCGAGCGCGGCGCGCAGCGTCCAGCGCGGGCCGATCATCCGTTCAAGGCCGACCTGGGCGGTCACCGCATCGCGGCCATAGACGGTCAGCCGTTCGCGCAGGGCCGAGATATCGGTGGTCAGGGTGATCGGCTGGTTCAACACGTCGGGGCTGCGCAGCCCGGCGGAGACGCGATAGTTCAGGTCCTCGGTCGAGGACACGCCGAGGCGGGAGACCTCCGCCTCCAGCCGCAGGCGCTCGGCGCCGCCGAACAGGTTGCGGTGCTCCCACCAGACGCGGCCGGAGAGGCCGTAGTTGGTCTCATAGGCGCCGGACACGCCGATGCTGCGCAGCGGGCGCTCCTGCACGCTGAAGGTGATCGGCAGCTTGCCATCGGCGGCGACGGCGCTGCCCGGCTGCGCCCTGACGGAGGCGAAGACGCCCAGCCCCGCCAAGGCCTGGCGGGCGCGCTCGACGGCGGCGGGGGTGAAGGCTTCCCCGGTGATGCGGCCGGCCACGCGATCGAGGAACGCCGAACGCGTGCGTTGCTGCCCGGTGACGACGGGGGCGGCGAAGCGCGCGACGGGGCCGGGGGCGAGCCGCCAGGTCACATCCAGCACCTGGCGGTCGTAATCCAGCACGGCCTCGCGTGCGACGACCGTGGCCAGCGGGTGGCCGGTATCGCGCAGGCTGGCGATGAGGCGGGTCTCGGCCGCCAGCACGGGGGCGATGCGGGCGGGTTCGCCCGGGGCGATGTCAAGCCGCGCGGCGGCGGCGGCGACCGCCGCAGGATCGGCGCCCTCGGCCGGACGCACCGCGATGGCGCCGAGCGCATAGCGTGGGCCGGGCCGCGGCAACAGGCTGACGGAGACGGGGGTGCCATCGCGCAGCGCTGCCGCGAGCGTGGCGGGCAGGGCCGGACTGTCGGGGGCGAGGCCCGCGATCTCGGCGCCGATATCGCCGGCCCAATAGCCTTCGGCCCGCAACGCAGCGGGCAGGCGACGCACATCTTCGGCAACGCGCGCGATCAACCCGGGGCCATCCTCGGGCGGCGCCGATTCCAGGGCCCTCAGCCCCGAGGTCGCCGCCAGCGCCGCATCCAACGCATCATCGCCGGTCGGCTGGATCGTGAGGGTATAGGCGAGCGACGTTGCCGCCGGCACGGGCTGGGCCTGGGCCTGGGCCTGGGCTTGGGCCGGGGCCTGGAGCGGTGAGGGTGCTTGCGACCCGGCGCCGGGTGCCGCGAGCAGCACCGCCAGCGCAAGGCAGCCGAGGCGGGGGCCGCGCCTTGCCGCGATGACCTTGAGTCGGGGAGCGTTCAGCTGCGCTGTCACTTTCGTTTTCTACGCCCTTCGGGCCCGCGCCGGAACGACGATGACTGCGACCGGTGCGCCGATTGCCAGGCGCACATTTCGCCATGCATGCAACGCAAGGCCGGGCATCGCGTTCGAAGAGGAAATGCCGAGCCGGACCCGTTGAACGGTTCTGTAATCTTCTTAGTTTGCATTGGGTTCTTAGTGCAGCCGAAGACCCGACACGGTCTGCGTGCCGTGCTGAACGTAGCGGTCGTAGGGCCCAAATGGTTGGGCACCAACGGCTGCCCGAATCTCAGGATTGGAAAGACCCATGCCCGACCAGGGCCCCCAGATGACGCCACCGCACACGAACGGCCCAGAGAGGCAGGCGACCGACCCAGAGAAATTCGGCCAGCAAAGCCAGGCGTCGAAATTGCGCGGCGCGGCGCTGACCACGGTGACCGAACTGGCGACCGGCGAATTCGCCGAGCGGATGCGGCTCGATGCCGCCCGCCGCGTCCTCCTGATGGTGCGCCGGGTCGGGGTGCTTAGGGACCTCGGCCACGACTTGTGCCCGTTGCAGGCGCCGCCGCAGGGCTGGCTCTCGCAAGCTGCGGCGACCTGGGACCCCCATGCGATGACGGCACGCGAATTCGTCGAACTGCTGCCGCCGAGCGATGTGGACAGGATCGTCGACGAGGCGACCGCCTGGGCGCGCGTCGTAAGGCCAATCCCGGCGGCGGCCAATGCGGATCATCGCATCGCCTGGGCTGCCGGCGCCTGATTTTCGGGCGCCCCAACCTCTGGCGGGGTTACGCGCGCCCCGCTGCGATCTCGCGCCGCATCCGGTGTACGGCGGCGGGCAGGCCCTCCATCACCGCGGCGCCGATCAGGAAGTGGCCGATGCTGACCTCCTCCATCTGTGGGATCGCGGCGATGGCGCCCACCGTATCATACGTCAGGCCGTGCCCCGCGTGGCACAACAGCCCCGCGGCGTTCGCGATCGCCGCGGCCGCGCGCAACCGGTCGAGTTCTGACCGACCCACCTCGGCATCGCCGGTCTCCGCATAGCGGCCGGTGTGGAACTCCACCGCCTGGGCACCGATGACGCGGGCGGCTTCCACCGCGCGCGCCTCCGGCTCGATGAATAGCGCGACCTCGATGCCGAGCCCAGCCAGCCGCGCCACGGCCTCGCGCAGAGCCACCCCCCCGGCGGCGATGTCCAGGCCCCCCTCGGTGGTCAACTCGGCGCGCTTTTCCGGCACGAGGCAGCAGGCCTGCGGCCGGTAGCCGGCGCAGAGGCGGACCATTTCCTCCGTCGCCGCCATTTCGAAGTTCAGCCGCGTGTCCACTTCGGCAAACAGGCGCGCCACATCAGCGTCGCGGATGTGGCGCCGGTCCTCGCGCAGATGGAAGGTGATGCCATCGGCGCCCGCCGCCAGCACGGCATGGGCGGCGGCGATCGGGCAGGGGTGGGCGCCGCCGCGTGCATTCCGCAGGGTCGCGACGTGGTCGATGTTCACTGACAGGCGCATCAGGGTCTCCGGTGGTGGGCGGCGATGATGGCGGCCATGCGCAGGGCGGCGATCAGGCTGGCCGGATCGGCCCGCCCGGTGCCGGCCAGGTCCAGCGCCGTGCCATGGTCGGGGCTGGTGCGGATGATCGGCAGGTTCAGCGTGACATTGACGCCGCCGGCCATGTCCAGCGTCTTGACCGGGATCAGCGCCTGGTCGTGATACATGCAGATTGCCGCGTCGTAGCGGGTGCGGGCGGTCGGGGTGAACAGGGTGTCCGGCGGCCAGGGTCCGGAGGCTGCGATGCCATGGGCCTGCAACAGTGCGACGGCCGGGGCAACGATTTCGGCATCCTCGGCCCCCAGGGTGCCGGCCTCGCCGGCATGCGGGTTCAGCCCGGCGACGGCCAGGCGGGGTGCGGCAATGCCGAAATCGCGTGTCAGCGCCGCGGCGGTCGCCAAGGCCACCTCCAGGATCATCTCCGTGGTCAGCCGGGCGATGGCGGTGCGCAGGGGTTCGTGGATCGTGACGGGAACGGTCCGCAGGCCCTCGCAGGCCAACATCATCACCGGCGGGCCGCCGGCGGTCAGTTCGGCCAGGTATTCGGTATGCCCGGGGTGGCGAAAACCTGCCGCAGTCAGGGTCGCCTTCTGGATCGGGTTGGTGACGACGGCCGCGACGCGCCCGGCCATAGCCAGCTGCGCGGCCTCGGCGATCGCGCCCAGCACGGCGGGGGCATGGGCGGGGTCGGGCGCGCCGGGCACGGCCGGGTGCGGCAGCGGCCGGTGCAGGACGGGCAGCGCCGTGGCAAACACCGATGCGGCGTCCTCGGGCATGGCCACGACGACAACCGGTGGCGCGTTGGGCAGCGCGCGGATGCGGTCGGCATCGTCCAGCAGGACAAAGACCGGGCCAGTCGTGTGCAGGGCGCGCCACGCGCCGGCGGCGATCTCACCACCGATACCGGCGGGTTCGCCCATGGTCAGGGCCAGCGGAAGGGCAGTCATGCGGACCTGCGTGGTTGGATAGCCTAAGGTAGTCGCATCGGCGCAGGGCGAAAGCCGCGCCTCGCGCATTGCCGCAGGCCGCCCGGCGGGGGGATGATGCGGCAAGACTTCCGGAGAGGATGACCGCCATGCCGCTCGATGCCGCCTTCGACCTGCCGGAGGCCACGCGCGAACTCCAGGCCCTGGCCCAGGATTTTGCCCGCGACGTGCTGGCGCCCAAGGCGCTGGACTGGGACAGGGACAAGCATTTCCCGGTGGACGAATTGCGCCAGGCGGCTGCCCTCGGCATGGCCGGCTTGTATGTGCGGGAGGCTTCGGGCGGCGCCGGGCTCACCCGGCTGGACGCGGCCGTGGTGTTCGAGGCGCTGGCCACCGGCTGTCCGACGGTATCGGCCTTCCTGTCCATCCACAACATGGTCGGCTGGATGGTGGACCGCTACGGCAATGACGCGCAGCGCGCGGACTGGCTGCCGGGGCTGCTGACCATGGAGAGGATCGGCGCCTATTGCCTCACCGAACCCGGATCGGGCAGCGACGCGGCGGCGTTGCGGACGCGGGCGACGCGCACCAACGAGGGCTGGTTGCTGAACGGCTCCAAGCAGTTCATCTCGGGCGCCGGCGCCGCCGATTTGTATTTGACCATGGTCCGCACCGGCGGCGACGGGCCGGGCGGCATCTCGGCGATGCTGGTGCCCGCCGGCACGCCCGGGCTGAGTTTCGGCGCCAACGAGCGCAAGATGGGCTGGAACGCGCAGCCGACGCGCATGGTGGTGTTCGAGGATGCGGCTCTGCCGGCCGGCGCGCTGCTTGGCGCCGAGGGGCAGGGGTTCCGCTTCGCCATGTCAGGACTCGATGGGGGGCGGCTGAACATCGCCGCCTGTTCGCTGGGGGGCGCGCAGCGGGCGCTGGACATCGCCCTGGCCTATGTGCGCGAACGCCGTGCCTTTGGCCGCGCCATCGCCGACTTCCAGGCGACGCAGTTCCGCCTGGCGGATATGGCCACCGAATTGGAGGCGGCGCGTGGCTTGCTCTGGCGCGCCTGCGGCAAGCTGGACGCGGGCGCGCCCGACGCGACCGCCTTCTGCGCGATGGCCAAGCGCTTCGTCACCGACACCGGGCACCGGGTCGCCGATGAGGCGCTGCAGTTGCTGGGCGGCTACGGCTACCTGGCCGACTACGGCATCGAGAAACTCGTGCGCGACCTGCGGGTGCATCGCATCCTGGAAGGAACCAACGAGATCATGCGGGTGATCATCGCCCGGCACCTGGTGGCGCCGGGATGATCCTGCACGGCTACTTCCGTTCCTCGGCCGCGTGGCGGGTGCGGATTGCGCTCGGCCTGAAGGGGCTGACGGCGATCCAGGCCCACCATCACCTGCGGCGCGGCGAACAGCGCGCGCCCGGTTTCCTGGCGCTGAACCCGCAGGGGCTGTTGCCGGCGCTGCAAACCGATGAGGGGGCGGTGCTGACCCAGTCGCTGGCCATCATCGAATGGCTGGAGGAGGTCCATCCGACCCCCAGCCTGCTGCCCGGCGATGCGCTGCACCGGGCGCGCCTCCGCGCCGCGGCGCTGGCGATCGCATGCGACATCCACCCGTTGCAGAACCTCAAGGTCATGGCCCGCCTGCGCGCGATGGGCCAGGCGGAGCCGGAGGTGCAGGCCTGGTCGCGCGAGGTGATCGCCGAAGGCCTGGCCGCGGTGGAGGCGCTGGTCGCGGCCTCGGCCGGGCCGTTCTGCTTTGGCGCCACGCCGACGCTGGTCGATGTCTGCCTGGTCCCGCAACTCGGCAATGCGCGGCGTTTTGGCGTGGCGCTGGCCGGGTTGCCGCGGTTGTTGGAGGCCGAGGCTGCCTGCCTCGCCCTGCCGGCCTTCATCGCCGCGGCGCCGGACCACCAGCCGGATGCCGAATAACCGACGGGGTGGCGCGATTCGTCCTTGCAATCCTCGGTTGTCGGCGCGATTCAATGGGGCATGAGGACATCCGCTTTTCGATGGCTGGTTTTGGGCGTGGCGCTGCTGCCGGGCGTGGCGAGCATGCCGGCTGCCGCGCAGATGCAATTCATCACCGTACCGCCCGCTGACGGCGGTGTGGTCATCCCCCCTCGCAGCCAGCCGCGCATGATCGCGGCACCCGCCGTGCCGCCCCGGGCGGCGGCACCGGCGCCACAAACGGCCCGCGCGGCTCCCTTGGTGGTTGCCAGCGATGCGGCCATGCCGCTCGCGGCACCGGCGGCGCTCGCCTTGCTGCCCCTGGCCGCGGCGGCCCTGCTCGGCGCCTCGCTGCCCGGCAATAGCGGCGGCGGTAGCAGCGGCCCCGCCCGGACGCGATAGCGACAGCCGAAACAGCGGCGCCGGGGTTTCCCGGCGTGGCGGCGGGATGCATGCTCCGGTGCAGTGATCACGGAGCCAACATCCATGTCCGACCGCGCCGGCGCCATCGCGCGCGCCGAAGCTTTTTTCGACGCGGAGTTCCGCGACCTGCTGTCCGGCCTCGTCGCGGTGCCCTCGACCAGCCAGGACCCGGGGCACGAGGCCGATTGCCGCCGTTACCTTGAGGAAGCGCTGCTGCCCTGGCTTGGGCGGCTGGGCTTCCAATGCGACATCCACCCCAACCCCGACCCGGATTTCCCGCCCATCCTGACCGGGGTGCGGATCGAGGAACCGGGCCTGCCGACCGTGCTGCTCTACGGCCATGGCGATACGGTGCGCGGCCTGGCGGACCAGTGGTCGGAGGGGCTGGCCCCCTGGGTGCTGACCGAACGGAAGGGGCGCTGGTACGGTCGCGGCACCGCCGACAACAAGGGCCAGCACGCGCTGAACCTCGCGGCACTGGAAGCCGTGATCGCCGAGCGCGGCGGCGACATCGGCTTCAACGTCAAGCTGCTGATCGAGATGTGCGAGGAGCGCGGCAGCAAGGGGCTGCGCGCCTTCGTGGCTGGGAACAAGGGCCTGCTGAAGGCCGATGTGTTGATCGCCTCCGATGGGCCGCGCGTCGCGCCCGATGTGCCGACGATCGCCACCGGCACCCGCGGCACCTGGCATTGCAGCCTGGCGGTGCGGCTGCGGCAGGGGGGCGTGCATTCCGGCCATTGGGGCGGGCTGACCACCGACCCCGCGATCGTGCTGGCGCATGCCATCGCCAGCATCATGAACCGCCACGGGCGGATCATGGTCGATGGTCTGCTGCCGGCGGGCCGCGTGGTGCCGAACCGCGTCCGCGCGGTGCTGGCCGGCTGCCCGGTCGATGCCGGAGGCGAGGGCGCGACGATCGACCCCGACTGGGGCGAACCCGGCCTGTCGGCGGCCGAGAAAATCTACGGCTGGAACAGCTTCATCGTGCTGGCGATGCTGTCGGGCCGGCCGGAGAACCCGGTGAATGCCGTGGCCCCCGATGCCGTCGCGCATTGCCAGATCCGCTACACGGTGGACACCGACACCACCGGCTTCGCGGCAGCGATCCGCGCGCACCTGGACGCGACGGGTTTCCCCGAGGTGGCGATCGAGACCCCTGGCCTGCGCATGCCCGCCAGCCGCACCGACACCGACCATCCCTGGGTGCGCTGGGCACAGGCGAGCATGGCCGAAACCCTGGGCAAGCCGGTGCAGATCATCCCCAATTCCTCGGGCGGGCTGCCGGGGGATGTGTTTGTCGATCACCTGGGCGTGCCGCTGGTCTGGGTGCCGCACTCCTACAACGGCTGCAAGCAGCACGGGCCGGACGAACACCTGTTGCCGGGCGTGGCGCGGGAGGGAATCGCGGCTTTTGCCGGGCTGTATTGGGACCTGGGCGAGGCCGGCGTGCCGGGCTGACGTCTTGTAAGCCCGGCCGCCCGGCCATCACCCGCTTCGCCGCCGCGATGACCGACGCCCTGCGGAAGCGCCTGGCCGGCCCGGCGCTTCCTCGCGCGCAAGACGTGCAGCGCGGTAGCGCTCCGCCGTGACATTTTCTTACCCAATGCCGCCCCGACCGACACTGGCGCGTTACCGGAGGGGATCATGGTGTTGTCACGGACGGCGTTTGTTGTCCGTTCCGATCCCTCCACGGAGTATCGACGCATGCGCAACCCGATTTTGACCCTGATGGCGGCCACCTGGCTTGCCGGCACCGGTGCCGCCCTGGCCCAGCCGGCCACCACCCTGCCGCAGGCCGCGGCACCCGGTGTGCCGGGTGGACCCGGCGCTGGCGGACCGGGGCGGCACTCTGGCATGGCCTTTGAGGCGGGGCGCATGTTCGCCATGGCCGACCGCAACAACGACGGCCAGATCAGCCGCGAGGAGTTCCAGGCCGCCATCGCCGCGCGCTTCGCCGAAGTGGATGCAAACCGCGACGGCGGCGTTACGATCGAGGAGTTCCGGGCCTATCGCCCCGCCAACATGCCGGGCGGCGATCGCCCGGTGCCCGAGCGCATGCAGCAGCGCGGAGAGGCGATGTTCCGCGCGGCGGACGCCGATGCCGATGGCCGCGTGACCCTGGCCGAATTGCAGGTCGTCGCCAGTGCGATGTTCCGCGCGATGGACCGCGATGCCAATGGCCAGTTGGCGGTCGCCGAAATCCAGCCTCGCGGCGGGCGAGGGATGCACCATCACGGCCCGCATGGTGGCCGCATGATGGCACCGGACGCGACGAAGCCTGGCTGA
>JBBRWI010000048.1:0-19143 GCA_038249305.1 Acetobacterales bacterium
CGGCCGGTCATGCGTCCGGCTTGATGCCGAGCCGGCGCACCAGTCCGCCCCAGCGTTCGGCCTCGGCGGCAATGAAGGCCGCCGCCTCGGCCGGGCTGCTGGCGACGATCTCGAAACCGGCGGCCTCCAGCGTCGTGCGGGTGCGCGGTTCGGCCAGGGCCGCCTGGGCTTCCTGCGCCAGCCGCGCGACCCGCGGGACGGGCGTGGCGGCGGGCGCGATCAGCGCGACCCAGCCGTAGGACGTGGCCCCGGGCAGCCCGGCCTCGGCCAGGGTCGGCACGGCGGGCGTCTGGGGGATTCGCGCATCCGACGTCACCGCCAGCGCCCGTGCCTGGCCCTCGCGCACCTGCGCCAGCACCGCGCCGGCGGAGACGAACATCGCCTCGATCCGCCCCGCCACCAGGTCCAGCACCGCCTGGGGAAAGCCGCGATACGGCGCGTGTTCCAGCCGGGTCCCGGTGCTTGCCATGAATTCCTCCATGGCCAGGTGGCTGCCGGACCCGGCGCCTACGGAGGCAAAGGTCATCCGGCCGGGATTGGTCCGGGCATGGGCGATGAAGCCCGCCACATCCATGGCCGGCACGGACGGGTGCACCACCAGCAACTGCGGCGACCGCACCAGCAGCGAAATCGCCACCAGGTCCCGCCGCGGGTCGTAAGGCAGGCTGGGGAACAGCGCCGGCGCCACGGCCAGCGGCGAATTGATCGACACGCCAATCACATGCCCATCTGTGGCCTTGGCGACCGCATCCGTGCCGATGTTGCCCCCCGCCCCGGCCCGGTTGTCCACGACGAAGGGCTGGCCGAAGGCGGTGGCGAAATGCGCCGCCACGGCGCGGGCGGCGATATCGGGCGTGCTGCCGCCCGGAAACGGGACGATCACGCGCACCGGGCGGTCGGGCCAGGCAGTCTGTGCCAAAGCGGGGGCGCCGAGGGCCAGCAGCGGTAGCGCGCGTCGGGTGATGGCGGTCATGGGGTTCCTCCGTCGATGGTATTTCATACGCGGACCGCACGGCCGCAGCCAAGCCTTGCCCGTCCAGGCGCGCCGGGCCATGAAGCCATTAACGAACAGCAGGACGCTGCCATCATGAGCGAAACAGCCTTCGACGTCATCGTGATCGGCGCCGGCCCCGGCGGCTACGTCTGCGCCATCCGCGCCGCGCAGCTGGGCCTGAACGTCGCCTGCGTGGAGAAACGCGAAACGCTGGGCGGCACCTGCCTGAACATCGGCTGCATTCCGTCCAAGGCGCTGCTCAATTCCTCCGAACACTTCGAGGCAGCGCTGCACAAGCTGGCCGACCACGGCGTCAACGTCGGCGCGGTGACGCTGGACCTGGCCCGGATGCAGGCGCGCAAGGGCGAGGTCGTGTCGGCCAACGTCAAGGGCGTCGAGTTCCTGTTCAAGAAGAACAAGATCACCTGGCTCAAGGGGACCGGCCGCGTCACCTCCCCGGGCCAGGTCACGGTCAACGGCACCGCCTATGCCGCGAAGAATATCGTGATCGCCACCGGTTCGGACAGCATCCCGCTGCTGGGGGTCGAGGTAGACGAAACCCGCATCGTCACCAGCACCGGCGGGCTGGAACTGACGGCCGTGCCGAAGCACCTGGTGGTGATCGGCGGCGGCTACATCGGCCTGGAACTCGGCAGCGTCTGGCGCCGCCTGGGCGCCGAGGTGACGGTCGTCGAATTCCTCGACCGCCTGGTGCCGGCGATGGACACCGAGATCGGCAAGGCGTTCGAGCGCATCCTGGGCAAGCAGGGGTTCAAGTTCCGCTTCAAGACCAAGGTCATCGGTGCCACGACCGATGACAGCGGCGTGAGCCTGACCCTGGAACCCGCTGCGGGGGGCGAGGCCGAAACACTCCACGCCGATGTGGTGCTGGTTGCGATCGGACGCCGCGCGCACACGGATTCGCTGGGCCTGGCCGAAGCCGGGGTGGCGCTGGACGACCGCGGCCGCATCGCAACCGACGGGCATTTCGCGACGAACGTGCCGGGTATCTGGGCGATCGGCGACGTCATCACCGGCCCCATGCTGGCCCATAAGGCCGAGGAGGAAGGCGTGGCCCTGGCCGAAATCCTGGCCGGGCAAGCCGGCCACGTGAACTACGGCGTGATCCCCGGCGTCGTCTATACTTGGCCCGAAGTCGCCAGCGTTGGCGAGACCGAAGAACAGTTGAAGGCGCGCGGGCAGGCCTACAACATCGGCAAGTTCCCCTTCCTGGCCAATGGCCGGGCGCGGGCCATGGGCGATACCGACGGCTTCGTGAAGATCCTGGCCGACAAGGCGACCGACAAGGTTCTGGGCGCCCATATCATCGGCCCGGACGCCGGGACCCTGATCGCCGAGATCGCCCTCGCCATGGAATTCGGCGCGAGCAGCGAGGACATCGCCCGCACCTGCCACGCCCACCCGAGCCTGAACGAGGCTGTCAAGGAAGCGGCCCTGGCCGTCGAGGGGCGCGCGCTGCACATGTGATGGCAGCGGGGCTTGGCGTTGCATTACGCCATTGCCATCCTTCCTTCATCTGTGGCGGCCATATCACGCCCCGAAGGAGACCCTTACCCTGTGACCATCATGGTGCCCTGCCCGAAGCGAAAGGCCATGGGCTATGGGCTGATGGCCCTGGGTCCGGTCGGCCTCGTGCTGCCCATCCTGCCCGGCGCCGTGTTCTTTGGCCTGGGTGTTTTCGTGCTGCGCGACCAGCACGTCTGGGCATTTCGCCTGTTCGGCAAGTTCGCGACCCGCTGGCCCGGCATGGCCGGCCGGATGGAAGGCATGGAAGACAAGGCCTGGGTCAAGGTCCGGGGCTTTGGTGCGCGGTGCCGGGCCATCCTGCCATTCAGTCGCCGGCCGCCGGAAACTTAGCCCGCCACGGGATCGAGGCAGCGCGCCACATAGGGCAGGAAATGCCCGACGGGCGGGGTTTCGCGGCCCTTTACCTTCGCCTGCTCGTCGAACCGCCGCAATTGTAACGCGGCGGCGGCATGCGGCAGGGCGTCGAAGGCCGCGACCTCCCCCGGCGACATCGGCCCACCCTGCAGCGACAGGCTGAGCACCGAATCTCTGGACAGTTTGGCGAAATAATCCGCCTCGGTGGCGCACAGATACCGTTTGGCCGCGACATGCAGTCGCACCGGTTCCGTCACCGCCGGGCCGAACCATGCGGCCAGGAAGGCATGGCCGAGCGCTTCATGCCGGTCATCGACGCCATCCTCGGCCGGGTTCTCGCCCAGCTCGTGCACCATGTGGCCGATGTCGTGCAGCAGGCCGGCGGCGACCAGGCTTTCAGGGCAGCCGGCCTGCTCCGCCAGCAGCGCGCATTGCAGCGCATGCTGGCGCTGGTTGATGGCGCTGAGCCCATAGTTGCCATCGGCTTTGAGCGTCAGCAGGTCGGCGATGTGGCTGAGCCGGGGGTCCTGTGTCATGGCGCGACTGCTCCTGTTCCTGGGGGCGAAACTACAGCGCCGACCCAGGCGAGAATATGGGTCGCGAGGACGCAGGTCTCGCCATGCTGGTTCACCACCTCGACCCGCGCACGGGTGCGCCGCGCGGCATCGTCCACCGCCTCGATCGTGTAGCGGGCCGTCAGCATGTCGCCGGCAAAGACCGGGCGGGTGAAGCGGATGCGGTCGTAGCCGGCCGAAACCGGCGTGCCGGTCGCGCCCCGCTCGACCGAGCGCTTGGACATCAGCGACGCCGTTGCCGATGGCAGCCCCATCACCAGGGCGCCATGCGCGATGATGCGCCCGAAGGCGGTGGTGGCGGCATGGGCCGCATCGGTGTGGATCGGGTCGTGGTCGCCGCTGAGTTCGGCGAAGTCGGCGATGTTGGCCGCGGAGAACAGCCTGGTGACGCTCACCGTGTCACCCACCGTCAGATGCGTCGTCATGCGAAGCGCGCCAGCGCAGCGCGCGGGGTCGCGGCGGGCAGGTCGATCCCCATCGGGCCGTCGGCAAAAAGCCGTGCGTCCATCCGGCGCAGAGCGGGCGATACGGCCGGGCGGAAGGCCATGGCGGCGATCACATCGGCTTCCAGATCGGCACCGGGCGCGATCTCGATCACCTCCGGCCCCCGCGGCCCGAGTTGGAACACCGCCCGTTCCGTCACGTAGAACACCCGCTGGTTGCGCGCCTGGGCATAGGCGCCGGCGAAGGTCACCTGTTCGACATCGCGCACCGCCTTGGGCACATCGCCGGCGCTGAGCGTACCGCCAAAGATCACCGTCCCGGCGCCTTGGCTGATGTTGATGAAGCCCCCCGGCCCGACGATGCGGCCACCGAAGCGGGACACGTTCACATTCCCCGCCGCGTCGAACTCGGCAAACGACAGGAACGCAAGATCAAGCCCGCCGCCGTCGTAGAAATCGAACTGGTAGGGCTGGTCGATCTGCGCATCCGGCGACAGCGCCGCCCCGGCCTCATTCCCGCTGGCCGGGGCGCCGCCGATGTTGCCCTGTTCATTGGTCAGGCAGATGCGGCCCAGGATGCCTTCCTCGGCTGCCACATTGGCGATGCCGGTGGAGATGCCGGAGCCGAGGTTGCAGATCGCACCCTCGAACAATGCCAGCGCGCCGCGGCGCACGACGATGCGGCGCGGGCCTGGCGGCAGGCGGGGAATGTCCGCCAGCGCCACGCGCAGATGGCCGGAATAGGCAGCGCTGTCCTCGGTCTCGAAGGTCTGCCATTGATCGGGATCGACCACGATGGCATCGACCAGGATGCCCGGCACCTTCACCATCTTGGGGTGCAGCGAACCGGCCGCCACGATGCGCTTCACCTGGGCGATCACCAGGCCGCCAGCACGCCGCGCGGCCTGCGCGATGGACAGCATTTCGAGGGTGACGGCCTCATGCTCCATCGAGATGTTGCCGACAGCATCGGCGGCCGAACCGCGGATGAAGGCGATGTTGACGGGGTAGGGCTTGTAGAAAAGATACTCTTCGCCGCGGAACTGCTGCACCTCGATCAGGTCTTCCGTCGCGCGCGCGCTCTGCCGCCCACCGCCGAGGCGCGGATCGACGAAGGTGTGCAGGCCGATCTTGGTCAGCAGCCCCGGGCGCCCGGCCGCCATTTCCCGCATCAACTGCGACATCGCCCCCTGCGGCAGGGTATAGGCCTCGATCTTTTCATCCAGCGCGAGCCGCGCGATCCCCGGCGAATTGACGAAGGTGCCGGAGACGACGCGCTTCAACAGCCCCTCCTGCGCGAGATGCCCCGCCCCGCGCGTCTTGCCATCGCCCAAGCCAACCGGATGGATCGCGGTCAGGTGTTTTGGCGCACCCGTGGCACGGAAGCGGTCGCCCACCGCCGCCAGCAGCGCATCCGGCACGGCATGGCCACCGCCCGAGCCACCGACCAGAATAGTGTCGCCATCGCGAACCAGCGCAGCGGCTTCGGCGGCGGTGATCTGGCGCGTCATGGACGAAAAGATCCCGGGAAATGGCAGGCGACACGGCGACCGGGCGCAACCTCGGCCAGCGGGGGCGGCGCCTCGCAAGCGGCGCGTGCGACGGGGCAGCGGCCGCGGAAGGCACAACCGGTAGGCAGCACAAGGGTCGAAGGCGGCTCGCCGCCCAGCACCACGCGCTCCCGCCCCGGTTCCGGCACGGCCGAGGTCAAGGCGACGGTGTAAGGGTGCAGCGGCTGGGCGAAAACATCGAGTGCCGGGCCTTCCTCGACGAAGCGGCCGAGGTACATCACCGACACCCGGTCGCAGAACGCGCGTACCACCGCGAGGTCATGCGCGATGAACAGGTAGGACAGGCCGAGCCGTTCCCGCAGGTCGAGCATCAGGTTCAGCACCTGCGCCTGCACGTTCACATCCAGCGCCGAGACGGGTTCGTCGGCGACCACCAGATCGGGTTCGAGCGCGAGAGACCGTGCGATCGACACGCGCTGCCGCTGCCCGCCCGAAAACTCATGCGGGAAGCGTGCGGCCCATTCGGGCTTCAGCCCCACTGTCGCCATCAGGTCCAGCACCCGGTCCCGTGCGGCCGCGCGTGAGGCCACGCGACCATGCGCAAGCAAGGGCTCGGCCAGCGCCTCGCCGACCGTCATGCGCGGATTCAACGAGGCATAGGGGTCCTGGAAGACCATCCCCATGCGTGGTCGCAACGGGCGCATCTCGGCGGCTGAAAGGCGCGTGATGTCCTGCCCGTCGAAGCGCAGTGTGCCGGCGGTCGGCGCATGCAGCCGCGTCACCAGCCGTGCGAGGGTTGATTTGCCGCAGCCGCTTTCGCCGACAATGCCCAGGGCCTCGCCACGCCGCAGGCGCAAATCGACACCGTTGACCGCATGCACCGTGCCGGGCTTGCCAAACACGCCGCTGCGGGGGAGTGGGAAGTGCTTGACCAGCCCGGTTGCTTCCAGCAATGGGCGGTCCTCCGGCGCAGGGGTGCGTGCGGCGGCCGCGGCCGCGATGGGCGGTGGTGGCAGGGGCTGGCCGTCGGCGGTGACCCAGCAGCGTGCGCGGCGGCCGGGGGCGACCTCCATCAGCGGCGGGTGGTCGTGTTCGCAGCGCGCGATGCGGAACGGGCAGCGCGCGAAGAAGCGGCAGCCCGGCGGGGGGTCGATGGCGTTGGGCGGCCCGCCCTCGATCGACACCAGCCGCGCACCAGCCGGACTGTCCAGCCGCGGCACGGCATTGACCAGCGCCCAGGCATAGGGGTGGCGCGGATCGGTCAGGACGGCGGCGGTTTCGGCTTCCTCGACGATCTCGCCGGCGTACATTACCGCGACGCGGCGGCAGACCGTGCCGATGACGCCGAGGTCGTGCGAGATCAGCACGATCGCCGTCCCGAAGTCCTGGTTCAGCCCGCGCAGCAGGTCCAGGATCTGTGCCTGGATGGTCACATCCAGCGCGGTCGTGGGTTCATCAGCGATAAGCAGCACCGGATCATTGGCGACCCCGATCGCCAGCATCACCCGCTGGCGCATGCCGCCCGAAAACTCGTGCGGGAAGGATGCGGCCGCGCGTTCCGGGGCGGCGACGCCCATGCGGCGCAACAGCTCCACCGCGCGGATGCGTGCGCTGGCGGGTGTCTGCCGGCCGTGGGAGATCATGTGCTCCGTCACCTGGCGCAGGATGCGGACGACGGGGTTGAGCCCGGTCATCGGGTCCTGGAACACCATCGCCGCGCGGTCGCCGCGCCAGGCGCGCAACTGGTCGGCGGTCATCGCCAGCACGTCCTGCCCCTGGAAGCGCACGCTGCCGCCGATGATGCGGGCCGGTTCCTCCAGCAGTCGCATCAGCGACAGCGCCGTCACACTCTTGCCCGAACCGCTTTCGCCGACGATGCCCAGCATCTCGCCGGGACCGACGCTGAACGACACGCCATCGACCGCACGGACCGCCCCGGCGTCGGTGAGGAAGACGGTGCGCAGGTCCTCGACCTCCAGCACCGGGGTCAGCAGGCCGGTCCCATGCATCAGCGCAACCGGGTCTTGGGATCAAGCCAGTCGCGCAGCCCGTCGCCCAGGAAATTGAAGCCGACGACGACGGTCAGGATGGCCAGACCGGGGAAGGCCGCGACCCACCATTGTTCGACCAGTTCACGCCCCTCGGCGACCATCGATCCCCATTCCGGCGTCGGCGGCACCACGCCGAGCCCCAGGAACGACAGGCCGGCAAAGGTCAGGATGGCGTTGCCGAGGTCGAGCGTCACCAGCACCGCCAGCGGCCCCAGGGTATTGGGCAGGATGTGGCGGCCGAGGATGCGGATGGGTGCGAGGCCGAGCACGGTCGCCGCCTCCACATATTCCTGGCTGCGCTGCACGAGCGCCAAGGCCCGTGCAAGGCGCGCGAATTTCGGCCACCAGACGACGAGCATCGCCAGGATGGTGTTGGTGGTGCCGATGCCCAGGGCTGCGGCGATGGCCAGCGCCAGAATGATCGGCGGGAAACACAGCACGAGGTCGGTGAAGCGCATCAGCGCCTCATCCACCACACCGCGCGACCATGCGGCGACAATGCCGATCGTGACACCGATCGCCGCGCCCACCAGCACGACCGTAAACCCGGCCGTCAGCGACAGCCGCGCACCATAGAGCAGCCGTGAAAACACGTCGCGCCCCAGCACATCGGTGCCGAGCCAATGCGTCGCCGAGGGCGGCGCCAACCGGTTCACGATGTCCTGCGCATCGGGCGGATAGGGCACGATCCAGGGCGCGAACAGTGCGATCAGCAGCCACGTAACGACGATCGCGGTGCCCGCCCAGGCGGGGCCGTAGCGTTGCAGCCGTCGCCGCCAGCGCGGCCGCGCGATGGGCATGGCAATGGCGCTCATCGCCGCACGCGCGGGTCGAGTGCTGCATAGGACAGGTCCACCAGCAGGTTCACCAGCAGGTAGGCCGCCGAGACCAACAGCGTGATGCCCATGATCGCCGGGAAATCCAGCGCCGCGGCGGAGCGGAAGGTGTAGCGCCCAAGCCCCGGCCAGGAGAACACCGTCTCGGTCATCACCGCCCCGGCCAGCAGGTTCGCGTAGGCGAGGCCGCCCAGGGTCACCACGGGCACCAGCGCATTCGGCAGCGCGTGGCGTAGCACGATCACCCGCGCCCGCAGCCCCTTGGCACGCGCCACGCGCACGTAGTCCTGGCCCAGGCTGTCCAGCATCGCCGCCCGCGTGGTGCGGGTGATCAGGCCGATCGTCGCGGCGGCCAGCACGATGGCGGGCAGGACCAGATGCGTGGCCGCGTCCCACCACGCCTCCCAGTCCCGCGCCAGCGCCGCATCGAGCAGGAACAGCCCGGTCGGGCCTTCCGGCGGAAAGGCGATCGGGTCCATCCGCCCGGGCCCCGGCGCCCAACCGAGCCAGCCATAAAAAATCGCGAGCATGATGAAGGCGAGCCAGAATGTCGGCGCGGATACGCCCAGCAGCGACACCACCCGTGCGAGGGAATCAACCCAGGTGTCGCGCCACACCGCCGCCGCGATGCCCAGCGGAATGCCAACACCGATGGCTAGCACGAAGGCGATGGTCGCGAGTTCGACCGTCGCCGGCGCATACTGCACGATGTCGTCCAGCACCGGCCGCCGGGTCGCGATGGAGATGCCGAGGTCGCCCTGCGCGAGGCCGCGCAGGAAAATGCCGTAACGCTCCCATAGCGGCAGGTCGAGCCCCCATTTCGCCCGCCATTCCAGCACGGTGGCGGGGTTTGACGCCGCGATATCGCCCATCTGTGCCAGCACCGGATCGCCCGGCACGAGCGCCGAAATCAGGAACACCACGAGGCTGGCCAACAAGGCCATCGCGAGCGCGGAGAGCAGACGGGTCGCGATGTAACGCGGCAAGGAACGCGGCCTCCTCTTGTTGCAACTATCCTGCGCCCGTTAGAACGATACAATCAAGGTGGGTGACGGAGGATGTGCCATGGAAGGCGACGTGTGGATCGACCTGGCCGATGGGGTGGCTGAGCTCGTGCTCGACCGGCCCGCCAAGCACAATGCGGTGACGCCGGCGATGGCGCGGCGCCTGGCCGATCTCTGCTGCGCGCTGGATGCCGATGACACGGTACGCGCGGTGCTGCTGCGCGGGGAGGGCAGCGGCGCCTTCTGCGCCGGGAGCGATCTCAATGCGCTGGCCGGCTACGCCTCGGCCTGGCATTTCCGCAACCGGGTGGACTATGCGACGGCGGTGCGTGCCTTGCGCAAGCCGGTGGTTGCGGCCTTGCAGGGCTGGACCCTGGGCGGTGGCGCCGAAACCGCTTTGTCGGCCGACCTGCGCGTCGCCGCCGATACGCTGCGCTTCGGCTTTCCCGAAGTGCAGCGCGGCTGGGTCGGCGGGGGCGGCGCCTCGCAGATTCTGCCGCGCATGATCGGCCAGGGGCGCGCCGCGCGGATGTTGATGCTGGGCGAGCCGATCGGCGCGGAAGAAGCGCTTCGGCTGGGGTTGATCGAGGAGATCGTCGCCCCGGATGCGTTGCTGCCGTACGCGCGCGCACTCGCCCGGAAACTTGCGGCGCTCAGCCCCATCGCCGTGCAATCGGTCAAGGCGGCGATGCGCATGGCCATGGAGGCGCCGCTCACCGCCGGCCTCGTCTATGAGAACGAGATGAACGTGCTGTGCTTCTCTGCGGGCGACCATCTGGAAGGCATCCGCGCCTTCAACGAAAAACGGGAGGCGGTTTTCGGGCGATGAAGGTCTTTCTGTCACATACACCCGAGACCTTTCACGCGTACTTCGGCGAACGTGCGCTGGCGGCCCTGGCGCTGCATGCCGAGGTGGTTCGCAACCCGACCGACCGCGACCTGCGCGATGCCGATCTCGCGCAGGCCGCGGCCGGGTGCGATGCGATCATCGCCTATCGCGGATCGCCCGGCACCGCTGCGACCTTCGGCGCCGTGCCTGACCTCGTCGCGTTCTTGCGCTGCGCGGTCGATATCAGCACCATCGATGTCGCGGCGGCTTCGGCGCAGGGTATCCTCGTCACCCGCGCGACGCCGGGCTTTGTCGATGCCGTCGCCGAACTCGGCATCGGCATGATGGTCGATCTGGCGCGCGGCGTATCGCGGTCCGTGATCGCTTATCGTCAGGGCCAGGTGCCCGTGCCGGTGGCGGGGCGGCAGTTGTCGGGCGCGACCCTCGGCCTCGTGGGTTACGGCCGCATCGCGCAGCGCCTGGCGCAGATCGCCCGCGCGATGGGCATGACCGTGCTGGCGCACGACCCGGCGGCCGCGCCGGACACGCCGCTCGATGCTGTGCTGACGGCGGATTTCGTCGTCTGCCTGGCGGCATCGCTGCCCCAGACAGCAAATTTGGCGGATGCCAGCACCTTTGCCCGGATGAAGCGTGGCGCGATGTTCATCAACCTGTCGCGCGGCGAATTGGTGGACGAAGACGCGTTGGAGGCGGCGCTCGAGTCCGGGCACCTCGGCGGTGCGGCGATGGATGTCGGCCGCGGGCCCGACCAGATGCCAAGCCCGCGCCTTGCGCGCCGCGCCGATGTCATCGCGACCCCGCACCTGGGCGGCATGACCCCGCAGGCCGCGGAGCATCAGGCGATGGACACCGTCGCCCAGGTCGCGGCCCTGGCGGCGGGGCGCATGCCCCAAGGCGCGGTGAACGGCCCCGCCGCCCACCGCCTTTCGCGCCTGGGCATTAAACTGGAGTGACGCCCCCCGCATCCAACTGCCACCCCGCCGCCGTCAGCGGGAATGCCTTGATGCTGTTGCGCACCGCGATCTGGTAGATCGGCTGGAACAGGATGAAATGGTGCGCCACATCCACCACCTGGCGCTGCCATTCGACCCAGAGCTCGGCGGCCTTGGCCAGATCCTGTTCTTCCGACGCCTGCTTCACGAGGTCGGTCGTCGCCTGCGGAACGGTCCAATGCACGCGGCGCGCGACGCGCTCGACCACCGCGCTCGCCCATAGATCGTTGGACACCGCGGGCGGGTTCCAGAAGGTCAGAACGCCGCCGGCGCCGCGGCCCTGGGTATAGACCGTGCGGATATTCACCTGGTCCATCGGGTTCAGCCGCACCCGGATGCCGATGCGGGCCAGGTCCGATTGCAACTTCTGGCCCAGGACCTGGTAGGAAATGCCTGCGACTGCCGCATTGCCATAGGCGATCTCCATCTCGAAGCCATCCGGGACGCCGGCCTGTTGCAACAATTGGCGGGCGCGGTTCAGATCCTGCTTGTAGCCGATGCGGCGGGCGATTTCCTCGGTGCTGCCATTCACGCCGATCGGCAGGAAATGCGCGGGACGCAGCGCGGCACCGCCCAGCAGGCTGTTCAGGATACCGTCGTAGTCGATCGCGTGGCCGATCGCCTGGCGGGCTTCCTTCTTTGCCAGCACCGGATTGGCCGCCGGGTTCTCGGTCACCGCCATATAGACGAAATCCAGGCTTGGCAGCCGTTCCACACGCACGTTCGGCTCCGCGCGTAAGGTCGCGACCTGTTCGGGGATCAGGTTGAACGCGGCCTGCACATCGCCCCGCCGGACCGCCAGCAGTTGCGCGGCACTGTCGGACAGGTGGCGGATCACCACGCGCTCAAAAGCCGGCGCGCCGCGCCAATGATCAGGATTGCGCTGCAACTGGATCTGGCTGTTGCGCTCCCACCGGACCAGGCGATAGGGCCCGGTACCAGCGGAGTTCCCGTTCAGCCAGTCGGTCGCGCGGTCAGCATCCTTGGCGGTGACGCCCTGTATCGCACCGTTCTGCAACATCACGGCCTTTTCCAGCACCGAACAGCCGGGGTTGCACAGGATCGGCAGGATCGGCGCGTTCGGGGCATTGAGGATGAAGTCCACCGTCATCGCGTCCACGACCTCCACGCGATCGACGGCCTTGATATAGGCCTGGGTCTGTTCGCGCATGTTGATCAGCCGGTCGAAGGAGAATTTCACATCCTCGGCCGTCATCGTCGCACCGCTTACGAAGCGCACGTTCGGTCGCAGCGTGAAGCGCCAGCCATCGCCACCGGGCCGCCGCACCCAGGCGGTCGAGAGGGACGGCTTGGGGTTCACCAGGTCGCCCGGCTCCAAGGTCAGCAGGCTGTCGTAGCAGGCGGCGAGCGTCAGCGGCGGCGTGTACTGCGCTTGGCGCACCGGATCGAAGGTGACGGTGTCGGAGATGTCGATCCCGATCACCAGGGTGGTGCCGCGCGCCTGGGCGAGCGCACGCCCGCCGGGCAGCAGCGGCAGGGTCGCGGCGGTGGCGCCGAGCAGTCGGGCAAGATCGCGGCGCGTCAGAGATAGGATGGTCATGGACAATTCCTCTGTGTCACCCGATCCTGTTTGTCGGATCGTTCCAATAGACAACGATAGACACGACGCGGGGGGCCTGTGAAGCGGGAAACGGATCGGCCCATCGGGGTTGGTGTCATCGGCCTCGGCATGGCGACCGCGCCGCACATGCTGTCGCTGCGCGACCTCGCGGCGGCGGGGCGCGTCACGATCATCGGCGGACATGCGCGCAGCGCCGCCGCGCGCGATGCCTTTGCCAGCCGATGGGACGCGCCGGTGTTCGCCAACCAGGCGGCCCTACTGGCGGCACCCGGCCTCGACCTCGTGCTGGTGCTGACGCCGCCCGGCGCGCATCTGCCGGTGGCCGAAGCCGTCATCGCCGCCGGGCACCACCTGATCGTGGAAAAGCCGCTGGAACTGACCGTCGCGCGCGGCGAGGCGCTGGTTGCCCTGGCCGAGGCCGCCGGCCTGCGCTGCGGCGTCTGCCTGCAACACCGCTACCGCCCGGCCGCACTTCGCCTGAAGGCGACGCTGGATGCCGGTGGGTTGGGCCAGCCGCTCTGCGCTTCGGCCAGCATCCGCTGGTGGCGCGATGCGGCGTATTTCGCACAAAGCGGGCGCGGCATGATGGCGCGCGATGGCGGCGGCGTGCTGTTGACCCAGGCGATCCATACGATCGACCTGCTGCTGCACCTGATGGGCCCGGTGCGCGATGTCGCGGGGTTCGTCGCCACCTCACCACTGCGGGCCATCGACACCGAGGATATCGCCGCCGCCGCCTGGCGCTTCGCCAACGGTGCCATCGGCGTGCTGGATGCGACCTCGGTCGCGCGGCCCGGATTCGCCGAGCGGATCGAGATCGCGGGCAGCCAGGGCTCGGCCGTCCTGGTGGCGCATCGGCTGGAATGGCATGGCGCCGATGGCGCCCCGCCGGAGATATTTGGCGAAGGCGGTTCGGGCGGTGGCGGCGCCGACCCCATGGCCTTCGACCACGGCCCACACCGCGCCCTGATCAGCGAGATGCTCGATGCGATCGAACAGGATCGGGAACCGACCTGCAACGCCCGGTCCGCCCTGCCGGTGCAGCGGCTGATCGAGGCGCTGCTGGCCGATGCCGCGGCGCGGGCATGATCACCGGCCGCACACGCCTCTTCGGCATTGTCGGTGACCCGGTCGCACCCCTGCGGTCCCCGGCACTGTTCAACGCGGCCTTTGCTCGCTTTGGAATGGATGCGGTCTTCGTGCCTTTGCAGGTGCCGCAGGGAGCGCTGCCGGAAGCCTGGGCTGGGCTGACAAGTATCGACAACCTCGACGGGCTGGTCATCACCATGCCGCACAAGGCGGCCGTCGTGCCGCTGCTCGCCGCACTTGGCCCGATCGCGCTGGCGACCGGCACGGTCAACACCGTCCGCCGTCACAAGGATGGTGGATGGGAAGGTGAGATGTTCGACGGCGCCGGCTTCGCGGACGGTCTCAAAACGGCAGGGCACCTGCCGCGTGGCCGATCGGTCCTGCAGATCGGCTGCGGCGCAGCGGGCAGCGCCATCGCCTATGCGCTGGCCGGCGCCGGCGTGGCGCGCTTGGTCCTTTGCGACGCGAAGCCAGGGCGCGCCGAGGCGCTGGCGGCCTGGTTGCGTGCGGCGTTTTCGGGCGCGTTGGTCACGGCCGGCGTCGCCGATGCGGCAGGCCACGACATCGTCGTGAACGCGACACCGATGGGGCTGCGGGAGGGCGATCCGCTGCCGTTCGATCCCACATCACTCGTCGCGTCACAGGTCGTGGCGGATGTGATTCCGAACCCCGAAGTCACGCCGTTGATTGCCGCCGCCCGCGCCGTCGGCTGCCCGACGGTCACCGGTCGCGCCATGCATGAAGGCCAGGCGCGCCTGGCCTTCGCCTATCTCGGGATCGCCGCCTGACCTGCGCGGGTATGCACCATCAGGTCGTTCTCACCGGCCTGCACCTGGCGGCCCGGCCCGGTCCGGAGGTCGAGGTCGAGCGTGACGATGCCGCGATCCGGATGCCGCGTCGCGCGCTTGGAAAGCACGGTGATCCGCGCAGCGATGCGGTCGCCGGCCAGGATCGGCCCGGTAAAACGCCAGCGCCAACCGAGCGAGACGATCGCCGCCAACCGCACATCGCTGCGGTTCTTCAACCCATCCGCCAAGGCCAGGCCCAATAAGCCGTGCGCGACCTTGGCGGGGTAGCCGAGCGCCCGCGCATATTCGTCATCCATATGCAGGTCGTAGAAATCCCCGGACAGTCCGGCAAAAGCCAGGATATGCGCCTCGGTCACGGTGATGCCGCCGGTGTCCCAGGTTAGGCCCGGCGCAATGTCCTCAAAGGCCAGGCGGCCGGTCATGAAAGCAGGCTCCGCGCCATGATCATGCGCTGAACCTGGTTGGTGCCCTCGTAGATCTGGGTGATCTTGGCATCCCGATACAGGCGTTCCACCCGCACGCCGCGGATATAGCCGGACCCACCGTGGATCTGCACCGCATCGGCGATGCGCGCGACCGCGGCATCCGAGGCAAAACACTTGGCCATGCTGGCCTCCAGCGTCGCCCGGCCGCCGCCATCCAGGACCTGGGCCGCGTGATGCACCATGAGGCGCGCGGCATGGGCGTCCTTGGCCATGTCGGCGATCATCCATTGCACCGCCTGGAACTCGGCGATCACCTGGCCGAACTGCCGGCGCTGTTTGGCATAGGCGATGCTGTCCTCAAGCGCCGCCGCGAGCAGACCGACGGCGAGTGCCGCGATGCCGATGCGCCCTTTGTCCAGCACCGACATCATCATGTGAAAGCCGCGACCCTCGACGCCGAGTACCGCATCGGCGGGCAGCCTGACCGCGTCGAAGCGCAATCCACCGACCGGTGAGGCCCGTTGGCCCATCTTGTGTTCACCGCGGTCGCGCGTGACCCCGGCGCGGTCCAGATCGACCAGCAAGATCGACATCCCGCGATGCCCGGCCGCCGGGTCGGTGCGGGCCAGCACGGCGGCGAAATCGGCGACCGGCGCGTTGTGGATCCACAGTTTCGCGCCATCGAGCACCCAGCCATCGGCATCCCGCCGCGCCGTGGTCTTCAGCCCCGCGAGATCCGACCCCGCTTCGGCCTCGGTCAACGCATAGGCGCAGCGGCGTTCCGCGCGCAGCAGGGGGCGCAGATAGGCCTCGCACTGCGCCGGCGTGCCATGTTCGGCCAGCAAGGTGCCGAGCAGTTCGACCAGGCCGATCTGGTCGGCGACCGAGGCATAGCCGCGCGACATCTCCTCCATCACCAGCGCATAGGCCAGCGTATCTGCCCCGACACCGCCAAAGCCATCCGGCACGGTGATGCCGAACAGGCCGGCTTCGGCCAGGCGCGCGTAAAGCTCGCTCGGGAAACGTTCGGTCTCGTCCAGATCCGTCGCCAGCGGCGCGACCTCGGCCTCGGCAAAGCGCCGGGCCGCGTCGCGCAGCGCCAGATGCGTCTCGGACAGTCCCTGCGTCACCGTGGCGCGCCGCAGGATTCGCGGATGATCAGCTCCGGCGCCAGCACCTCCCGACACGGGGCGGCGCCGGGATCGGCCATGCGGGCCAGCAGGACGCGCGCGGCAGCCATGCCGATCGTGGCCGGTGCCGCGCGCACGGTTGTCAGCGCCGGCGTCCAGGCGGCGGCTTCGCGTATATCATCGAAGCCGGTGACGGCGACATCATGCCCCGGTCGCCGTCCTGCCCGCATCAGGCCCAACATGGCGCCGAAGCCGACCGAGTCGTTGAAGCAGACAAGCGCCGTCGGCCCATCGTGTGGCAGCGCTGCGACCAGGCATGAGGCCTCGCCGATATCCGTGGCGCAGGGCAGATGCCGCGCCGTGAGCCCGACGGCCGCCATCGCGGCGGCATAACCGGCGATGCGCCCGGCGGAGACCGAACTCTTCGCCGCGCCGCCGAGGAAGGCGATCCGTCGGTGCCCGAGCGACACAAGATGCCGGGTCGCGAGCAGCGTCCCGGCCCGGTTGTCGCAGCCGGCATGGGCGCCCCGGCGGAAGCCGCGTCCCAGTGTCGCATGTGGCATGCCCCAGCGATCCAACTCCTCCACCAGCGACGCCGGCGTGCCTGCGGCGGGCATCCAGATCAGCCCATCCACCGGCTGTTCGCGAAAGCGTTCCAGCATCCGGCGCTGGCGCGCTGTCGATTCGGCAGTGTTGGCCATGATGGTGACGTAGCCTTCGGCATCCAGCGCCGCCTCTACACCCGCGGTGAGCTCGGCATAAAAGGGGTTGGTGATTTCGCAGACCAGCAGCCCGATCGTGTAGGACCGCCCGGAACGCATCTGCGCGGCCGCGCGGTCATAGACATAGTGCAGTCGCGTCGCCGCGGCGCGCACGGCGGCGCGCGTTTCGGGGCGAAGCCGCGGGCTGTCGCGGAGCGCTAGCGCCGCGGTCGAGCGGGCCACGCCGGCCTCGCGGGCGACATCCTCGATGCGGGTGCGGCGTGGAAACGTGTCCATACGAGCAAAATGGTTAGATCGATCCAACAGGCTCGTCAACGCAGTTCTTGCTCTACCGGCCGCAGTCGCCCGCCATCACCGCGATCGTCCAGAACGCGATCGGTCGTGTTCATGCCGCCGACACTCGTGCAGCGCAGCATGCCGGGGCTCGGTGGACGTGGCTGGGTCTTTCGCATGTGCGAAAAGGATAGCCACCTTGCGGAAACGAAAATGCCGTGGCTCTACCACCTTTAACAACAAATATTGCCCGGACCACACACGGGACGGGAACCTGGCAGAGGAAACCCAGGAATGGCCGAAAAAGGCGCAGCGCCCGACTTTTCCGTGGCCTGAAAGACGGTGCTCATCAGCGGTGGGACCGGCGGTATCGGCATGGCCTTTGCCCGCGCTTTCGCGGCTGGCGCGACGCCGATCCTGGCCGATCTGAAGCCACCCGCGGAAGACACGCCCTTCCGCTACGAGCCGCTGGACGTGCGCAGCGACACGGCGGTGCGCGCGCTCGCCGCGCGAGTCTCGGTGCTCGACGTGCTGATCCATTGCGCCGGCAAGCTGGTGCGCCATGAAGAACACCAGCCGGAGGTCTTCGCCGAGGTCATCGACATCCACCTGACCGGCAAGCTTCGGCTAGCCACCGCCTTCCGGCCGCATCTGGCGACCAGCAAGGGCTGCCTGATCAACATCGGTTCGATGTATTCCTACTTCGGCGCCGCGCTGATCCCGGCCTACGCCTCGGCGAAGACGGCGGTGATCGGGCTGACGAAGTCGCTTACCATCGCCTATGCGGAGGACGGCATCCGCGTGAACGCCATCGCCCCCGGCTGGATACGCACCGAGATCAGCCGCCGCGGGCGAGAGGAGCCGGCCTTCAACGAGAAGGTGATGGCGCGACTCCCCACCAAGCGCTGCTCGGAGCCGGAGGAACTGGCAGGCACCGCCGTTTTCCTCGCCTCGCCCGCCGCGGCCCTGATCAACGGCGTCACCATTCCGGTCGACGGCGGCTATGTCGCAAGCTGAACACAGGGGAGCGAAACACATAATGCGCAGGACCTTCATCGCAGGCGCCATCGCCGCGGCTGCGGCCGTGCTGGCGCCACAGCCAGCCGCGGCGCAGGATTTCAATTGGCGCGCCCAAGAAGGGCGCACCATCACGCTGCTGCTGAACAACCATCCCTGGTCGCAGGCGATTCGGGAGATGGCAGTGGAGTTCACGGCCCAAACCGGCATCCGCACGCGGATCGAGATCTTCAACGAGGAATAATCCCGCGCGCGCCTGCCGTCATCACGCTGCCCGTCGCCATCTGGGTGCTGCTGCCGTACTTCGACGGCCTTCCGCGGGAGGTAATAGAGAATGCCGAGATCGACGGTTGCCGCCTGCATCAGACGCTGTCGCGCGTGGCGCTGCCGATGGTGATGCCCGGGGTCGTGGTCGCGGCCATCCTGTGCGTCGTCTTCTCCTGGAACTATTTTCTCTTTGCGCTGGTGCTCTCCGGATTCAGCACCAAGACCGCCATCGTTGCCAGCTTCAACTTCATCGGTGAAGGCGTGACCAATTGGGGGGCGCTCATGGCGGCCGCCACGATCATCGCCCTGCCGCCGCTGGTGCTGACATTGTTGATCCAACGCCACCTGGTCGGTGGCCTCTCCGCGGGGGCGGTCAAGGGATGAAGGCTGCGTCTTTTGCCGGTGACGGCCGCATCACGGTGCGGGATGTCGCCATGCCGCAGGCCGGCCCGGGCGAGGTGCTGCTGCGCGTAGGCGCCTGCGCGCTCTGCGGTAGCGACCTGCGGCCGCTGCTAGGCGGCTGGACCTGCACGCCGGGGCACGAGATCCTGGGCGTGGTGGACCAACCCGGCCACGCCTGGCACGGGCGCCGCGCTGGTCTACATCCCGGTCTACTGCGGTCGTTGCCGCGAATGCGATGCTGGGCTCACGCAGGTTTGCCGCAACGCGAC
>JBBRWI010000049.1:0-19085 GCA_038249305.1 Acetobacterales bacterium
CGCGTGCCGGTCAGCTTCGCCGCCTGGTCGCGATCGGTCACACCCTCGATCCGTGCGATCCCGCCGCCCAGCCAGCCGAGCGCGAAGACGCGGTTGCCCGCCTCGTCCGACAGCGGGCCATAGGCGGCGATATCGGCGGGTTCGGTGGTGAAGGCATGCACCTTCACCAGCCCCCGCACACCGTGCGGGCGCCCGATCTCACCAACCAGGATGCGGGTTTCGGGCAAGGCTCAGCCGGCGGCCTTGGCGGCGCGTTCCTGCGCCTTCTTCTTCGGCGCCGACTGCTTCGGCTGCTCGACGAAGACGGGCATCGGCGCGAGGCCGGCATGGCCCAGGAACTTCGCCACGCGGTCGGTCGCCAGCGCGCCCACGCTCAGCCAATGCGTCACGCGCTCGGACTGCAGGCGGATGCGGTCCACGTGGTCGGACGGCAGCATCGGGTCGTAGGAGCCGACCCGTTCGATGAAGCGGCCATCGCGCGGGCTGCGGCTGTCGGACACCACGATGTGGTAGTACGGACGACGCTTGGCGCCGGCGCGCGCGAGGCGGATCTTGATACCCATGAAAACGCTATCTCCTGTCGGTCAGTAGGGTCGTTTGTTGCCAAGGCCGGGCATGAGCGCCGCCAATCCGCCGCGCATCATGCCTTTCTGGCCAAGCTTGCTCATCCGCTTCATCATCGCGGACATGTCGTCGAACTGCTTCAGCAGCTTGTTCACGTCCTGGACGCTGGTGCCGGACCCGGCGGCGATGCGTTTTTTCCGCGAAGCCTTGATGAGGTCGGGGGTCTTGCGCTCCTTCTTCGTCATGCTGCCGATGATCGCGGCCTGACGACCCAGGATTTTCGTGTCGAGATTGGCATCGGCCAACTGCGACTTGATCTTGCCGACACCGGGCAACATCCCGAGGATGCCCTGGAGATTGCCCATCTTGCCGATCTGCTTCAACTGGTTGGCGTAGTCGTCCAGCGTGAACAGCCCTTTCTGCATCCGGGCCGCCATCTTCTCGGCCTCGGCCTGGTCGATGTTCTCGGTGGCGCGCTCGACCAGCGACACGATGTCGCCCATGCCCAGGATGCGGGAAGCGATGCGGTCGGCGTGGAATTCCTCGATGGCATCGAGCTTCTCGCCGGCCCCCAAAAACTTGATCGGCGCCCCGGTGACGGCGCGCATGGACAGCGCGGCACCGCCGCGCGCATCGCCATCGACGCGGGTCATGACGATGCCGGTGATCGTCAGGCGTTCGTTGAAGGAACGCGCCGTCTGCACCGAATCCTGGCCGGTCATGGCATCGACGACCAGCAGCGTCTCGTGCGGGCGGGTCGCGGCCTTGACCGCGGCGACTTCGGCCATCAGCGCGTCGTCGATCGACAGGCGCCCGGCGGTATCGAGGATCAGCACGTCGAAATAGCCGCGCCGCGCATCCTCCATCGCGCGTGCGGCGATGACGAGCGGCCCCTCACCCGGCACGATCGGCAGGCTGATGACGCCGGCCTGTTCGGCCAGGATCGCCAATTGCCGCTGGGCCGCCGGGCGCTGGGTGTCGAGCGAGGCGACCAGCACCTTCTTGCGCTGCTTGTCCTGCAAACGCAGCGCCAGCTTGCCGGTGGTGGTGGTCTTGCCCGAGCCTTGCAGCCCGACCATCAGGATAACGACGGGGGCCGGGGCGTTGAGGTCGATACCCCGCGCGGCCGGCGCGTCGGGGCCGCCGCCCAGCGCCTCCACCAGCACGTCGTTGACGATCTTGATGACCTGCTGGGCCGGCTGGACCGATCGGATGACCTCGGCGCCCACGGCGCGGGCGCGGACCTTCTCGGTCAGGTCCTTGACCACCGGCAGCGCGACATCGGCCTCAAGCAAGGCCACGCGCACCTCACGCAGGGCCTCGGCCACGTCTTCCTCACGCAGCGCGCCACGGCGGCGCAGCGTGTCGAAGATGCCGGTCAGTCGGTTCGAGAGGGCCTCGAACATGGGGCCAGAAATCCTTGCGCGGTCGGTCAGGTCCGCCCAAACGCCATCGCGCCGCTGCGCGAGCCTTCGCGGAGCGGCGTCGTCACCCGGCTGGCGGGGGACGTGAGGGGCCAGGGCGGTCCCGTGAAGCGGGGCGTATGGGGCGGGCCGGGGGCGCTGTCAACGAAAACTGGGGCGCGGGGCGGGCTGGTGCTGACCGCGACGCCGTCCCGATGGGCTGCCCATACGCCATTCCAGGACCCGCTTCCAGGACCCGCTGGGCGACGGCGGCCCGAGCCAGCCCGGCTACCCCGCCGCCAGACGCCGCAGAGACGCCTCGGCCGCCTCGGTCAAGACCAACCCCTCGGCCGCCGCGCGATCCACCAGCCCCTGCCGACGTGCGCCGGGCAGCCGCACCCCCGGTTCGGCCAGGGCGGCGGCTGCCAAGACCTCGATCCGGTCCAGGAACACCGCCTGCCCCGCCATCGCCCCCGGATCGACCGCGAGCAAAAAATGCCCGAGGCGCGGCTGGTTCCCCTCGTCGGTGAAAAAACTATCCGCCTCGAAGCCAAACGCCGCCCCGGTCAAAGCGACGCAGAGCAATTCCACCACCAGCGCCAACGCCGCCCCCTTCTCCCCCCCCATCGCCAGCATCGCGCCCCCCAGCGCCGCCTTCGCATCGGTGGTGGGCCGGCCCTCGGCATCCAGCGCCCAGCCCTGCGGGATCGGCGCGCCGTCCTGCGCCGCCTTCATCACCCGCCCGCGTGCCACCGCCGACAAGGCCAGGTCGATCACCAGCGGCGCCGCCCCCCGCCTGGGGAAGGCCGCCGCCACCGGGTTGGTGCCGAGCAGCGGCCGCTTGCCCCCCGGCACCGGCATCGCGGCCGGCGAGTTGGTGAAGGCCAGCGCCACCAGCCCCGCCCCCACCAGCCCCGCCCCGGCCAGCCGCGCGACCGGCAGCCCCATCGCCCCGCTGTGGTGGCTGTCGGTGATGCCGGCGCAGGCGATGCCATGGGTTGTTGTGCGCGCGCGCAATTCGGCCTCGGCCAGCAGCAGCGCCGGATACGCCAGCCCATGCCGGGCGGAGATCAGCACCGCACCGCCGCGTTCGGCGATGATTTCCGGCCGCGCCGCGCCATCGGCCCGGCCGTTGCGCAGAAACGCGCAGTACATGGCAAGGCGCGACAGGCCATGCCCGCCCTGCCCCATCGCCTCGGCCGCGACCAGGGCTTCGGCGGTGGCATCGGCCATGGCGGGGGCGGCGCCGGCGGCCCGCAGCGCAGCGGTGGCCAGGGTCAGCGCCTCGGCCGTCGTGATGGTCATTCTGGACGTATCCCCGCGCCGCGCACCAGGGTCGCCCAGCGCGCCGTCTCGGCACGCAGGAAGGTCGCGCTGCGGTCGGCGTCCCAGCCGAGCACGTCAAAACCCCCCTCCTCGGCCCGGGTCTTGAGCGCCGGCACCCGCATCGCGGCGACGATGGCGCCCGAAATCAGCGCCTGCACCGGGGCCGGGGTCGCGGCGGCGGTCATGATGCCGGTCCAGTTGGTCATCTCCAGCCCCGGGAGCCCGGCCTCGATCACCGTCGGCACATCCGGCAGCAGCGCGTGCCGCGCGGCCGAGGTCACCGCCAGCCCGCGCAGCCGCCCGCCGCGTATCTGGCCGATGCATTCGGGCAGGTTGGACATGATGAGGTCGAGGTTGCCCGCCACCAGGTCGGTGATGCTGGGCGCCCCGCCGCGATAGGGCACATGGGTGATGTTGTCCCCCGCATTGGTCGCCTGGCGCAGCAGTTCCAGCGCCAGATGCGGCGGCGAGCCATTGCCCGACGACCCGGCATTCACCCGCCGCGTCCGCAGAAGTGCCACCAAGCCCGCCATGTCGCGCGGCCCCGAGGCCTCGTTCACGCAGACCACCAGCGGCAGCGACCCCAGCACCGAGAGCATCGAAAGGTCCCGCGCGAGGTCATAGGGCGGGTTCGGCACCAGGGTCACGTTGACCGCATGGGTCACGGTGACGGCCAGCAGGGTATGGCCATCGGGGGCGGCGCGCGCGGCGGCCTCGGCACCGATCATCGCACTGCCGCCGGCGCGGTTTTCCACCACCACCGCGCGGCCCCATTCTTCCGACAGCCGCTGGCCGAGCAGCCGGGCCATGGTGTCGGTCAGCCCGCCTGGGGGAAAGGGCACGATGATGCGGACGGTGCGTTCCGGGAAGGCTGATTGGGCCCAGGCTGGGAGTGCGAGAAGCGGGGTCAGCAGGGCGGCGCGGCGGGGGAGGCTCATGGCGGGTTTCCTCGATTTTGTGGCAGCATGGCGCTTGCGGCCGCGCCGGGTCCAGCCGGGGTATCGATGCGAGCGTTTCCCGGCACCCGGGCGGGCGTGTGATGGCGCACGGGGCGTCGTCTCCGGGACGGATGCTCAGGCATCGGAATCACGCGCATTTTCGCATGTGATCCACGAAGACCGATTCTAAAACTCTGCCTGGACACGGGCGATCCGTGCCAGAATATCCTGCGGCATCACATAGCCTGATGCGCCCAGATTCTGCTCCAGATGGGCCATGCGCGTGGTGCCGATCATGGCGGTGCTGACCAGGGGGTTTTCCAACACCCAGCCAAGCACCTGGTGATTGCCTTGCTCGATGCCGTCATCATAGAGAAAACGAAACCCGCGCGCCCGTCGCAGCGCGGCCCGGTGGTTCTTCAGCACGCGCGCCACATACCAAAGGTCGCGCGGCCTGCGGACAAGGAAACGGCCCGGATCGGTCAGGCCGCCGGCCATCGCCATGCCCGCAAGAATGCCGAAGTCGCGGGCTGCCAATTGTTCGATCAACGGCGCCCATTCCGGCTGCAGGATATTGTAGTCGATCATCACGACAGTGAAGAGCGGCAGCGTCAGGGTGTGGCCGATCACGGCCATGTCGAAGCTGCTGACACCGAGAGTCTGCACCTTGCCCGAGTGACGCAACCGGGCCAGTTCCGCCAGCAATTCGTCGGTGAATTCCCATAGGCGCGGTGCATGCAGTTGCAGCAGCCTGAGACTGTCCAGCCCCAGGTGGCGCAGGCTCTGCTCGACAGACTGACGGATGCCCGCGGGGGAAAAATCCTTGTAGAACCCGCCGAGCCTGTTCAGACGCGTGCCCGCCTTGGTCGCTGCCACCATGTCGTGACGTTTGGCACCCATTTGGGCAAGCGCACGACCCAGGCGCGGCTCGGCGTTCCCACCGGAGTAGTTGGAGCCGGTGTCGAAGAAATTCACGCCATGCGCCGCCGCGGCGTGGACGAGGTCTATCGCCTGGCGTTCATCGAAGATGGCCTTGCCCCAGTAGCTCGCGCATCCCACGCCGATTTCGGAAATCAACAAGCCGGTGGCACCAAGCTTCCGATATCGCAAATCCCGATCTCCCGATGATCCTTTGGCCGATGACGACGGCCAAAGGATACCATGTTGACCAGCACCACCTGGGCCGCGCCCGGCCAGTCCTGGTCCGACGCTCAACGCAGACGGAACGCGCGCCGCTGAAGGGGTTTCGCGGCAGGCGGTTCCGGAGGCGACGGAGGCTTGGCACTCCTGGGCTCGACGCGCGATCGCCGCGGACACGCCTCGAAACCAGGCCGATCGGGGGCTGGCGCCGGCGCCGCTGGGATCACGCGCTCTCGTACAGGCGCGTCAGGCTGAATTCGCGGTGGCCCAGCAGTTCGGCCGCCGTCAATTCGCCGTTCGCGGTGCGCTGGATGCAATCGAGCAGCGTCTCACCGGCCTCGTGCATGTCCATCCGCCGTTGCAGCAGGGCCGTCACATCCACGTCGATGTGTTCGGACATGGTGCGCTGTGTGCGCGGGTTCGCGGTGATCTTGATGACCGGCAGGATCGGGTTGCCGATGACATTGCCCTGGCCCGTCGGGAAGGTATGCACCGCAAAACCGGACGCGGCGCAGAGCGTCACCATCTCGGCCGCCGCCGAACTGCTGTCCATGAACCACAGCCCGCTGTGCGTCGGTGTCACCGCCTTGTCGATCACGCCATCGACCGTGCAGTGCTTGCCGATCTTGGTGATGTTGCCGAGCGCCTTTTCCTCGATCGTGGTCAGGCCGCCCTCGATATTGCCCTTGGTCGGCTGGCTGTCCGACAGGTCGGAGGTCTTGTTGGCCTCGATCACGCGCTGGTAGCGGTCGAACATCGCCATGAATTTATCCGCGATCTCGGGCGTTGCGCAACGCGCTTTTACCAGATGCTCGCCGCCCGTGATCTCGCTGGTTTCGCCGAAGACCAGTGTGTTGCCGTTGGCCCACAGCTTATCGAAAGCATTGCCGACGGTGGGGCAGGATGCGAGGCCGCTGGTCGTGTCGCTCTCACCGCATTTGGTGGAAACCCACAATTCGTTCAGCGGCGCCCGTTCGCGGCGGATGCGGCTGGCGTGCTTGACCAGGCGATAGGCAGCGCGGGAAGCCGCGGCGATGGTGTTGGTGTCGCCGTTCTGCTCGATGGCAAAACCCTCCACCGGGCGGCCCGACAGCGCGATGCCCTCGACGATCTTGCCGGTCCAGCCGGGTTCGATCCCGATCACCACCACGCCCGCGACATTCGGGTTGGTGCCGGTGCCGATCAGGGTCAGGAAGTGCAAATCGAGGTCGGCGCCGAACTGCAACCGGCCATAGGAATGCGGGATCGCCATCGCGCCCTTGATGTTGTGCGCCACGGCCTCGGCCGCCGCGTTGGACAGGTCGTCCACCGGCAGGATGATGACGTGGTTGCGCACACCCATGCGCCCGTTTTCGCGGCGATACCCCTCGAAGGAGCCGCCTTTCAGATCCATGGCCATCTGGCTCACCACCGCTTCGTCTTGATGTTGTGGACATGGGCGTGCTGCCCCGGCGCGATGTCGGCGACCGCACGGCCGATGTCGGTGCCGTATTTGATGATGGTGTCGCCCGAGGCGATGGGCTTGATCGCCAGCTTGTGGCCGATCGGGATGTCGTTGGCGGCATCGAATTCGATGATGCGGTCCTGGTCCATGATCCAGCCGTTGATGCGGCTGCCGGCCTTCAGGCCCTCGACCACCACGACACCCACGCTGTCGCCCTCGTCATGCACGATGAAATGCACCGTCACCGGCGTTTCTCCCCCGTTTGATGGTCGGGACGCTAGGCGCCGGAGGCCAACCGGTCAACGCGGAGCCCCTGAAAACAAAATGAAAATCACCCAGGGTAACAACGGCCGCAAGGCACCTGGGAAAGCGACCCCGGCCGTGGCATGTCGCGGTGTGCCGGAGAAAAGGAAAACAGGTCATGGCGGGCGTGTTCTGGAACGACGGGGTCTGGACGACCGAGGAGCAGAAACTCACCGGGCCGATGGACCATGCCTTCTGGCTGGGTTCGACCGTCTTCGACGGCGGCCGCGCGATCCGCGGCACCGTGCCGGATCTGGACCTGCATTGCGCCCGGGTGGTGCGTTCGGCCAATGCCATGCTGATGAAGGCGACCCTGGCGCCGGAGGAGATCGAGGCGCTGTGCCGCGAGGGCGTGCGCCGCATGGGCCCGGAGGCGACGCTGTATATCCGCCCGATGTTCTTCGCCCGCGGCGGCATGCCGCCGCTGCGGCCGGACCCGGCGACGACCGTCTTCACCCTGGCGATCTACGACAGCCCGCTGCCGGAGGCTTCCGGGTTTTCCGCCTGTCTCGCGCCGTTTCGCCGCCCCGCGCCCGACCAGGCGCCGACCGATGCCAAGGCGTCCTGCCTCTATCCCAACAGCGCCCGCGCCACGACCTGGGCATTTGAACGCGGCTTCGACAATGCCGTGGTCTGCGATGCGGAGGGAAACATCGCCGAATTCGCCTCGGCCAACCTGATGGCGGTCAAGGACGGGGTGGTTTTCACGCCCGCGCACAACGGCAGTTTCCTGAACGGCATCACCCGGCAACGGGTGATGGCGCTCTTGCGCGGGGCGGGGATCGAGGTGCGGGAGGTGGCCCTGGACAGCGCCTTCCTCGACGACGCGGACGAGATTTTCTCGACCGGCAACTATGGCAAGGTCCAGGCCTGCACGCGGTATGGCGCACGCGACCTCAACGCCGGGCCGGTCGCGGCCGAGGCGCTGCGGCTCTACATGGCCTTCTGCGAAGACGCGCGGATGCTGACAAAACCGGCCTGACCGTCCGGCGCGAGCGCCGGTGCCACTGCCCGGCAGGAACAGGCCCGCCGGGATGAAGCAGGCGTCAGCCCCCGGCGACAGCCACGCGCGCCATGCGTCACGCCGACACATGCGCGCTGAGCAGCGCCTCCACCATCGCGCGATCCGGCGTTTGCCCGTCGCGCGCGCGCAAGGCGCCGGCGGCCGAGGCAAAGCGCAGCGCCTGCGCGATCGCCTGCCCCTCGGCGATCGCCAGCGCATAGGCGCCGTGGAACACATCGCCCGCCCCGGTGGTATTGGACGCCTGCACCGGAAAAGCCGGCATCTCCCGCGGGCGTTCGTCGCCGGGCAGCATCCACAGGGTGCTGTCCTCCCCCCGCGTGACCGCGACCATCTGCAGCGGGCCGCTGCCGAGCGCGCGGGCCAGGGCCTGTTTCGGCGGCGCGCCGCCACCAAAGACCGACAGGCCGGTATGGGCAAAAATGGCGTGGCCGACGCGGGGGACGAGGTCGCGCAGGATGCGGGCCTCGGATTTTTCCGCATCGAGCACCGTCGGCAGCCCGATCGCGGCAGCGGCGTCGAGCACGGCATGCGCGCCCTCCGGCCAACGCGGATCGGTCAACAGCGACCCGGCCTGGGCGAGCAGGTCGAGCGGCAGCCAGCCGGGATCGGGCGACAGGGCCTCCCCGCGATAGGTCACGATGGCGCGTTCGCCCATCTTGTCCACGATCACCGCCGACAGCGCGCTATGGGCACCCGGGATGCGGCGCAAGTGGGTCACGTCCACGCCTTCGGCAGCCAGGGCCAGGGCTTGGGCCGCGCCGGCCTCGTCATCGCCGACGCGGCCCCAGAACAGCGCCCGCCCGCCCAGCCGCACGACGGCGATCGCCGCATGCGCGCCCATGCCGCCGATGCCGAGGTGGTAGCCCCGCGCGGTGGTCTTGCTGGGCGGGGCCTGCACCTCATCGACGCGGAAGGTATGGTCCAGCACGACTTGGCCGCAGCAGACGACGGTGGCGGGTGTTTGGGGGGCGGGCATGCGTGATCGGGACTCCGCGCCGGCGTGGCTGGCCCAGCATATCCTGTTGCTGCGCCCCGATGTCATGGTGCTGAACAAGCCTTCGGGCCTGCCGGTCGAGGGCGGGCGGTCGCACAAGCCCAGTCTTGAGGCATGGCTGCCCGCTTTGCGGATGGGCAAGCGGCACCTGCCGCAGCCGGCGCACCGGCTGGACACGGATACGGCGGGCTGCCTGGTGCTGGGTCGCACGAAACCGGCGCTGGCGGCGCTCGGCGCGCTGTTCGCCGGGCGCTGCGTCGAAAAAACCTATTGGGCGGTGACGCGGGGCGGGCCGAAGGACGATGCGGGCGTGGTGGACCTGCCGCTGGCCAAGGTCAGCAGCCGGGCCGCGGGCTGGCGCATGGTGCCGGATGCGGCGGGGCTGGCGGCGGTGACGGGCTGGCGGGTGCTGGGGCGCGGCGCGGATCTATGCTGGCTGGAACTGTCGCCGCAGACGGGGCGGACGCATCAGTTGCGGGTGCATGCGGCGGCGGCGCTCGGCGGGGCGATCCTGGGCGATGCGGTGTACGGGACGGCGGGGCCGGGGCTGCACCTGCTGGCGCGAAGCATCGGCTTCGACGGGGCCGATGGGCGGGTCGAAGCGACGGCGCCGGTGCCGTTGCATATGCAGCAGAGTCTGGCAGCCTGCGGGTTCAAAGGGGGGATTTGATGCGTATCCTGGTCGTCAACAGCAACACCACCGACAGCGTCACCGCGCGCATCGCCGATACCGCGCGGGCCGCGGCGCCCGTGGGCTGCGCGATCGAGGCGATCTCTGCCCCCTTCGGCCTGCCGCTGGTGGTGACGCGGGCCGATTGGCTGGTGGCGGGGCCGGCGACCCTGGCCGCGCTGCAATCCCGCGCCGGCGGCTTCGATGCCGCGGTGGTCGCCTGCTTCGGCGATCCGGGGGTGGAGGCGGCGAAGGAATTATTCGACGTGCCGGTGATCGGCATCAGTGAGGCGGCGTTCCATGCCGCCTGCCTGCTCGGCCGGCGGTTTGGCGTGGTGAGTTTTACGCGCGCCTTGCAGCCGATGTTCGAGGATTGCCTGGACCGCGCGGGGTTGGCCGCGCGCTGCGCCGGTTTTTGGATGGGGCCGGCGTTTTCCGGGGACCCGGGGGTCGTGGCGGAGGAGCGGCGGGAGATGCTGCTGGCGCTGGTCCGGGCCGCGGTGGAACAGGGCGGCGCCGAGGTGGTGATTTTGGCCGGCGGACCGCTGGCGGGGGTGGCCGGGGTGTTGCAGCCGATGGTGGATGTGCCGCTGGTGGATGGGACGGCGGCGGGGGTCAGGCTGGCGGCGGCGCTGGTGGGGTTGGCCGGGGTGCGGCGTGCGGTGCCGTCGCGGAGCCTTTCCGGGTATGGGGCGGGGTTGGAGGCGCTGTTCGGTGGTGCGACTACTCCCCCACCACCCGAACCTCCGCCCGCGCCACCCCCCCCACCGCATCCAGCACCGTAATCCGGTAAAACCCCGGCCCCGGCGGCGCCCAGGCCACCTCCCGCCGCGCCGGTTCGCCGGCCAGCGGCGCCCCATCCACCAAGAACGCCAGCGGCCGCTGCCCGCCCTGCGCCCGCAGCGTGACATCGCCCTCCGCATGCAGCACCGCCCCCGGCGGAGGAAACACCAGCCGCAGCCGGTCCGCCGCCGGGTCGCCCGCCGCGGTGATCGCCCGCGTCACCACCCGCTCACGCGGTGCCGCCGGCAGCAGCCCAAACACCCGCGCCAGCACCGGCAGAGCCAAATCGCGCCCCGTCGCCCCCGGCAGCGGCGTGCCATCCGGCCGCCCGATCCAGACACCGGCCACATGCCGCCCGTCAAAACCCACCGCCCAGGCATCCCGCCCGCCCCAGCTCGTGCCGGTCTTCCACGCGATCCCGCCCGGCCTGCCGCCCGGAAAGGGCTGCACCAACACCCCCGCGACCTGCGCCGCCGCCCGCGGCGACAGCACGCGGCGCGGCGCCGCCCCCCCCGGCACGGCGGAAAACGGCGCCGCCATGCCCTCGCCGGCCAGCATCCCGTACAGGCTGGTCAGTTCCCGCAAGCTCAGGCCCGCACCCCCCAGCGCCAGCGGCAGCGCCGGCGCCGAACCCAGCGGCAGCCGCACCGGCGCGCCGGCATCGCGCAGCAGCCCGGCAAAGCGCAGCGCGCCCACCCGGTCCAGCAGCCCGACGGCCGGCAGGTTCAGCGAACGCCGCAGCGCTTCGGCCGCCGTCACGCGGCCGGCGAAACCGCCGTCGAAATTCTCCGGCGCGTAGGTCCCGAACAGCCGGGGCAAATCCTCCAGCACGCGGCCGGGGTCGGCGGCACCCATCTCGAACGCCAGCGCATACAGCGCGGGTTTCAGCGCGCTGCCGGGGCTGCGGATGGCGCGGGTCAGGTCCAGCGCGCCACCGCGGGATTCCTCCATCCAGGCCCCGCCGACCACGGCGCGAAAGGCGCGCGGGGCGGTTTCGCCGATCACCAGGGCCACCGCGGCGCGGTCGGGCAGGCCGCGCAGCGCCTCCGCCGCGACGGCTTCGGCCGCACGTTGCAGGGGCGCGTCCAGCGTGGTCGGGATGCGCTGGGCGGGGTCGCGCCGCGCCATGTCGCGCGACAGATGCGGCGCCAGGTTCGGGATGGCACGGCGCGCGACCGGCACCGGTCCCGCTTGCGCACGGTCGGCCTCGGTCAGCCCCGCCGCCGTCGCGCCGCGCGGCCCCAGCACCGCATCGCGCGCCGCCCGCGCGGCGGCGGGGTGGCGGTCGGGGCGCAGCGCCTCCGGCCGGCGGGCCAGTGCGACCAGCAGGGCCGCCTCGGCCGCATCCAACTGCCCCGCATCCCGCCCGAACCAGGCGAGCGAGCCGGCGCGGATACCCTCAAGATTGCCGCCCTGCGGCGCCAGCGTCAGCCAGATGCCCAAGACGCCGGCCTTGCCGAAGCGGGCTTCCAACTGCACCGCGCGAAAGATCTCGACCGCCTTGGACCGCAGGGTGCGCGGGCGCGGTTCCAACAAGCGCGCCGCCTGCATCGAAATCGTCGATCCGCCCGATACCACCCGCCCCGCCCGCAGCCATTGCCAGCCGGCGCGGGCCAGGGCGATCGGGTCCACGCCGGGGTGCTGGTAAAATCGCCGGTCCTCGGCGGCGATCAGCAGCGCCACCAGCGACGGCGCGACATCGCCCACCGCCACCGGCATCCGCCAGATCCCGCCGGGCGCGGGCAGCCAGGACAGGGTGCGGCCGGAGCGGTCGGTGACCTCCCGCGCCACCGCCTGCACCCGGGCAAGGTCAGGCGGAAACATCCGGTCCAGAACCAGCGCCGCAAGAACCAGCGCGGCCAGGAAAAACAGGCCGCGCCGCATGGCTCTAGTCCTGCGGCGCGATCGCGATGCGCCCGGTCGCCTGGCGGGCGAACACCGCCGGTCGGTACATGTCGGCGACCTCGGCCCCCGGCAGTTCGAAGCGCCCGGCCGTCACCGCGCGCAACCGCACCGCCACGCGCGCGGTGCGTGCCTCGGCGGTCAGATCCACGGCGGCGGCGAAGCGATCATCCAGCGCCGGCTGCGCGACGGCGGCCGAAAGTTCGCCCAGGAAGTCCATGCCCGGCACCATCCCCTCGGGGAAGCGGCCGACGATTTCGAACCCCGCCGGCAGGCCCTGCTGGATCAAGGCGCGGGCGGTGTCGCCGCCCTCGCTGGTGGCTTCCAGCAGCAGCACGAAGGATTGCGCCTGGCGCAGCGCATCCAGGTTCAGCGGCTGCCCCTGCGGCGTGAAGAAGCGCCGCGCGATCCGCATGCCGGCCCGCCCGGCCGGCAGCGGCTGCGCCGGCAGGCCCATCACCGACAGGGTCTGCAGCACCGGCGCTTCGCCCAGGTTGCGCGCCGTCGCCGGCCCGGTCAGCGGTGCCACCGCGGTCAGCCCCTGCGGCAGGGCGCGGCCATCGACCGCGACCCGCACCAGGCGCCCGCCCGCGTTCAGGGCGCGCGCCGCCAGCACCGCCCATGCCTGTTCCTGGGTGCTGGTCCGCTCGGCGGTGAAATCCGCCCCCGGCAGCCGCCCGATGGCCTCCGGCAGACGTGCCGCCAGCAGCCCGCTCTCCTTAAGCAGCACCGACACCGCCAGCGCATCGCGCGCGGCACTGCCGTAGTCGGCGAACCAGTATTGCCGGGCGGGGGATGCCAGGGCCGCGGCAAACGCCTGCTCGGCCCGTGGCGCATCGCCGCCACGGGCGAAGGCCGAGGCCAGTTGCGCCCGGGCCAGCGGCGTCGGCAGGTCGCCCAACTGCTCCATCAGCCGCCGCGCCGCCCCCAGCCGGTGCCGCCCGGCCAGCGCCAGCACATGCAGCCGGTAGGCCTGGTTGGCGCGGTCGGAGGCAGCGCTCGGCGTATTGTCCGTCCGCTCCTCCAACGCCCGCAGCAGGCTGTCGAGTGCGGCTTCGGGCACCAGCGCGCCCTCGGCCTTGGCCCGCAGCAGGGCCTCGGCGGCATAGGCGCTGACCCAGTCATCGGCCTCGCCGGCGGCGCTCCAGAGGCCCAGAAGCCCGTCGAAGCGCTGCCGGTCGAGCACCGCGGCGATCGCCGCCTGCATCGCCGTCTCACGGTTTTCGGGCGCGAGCGCCGGCGGCGCCGTTGCCAGGGCCAGCAGCCGCGACGCGCTTTGTTCGGTGCAGCCAAAGGCGTAATCGACCACCGCCCGCAGCAGGCCTGCGGCGTCGTAGCGGACCGCGCCGCCAAAACTGACCAGCGCCCGCGCGGTCCCGGGCACGAAGCGCGCCAGCGGCGGGTCCAGCCGCGCCTCGGCATTCGGCGCCAGTTCCGTGGTGGTCGCGACATTCGCCCAAGGGCGGGCGGAGCGGATGGTGATCCGCGATTCCCGGCTGGCCGAAAAGCCTTGCGGGCCGGTGACGGTCAGGCGGATCACGCCCTCGCCGGCGCCGGTCGCGGTCAGGGTGGTGAAGGGGGTCTGCCGCGCGCCGGTTGCCAGCATCGCCGACAGCCGGGTTTCGCCCTGGATCGCCAGCGGCCCCTCGGTGGTCAGCGTCGCCACCACCTCCCCTGCCGGCAGTTCGACATTGTGCAGCAGCACCGGCAGGCGTGCCTCATCGCCCGGTGCCAGGAAGCGCGGCAGCAGCGCCTCGGCCACGATCTGGTCGCGCAGGGTCAGGGGGCGGGAGGCGGCGCCGATCCGGGTCGCTTCCCAGGCCACCACCATCAACCGCAACTCGCCGGCGAAGTCGGGCAGGTCGAGCGGGATCATCGCAACCCCATCCGGCCCCGGCGTGACCACGCCGCTGAACAGCGCCACGATACGCTGCGGCGGCTGCACCGACAGGTCGCCGTCGAAACTGTCGCCGCCCTGGCGCAGCACCGCGGCCTCGCCCTCGGTCGGCGGGATCAGCCGGCCGTAGTCGTCGCGGATGTCCACGCCCAGCACGCGGCGGCCGAGGAAATGCGCCGCCGGGTCGGGGGTTCGAAAGCGGGTGATGCGCAGGATGCCTTCGTCCACCGCCGCCAGCGTCAGCCGCGCGGCCCCCGTGGCGCCGGCGATGCGGACGGGGATGGTGACCTGCTGGCGCGGGCGCAGCATCGGCTCGCCCTCGATCGTCACGGCCAGGGTGCGGGCCGCCGGGTCCAGGCCCAGCCAGGCAAGACCCAGCGCCCGCGCCGGGGCGCCGGCCGCCGCGGTGCCGGCCCGGAACACCGTCACGGCCACATAGGCGCCCGGCCCCCAGGCGGCTTCGACGGGCACGCTGACCTCGGTCCCGCCGGCCGGCACCTGTACCTCCTGCAAGGCGACCAGCCGGTCGGTCAGCACGGCCACGCTGGCGCGGCCGGCAAAAGGCGCGGTGATCCGCACGCGGGCCGTGGTGCCGGCGACATAGCCTGCCATGTCGGCCGCGACATCGACCTTGTCCGGCACCTCGGCACTGTCGCTCGCGGCCCAGCCGGCGCGAAAGCGGTAGGAGGCGATGGCGATGGTGCCGGGCTGCGTCGCCTCCAGCCGGTAACGGCCGAAGGACAGGGCGCGGGCGAAGCGGGCGGGGGTGCCGGGGGCAGTGCGGAGGTCGGTCGCATCCACCGCCTCATCGCGCCAGACGATCTGCCAGCGCGCGGTGCCGCTGCGGGTGACCATGCGCCAGTCGGGCGTTTCGCGCACCAGGCGGACGCGCAGCGTCGCCGCCGTCGCATCACCGGAAGGCGACAGCGCGGCGATGTCGAAGGCGGCTTCCGCCCCGTCGTTGATCGCATCCCCGGTAAAGCCCGCGCGGATCGCCAGGAACGGCGTGCGCCCGGCCACGGGCAGCGAGAAGGTGGCGCGGCTTTCGCGCCCGCCCGGATCGGACAGGCTGACGGTTGCATCCATCACCACCGGGCGGCTGCTGTCGGGCATGCTGCCGATGGTGACGGGGATCGCTGTCGCGCCTTGCGCGTCGGTTTCGGGGATGTCGATGGCGACCAGGCCCGGGTCGAAGGGGTCATCCGCCAGCCCGATGCGCCAGCCGCGCCAGGCGGACCATTGTTCGGTGGATTGGCGCAGCCGCAATTCGGCACTGCCGCTCAGCCCGGCCGCCGGCGCGCCATAGAGGAAGCGCGCCGTCAGCGGCACCGACACGGCCTGGCCCAGGGTGATCGACGGCGGCAGCGGCCCCGCCTCCAGCGCCAGGGTTTCCGGCACGAAGGCATCGACACGGAAGGTGGTGCTGCCGATCGGTGGTGCGTCGGGGTCGGTCAAGGCCTCCAGCGTCCAGAGCCCGACGGTCGCGGAGCGCGACAGCGGCATCGGCCAATGGATCGCCCCGCCCTCGGTACGCAGGGGCACGGCTTCGGCGGCGATCTGGTTGTTCGGGCGGCGCAGGCGCAGCCGCACCGGCACATCCTGGGGCGCGCCCGCGGCGTCGCGGATCAGGCCCATGGCCTGCACCGTCTCACCCGGCCGATAGACGCCGCGGTCGAGATACAGGAAGGCATCCAGCGCCCCCGGATGCGGCCGCCCGCTGGCGCCGCGATCGGACAGGTCGAAGGACGCGGCCTCCAGGTCCAGGCTGGCCAGGTCGCCATCGGTGCTGGCGTGGATCGCGATGGGTGCGAGCGGCCCGCTGCCGCGCAACAGCGCGCCGTCAAATCGCGCGAGGCCATCGGCGCCGGTTTCCACCGTGGCCAGGACCTCATTGCTGCGGGCCATCAGCGCCATCCGCACCCCAGGCAGCGGCGCCGCGGAGGCGAAGGAGCGCGCCTGCACCGCCAGCCCGCGGGACGACCGCCAGGCTGTCAGACCCAGGTCGGTGATGACCAGCGGCAGGGCCGCGCCGTCGTCGAAGCGGCTGCCATCGGCCCGCTTGATCCAGAGCACATAGAGCCCCGGCCCGGCATTTCGCACCGTATCCGGCAGGGCCAGGATGGTGCGGTTCGTCTCATTGGCGGCGAAACGCGTCACATCCGCGCGGCCTTGCCAGATGGTGGGCGCGGTCTCCTCGGCCATGCTGTAGGCATTGTAGTCTTCCAGCGCATCGCCGGGCTTCCAGTTGCTGCGCAGCGGCACCAGGCCGCGTTCGCCGACGCGCAGGAAGCGCACCTCGAAGCTGGAAACATTCACCGAAGCCACGGCGATGCGCGGCGCCTGGCCGCGCGGCAGCAGGTAGGAGCGCGTGTCGAAGACGATGCGCGCGCGGCGGTTCGGCACGGCGGCGGCAACCGCGGTGTCGGCGCGCAGGTTGATCCCGCCCTCGCCCGGCAGGCCGGCGCGCAGGATCAGCCGCGTGGTGCGGCCCCAGGGCAGGCCAGCGACGCAGAGGCTCTCGCCTTCCCGTTCGACCGCAAGGCCCGGGATCGGCGGTTCGGCCCGGACCCAGTCCTGCGGTTGCCAGTCGCGCGCGGCGCGCGGCGGGATGCTGAAGGAAAGGCAGGCCCGCGCGGGATCGGCCTCGGTCTCGACCTGGGTGCGCAGGACCAGCATGCCGGCGGCGCGGCGGGCATCGGCGAGTTGCTGGCGCAGGGCGGGGTTTTGTGGGTCGCGCGACTGCGCGGCGGTCAGCGCGCCCAGCGCCTCCGCCAGCAGGTTCTGCCGTTGCAGCGCCTGCGCCATCAACAGCAGCGACGGAATTTCCGGCGCCCCGCCGGGCACCATCATGAAGGCCTGCCAGCCGGCCTGCAGCGCCCGCGCGCCATCGGGCGGGGTGCGCTGCAACTGCGCGCGGCCGAGCGCCATCCAGGTGTCGGCCGAGGCATTGCCGGCGGCGATCCGGTCTTCCCAGGCCTGCACGGCGGCGGCCCAGTTGCCGGCGCGTTCGGCGGTGGCGGCGCGAGTTTCGGCGGCGGTGCGCTGCGCGGGCGTGCCGCCGGCCGGCAGCCGCCGGGTCAGCGCCGATTCGTAGCCGCTGGCGTCGCGCTGCAACCCCGGCAATTCGAAGCCGGTCATCTGCGCCCCAGCGGGCAAGGCACCGACCAGGCTTACGAGGATCGCGATCAGGACAAGGCAACGACGCATGGGAATGGGTGCTTTCCGGCGATCTGGTCAGCGATTTGGCCAGCGATCTGGCGTTGGGCGCAGCATGCCACGCCTTGTCCGGCGCAGCATGGCATGGCGCGACGCCGGCGCCAGCCGACTGTTGCGTGACCTGCTGTGCCCGGCAGGTGATGAAGGCTTTCCTGCCGTCACGCTTCGGCACATGCAAAAACCGCGGCCGCTGCCTATGTTGCGGCCATGCGTCGCGTCCTTCCCCTGATCGTCCTGCTTGCCCTTGGCCTCGGTGGCGGCTGGTGGCTGTGGCAGGGCCGCAGCGCCGATGCCGCCGCCGGCCCGTCCCTGCGCGTGGCCGAGGCCGATCGCGGCACCATCACCGCCGTCGTCGCCGCCACCGGCACGGTGAACCCCGTGCTCTCGGTCCAGGTCGGCAGCCAGTTGTCGGGCCAGATCCGCGAGTTGATGGCCGATTTCAACACCCGCGTGACCGCCAACCAGCCGATCGCGCGGCTCGACACCGCGACGATCGAGGCCCGCCGCGCCGCCGCCGCCGCCGATCTGCTTTCCGCCCAGGCGGCCGTGCTGGTCGCCCGCGCCCAGGCCGAACGGGCCGAGGCCGAACGCGGCAGCGCCACCGCCGCCCTGGCCGCCGCCCAGGCGAATGCCACCGGCATGGAGACCATGGTGCGCGACGCCGAAAGCGAGGCCCGCCGCACCGCCGAGCTGCGGACCTCCGGCGTCGGCAGCAATCGCGATGCGCTGCGTACCGGCTTCACCGCCGAGGGCGCGCGGTCCAACCTGTTGCGCGCCCAGGCACAGACCGCCCAGGCCGAGGCGCAGGTGCTGGGCGCCGCCGCCGCCGCCCGCGTGGCGCTCGCCACTGTCGAGACCGCGCGGGCGACCGAGGCCCAGAAACTCGCGCAGTTGCGCCAGGTGGAGGTGGACCTGAACAACGCCACCATACGCAGCCCGATCGATGGCATCGTGGTGTCGCGCAACGTCGATCTGGGGCAGACCGTCGCCGCGACCTACCAGGCGCCGATCCTGTTCATGATCGCCGCCAATCTCGATGAGATGGAGGTCTGGGCGACGGTGGACGAGGCCGACATCGGCCGGGTGCGCGCGGGACAGGATGCGACCTTCTCGGTCTCGGCCTTTGCGAACGAGACGATCCGCGGCCGGGTCAAGGAAATCCGGCTGGCGGCGACGACCATCAGCAATGTCGTGACCTATACCGTGGTGGTGACGGTGCCGAACACGCGCGGCCGGCTGCTGCCGGGCATGACCGCGACGCTGCGCATCATCACCGATCAACGGCCGGATGCGCTGCGCGTGCCGAACGCGGCGCTGCGCTGGCGGCCGGCCGGGGCGGCAGGGCCGGGCGGGGCGCCCGCTTCGGCCCAGGCTTCGGCCCAGGCTTCCGCCCAGGCTTCGGCCCTGACGCCGATCGAGCAGGCCCTGGCCGACCTGCCCGACCTGACCGCCGCCCAGCGGCAGGACATCGCCGCCGCCCA
>JBBRWI010000050.1:0-19070 GCA_038249305.1 Acetobacterales bacterium
ACCCGCCGATATCGCCGCCTATGGCCCGCTGTCGGACGAGGCGGGCAACCGCGTCTTCGCGCTCGGCTGGCTGGGCGGCGGGATCGCACGGATCGAGGGTGTGACCGATCGCGACCAGGCGGCGAAGCTGACCGGCACGCGGCTGTATGTGCCGCGCGAAAAACTGCCGCAGCCGGCGGCGGAGGAGTTCTACCTCGCCGACCTGGTCGGGCTCGACGCCTTTGCCACCGACGGCACGCCCCTGGGCCGCGTCGTGGCGGTCGAGGATTTTGGCGCCGGTCCCTTCCTGACCCTCCGCGACGCCAAGGGGGGCGAGACGCTGCTGGCCTTTACCCGGCTTGTGGTGCCGGTGGTGGATGTGGCGGGCGGGCGGATCGAGGTGGTGCCGCCCGATGAGGTGATCGTGCAGCCCGAAGGCTGCGTGGAATCGCTGGCCGACGCCGAACCGCTGCCGCGCCGGTCCCAGCACCGCCGCAACGGCGGCCAGCGGGAGGCCGCGGAGTAATCCGATGTGGCGCGCAACGCTGATCACCCTGTTCCCGGCGATGTTCCCCGGCCCGCTCGGCCAGTCCCTGGCCGGCCGGGCGCTGGCCGAGGGCGTCTGGTCCTGCGAAAGCCTTGACCTGCGCGATTTCGGCCTGGGTCGCCATGCCCAGGTCGATGACACGCCCTTCGGTGGCGGCGCCGGGATGGTGATGCGGCCCGACGTGATCGATGCGGCCTGCGCAGCGGCCCAGGCCGACGGGCGGCCGCTGATCTATCTGACCCCCCGCGGCAAGCCGCTGGCGCAGGCGCTGGTGCGCGACCTCGCGGCGGGGCCGGGGGTGGTGGTGCTCTGCGGCCGGTATGAGGGCGTGGACCAGCGCGTGCTCGATGCGCGGGGCATGCTGGAAATCTCGGTCGGCGACTATGTGCTGTCCGGCGGCGAGCCGGCGGCGCTGGTGCTGCTCGATGCCTGCGTGCGGCTGCTGCCGGGCGTAATGGGCGGGGCGGACAGCGCGCGGGAGGAATCTTTCGCCGACGGCCTGCTGGAATACCCGCACTATACCCGCCCGGCGGAATGGCAGGGGCGGGCCGTGCCGCCGGTGCTGCTGTCGGGCAACCACGCCGACATCGCCCGCTGGCGGGCGGCGCAGGCGGCCGAGGCCACGCGCGAACGCCGCCCCGATCTTTGGCAGATACGCGCCGGAACGCAGGGCAACACGCTTGCCCCAATCGCCCCGGCACACTAGGAACCGTTTTCGAAAAGGACCCATGTCATGAATCTTTTACAAGCCTTTGATGCGGAGCAGGTCGCCCGCCTGACCGCCACCCGCGCGATCCCCGAATTCGTGGCCGGCGATACGCTGCGCGTGATGGTCAAGGTCGTCGAAGGCGAACGCAGCCGCGTGCAGGCCTATGAGGGCGTGGTCATCGCCCGGTCGAACAAGGGGCTGCACAGCAACTTCACCGTCCGCAAGCTGAGCTACGGTGAGGGTGTGGAGCGCGTCTTCCCGCTGTACAGCCCGAACATCGCCGAGATCGTGGTCGTGCGTCGCGGTCGCGTGCGGCGCGCGAAGCTGTATTACCTGCGTGGCCGTACCGGCAAGTCGGCGCGCATCGCCGAGAAGGTGGTGGCCCGGCCGGTGAAGGGCGCCGCCGCGGCGCCCGCGACCGAAGCCTGACATTGGCGCGCCCCCCGGCCGGGGGGCGTCGCAGGGGCCGCCCGACCAGCATCGCACGGGCCGCCCCCCAATCACCCGGGGGAAGCCATGGCCGACGCGCCACGCACGCTGTTCGACAAGATCTGGGCCGCCCATGTGGTAGAAACCCTGCCGGATGGCACCGCGCTGCTCTATATCGACCGCCACCTCACGCATGAGGTGACGAGCCCGCAGGCTTTCGAAGGCTTGCGCGCCGCGGGCCGAAAAGTGCGCCGGCCGGATGCGACCATCGCCGTTGTCGATCACAACGTGCCGACCTCGGCCGACCGGCTGACCGCGGTGAACGAACCCGAAAGCGCGTTGCAGATCGCGACGCTGGAACGCAACGTCGCCGAATTCGGCGTGCCCTATATTCCGCTGGACGATATCCGCCAGGGCATCGTGCATGTGATCGGGCCGGAACTGGGCCTGTCCCTGCCGGGCATCACGCTGGTCTGCGGCGACAGCCATACCTCGACCCACGGCGCGCTCGGCGCGCTGGCCTTCGGTATCGGCACCAGCGAGGTCGAACACGTCCTGGCGACCCAGACGCTGCTCCAGAAACCGGCGAAGAACATGCGCGTCACGGTCGATGGCGTGCTCCCGAAGGGATGCACCGCCAAGGACATCGTGCTGGCCATCATCGGCCGTATCGGCACTGCCGGCGGCACCGGGCATGTCATCGAATTCGCCGGCAGCGCGATCCGCGCGCTCGACATGGCCGGGCGGATGACCGTGTGCAACATGTCGATCGAGGCCGGCGCCCGCGCTGGGATGATAGCGCCGGACGAGACGACCTTCGCCTACGTCGCCGGCAAGCAATTCGCGCCCAAGGGTGAGGCCCTGGACCAGGCCATCGCCTGGTGGAAGACCCTGCCCTCCGACGCCCTCGCTGCTTTCGACCGCGAGGTCACGATCGACGCCGCGACCATCGCCCCCATGGTCACCTGGGGCACCAACCCCGAGGCGGTGCTGCCAATCACCGGCGTCGTGCCAGACCCGGCCGCCGAACCCGACCTGGAACGCCGCGCGCAGATCCAGCGCATGCTCGACTACATGGCGCTGACCCCGGGCCAGAAGCTGGACGAAGTGCCGATCGACGTGGTCTTCATCGGCTCCTGCACCAATTCGCGTATCGAGGATATTCGCGCCGCGGCCGCCGTCGCCCGCGGCCGCCATGTCGCACCGAACGTGCGCGCGCTGGTGGTGCCGGGCTCGGGCCTCGTGAAGCGCCAGGCCGAGGCAGAGGGGCTGGACCGCATCCTGCTGGACGCTGGCTTCGAGTGGCGGGAAGCGGGGTGTTCGATGTGCCTCGGCATGAACCCCGACAAGCTCACCCCCGGGCAACGCAGCGCCAGCACCTCCAACCGCAACTTCGAGGGCCGCCAGGGGCCGGGCGGGCGCACGCACCTCGTCTCCCCCGCCATGGCCGCCGCCGCGGCCGTCACCGGCCGCCTGACCGATGTGCGGGAGCTGCTGGCATGACCCCCTTCACCACCCTGACCGGCATCGCGGCCCCCCTGCCGCTGGCCAATGTCGATACCGACAAGATCATTCCCGCCCGGCACCTCAAGACCATCCAGCGCACCGGGCTTGGCCGACACCTGTTCGACACGCTGCGCTACAACGCGGATGGGTCGGAGAACCCGGATTTCGTGCTGAACCGCGAACCCTATCGCCATGCGGAAATCCTGATCGCCTATGAGAACTTCGGCTGCGGTTCGTCGCGCGAACATGCGCCCTGGGCGCTGCTGGATTTCGGCATCCGCTGCGTGATCGCGCCCGATTTCGCCGATATCTTCCATGGCAATGCCTTCAAGAACGGCATCCTGCCGATCAAGCTGCCGCGCGCGGTCTGCGAGCAGCTGATGGAAGACAGCCGCCTCGGCGCGAATGCCCGCGTCACCATCGACCTCGAACGCCAAGTGGTGGTGCGACCGAATGGCGAGGAAATCAGTTTCGATGTCGATTCATTAAGCCGCAGGATGCTACTGGAGGGGCTGGACGAGATCGGCCAGACCCTCGGCCACACCCGGGCGATCGATGCCTATGAGGCTACCCAAAAACCCTGGCTGTCCGGCCCGGGCACCACGGCCTTGGGAAACCTGCCCTGATGGAGCCCATGCCATGATCGCCAACAAGCGCCTGCTGGTCCTGCCGGGGGACGGAATCGGCCCCGAGGTGATGCGCGAAGTGCGCCGCGTCATCGACTGGATGGACCGCCGCCGCAGCGTGACCTTTGCGATCGACGAGGGGCTGGTCGGCGGTGCGGCGATCGACGCGATGGACCACCCCTGCCCGGATGAGACGCTGGCGCAGGCACGGGCCTGCGACGCGGTGCTGTTCGGCAGCGTCGGCGGCCCGAAATGGGACAGCCTGCCGTTCAACAAGCGGCCGGAACTGGGCATCCTGCGCCTGCGGCAGGAGCTGGGGCTTTTCGCCAACCTGCGCCCGGCGCGGGTGATGGAGGCGCTGGTCGATGCGTCGAGCCTGAAGCCCGAACTGGTGCGCGGCCTCGACATCATGATCGTGCGGGAGAGCACGGGCGGCCTCTATTTCGGCGAACCGCGCGGGATCGAGATCCTGTCCGACGGCCGGCGCCGCGGCATCGACACCGAGGTCTATGACGAGACGGAAATCGCCCGCGTCGCCCGGGTCGCCTTCGCCCTGGCGCGTCGTCGTTCGGGCAAGCTGACCAGCGTGGACAAGGCCAATGTCATGCAGTCCGGGCGGCTCTGGCGCGCGGTGGTGACGGAGGTCGGCGCCGCCGAATTCCGCGATGTCGCCTTGTCCCACATGTATGCCGACAACTGCGCGATGCAGTTGGCCAGCCGGCCGAAGCAGTTCGACGTGATCCTGGGCAGCAACCTGTTCGGTGACCTGCTGTCGGACCTGGCGGCGGCGCTGACCGGTTCGCTCGGCATGCTGCCCTCGGCCACCATGGGCGCGCCGGATGAAACCGGCCGCAGGCTGGCGCTGTATGAGCCCATCCATGGCTCCGCCCCCGACATCGCCGGCAATGGGACTGCCAATCCCTGCGCCCAGATACTGTCCTTCGCGATGCTGCTGCGGCTGTCCTTCGGGCTGGACGAGGAGGCCCTGCTGATCGAAACCGCGGTCGAGAACGTGCTGGCCGGTGGCCTGCGCACGGCCGATATCATGCAGCCAGGCCGCGCCCGCGTCGGCACCACCGTCATGGGGGAGGCCGTGGTGCGCGAGTTGGACAAGCTGGCCGCGTAACGCCGGGGGTTGCGGCGCCCCCGCCACTCCGCTATCTGACCCCGCACTGCGCGCCCGTAGCTCAACTGGATAGAGCGCTAGACTACGGATCTGGAGGTTGGGAGTTCGAACCTTCCCGGGCGCGCCAGTTCCCCTTTTGCCTGTGAAACCGCTACCCTCCGGCCCCGGAGGATAAGCGCATGGATCAGATCTCTCGCCTCGGCACCGCCGGCTACCTCTCGGGCTTCGGCAATGCCTTCGAAACCGAGGCCCTGCCCGGTGCCCTGCCGGTCGGGCGCAACAGTCCGCAGCGCTGCGCCTATGGGCTCTATGCCGAACAACTCTCCGGCTCGCCCTTCACCGCGCCGCGCGCCAGCAACGAAAGGTCGTGGCTCTACCGCATACGCCCCACGGTCAGGCATTGGGGGCGGTTCCGCCGCGCCGACCAGCGAATGTTCCGCAGCGCGCCCTGCGCCGAGGTCGAAATCCCGCCCGCGCCGATGCGCTGGGACCCGATCGCCATTCCCGCGGCCGCGGGGAATTTCATCGAAGGCATCCACACCGCCACCACCGCGGGCGATGCCACGGCGCAGAACGGCATGGCGGCCCATCTCTTCTTCGCCACCCGGTCGATGACGGAGGAGGTCTTCTACAACGCCGATGGCGAGATGCTGATCCTGCCGCAGCAGGGCGCGCTGCGTTTCCGCACCGAATTCGGCATCATCGACGCCGCCCCCGGGGAAATCGCCGTCATCCCGCGCGGCGTGAAATTCGCGGTGGACCTGCCCGACGGCCCGGCGCGCGGCTACATCTGCGAGAACTACGGCGGCGCCTTCACCCTGCCCGAACGCGGCCCGATCGGGGCGAATTGCCTCGCCAATCCGCGCGACTTCCTGACCCCGGCCGCCTGGTACGAGGACCGTGAGGTGCCGGTCGCGCTGACCGTCAAATACGGCGGTACGCTATGGACCACCGACCTGCCCCATTCGCCGTTGGATGTGGTCGCCTGGCACGGCAATTACGCGCCCTACAAATACGACCTGCGGCGGTTTTCGCCGGTCGGGCCGGTGCTGTTCGACCATGCCGACCCGTCGATCTTCACGACCCTGACGGCACCATCGGAAACCCCGGGCACCGCCAACGTCGATTTCGTGATCTTCCCCGACCGCTGGTCGGTCACCGAGGACACGTTTCGGCCGCCCTGGTACCACATGAACGTGATGAGCGAGTTCATGGGCCTGCTCTACGGCGTCTATGATGCCAAGCCCGAGGGGTTCCGCCCCGGCGGCTTTTCGCTGCACAACTGCATGCTGCCGCACGGGCCGGATGCGGAGGCGTTCCAGGCGGCCTCCACCGTCGATCTCAAGCCGCACCGGATGCGCGACACCATGGCCTTCATGTTCGAAACGCGTCTGCCGCAGCGGGTGACCGCCTGGGCGGCGGGGCATCCGGCGCTGCGGGGGGATTACCTCGACTGCTGGGATGGTCTGGTGCGGCGTTTCGATCCGACCCGCCGATGATCGACGCGACGCATGATCCGGGGCTGACCTCCTGGGTCGCCTCGGCCAATGGGCACTCGGATTTCCCGATCCAGAACCTGCCGCTTGGCGTGGCGCCGCGTGGGGCGGTGGCGATCGGCGACCAGGTGCTCGATCTCGCGGTCGCGGCGACGGTGCTGGAGGGGGCTGCGCGGGAAGCCGCCCTCGCCGGGGCCGGGGCGACGCTGAACCCGCTGCTGGCGCTGGGGGCCGGGCACCGCCGGGCCTTGCGCGCCGGGCTGTCGGCGGCGCTGGCGGCCGGCAGCCGGCACCAGGCCGCATTGGCGCCGCACCTGCACGCCGACGCCGCCGTGCTGCCCGCGCGGGTCGGCGACTACACCGATTTCTATGCCGGCATCCATCATGCAACCAACGTCGGGCGGCTGTTCCGGCCGGATGCGCCGCTGCTGCCGAACTACAAGCACATCCCCATCGGCTACCACGGGCGGGCGTCGTCGCTGCTGCCCTCCGGCACCGCGATCCGGCGGCCGAACGGGCAGCGCAAGCCGGCCAATGATTCCGATCCGTCCTTCGGCCCGTCGCGCAACCTGGATTACGAATTGGAACTGGGGGTCTGGATCGGGCCGGGCAATGCGCTGGGCACGCCCATTCCGATCGGGCAGGCCGCCGACCACATCGCCGGCTTCTGCCTGCTCAACGACTGGTCCGCCCGCGACATCCAGGGCTGGGAATACCAGCCGCTGGGGCCGTTCCTGGCCAAGAGCTTCGCCACCACGGTCTCCCCCTGGATCGTGACGCCGGAAGCCCTCGCACCGTTCCGGGTGGCGCAGGCGCAGCGCCCGGCGGGCGATCCGGCACCGATGGCGTATCTGTGGGATGCAGCCGACCAGGCGGCGGGCGCGCTGGACCTGCGGCTGGAGGTGTATCTGCTGACCCCCGGCCTCGCGGCCCAAAGCCTGCCGCCGCAGCGCCTGTCGCAGGGCACGTCGCGGGACCTGTACTGGACTGTGGCGCAGTTGGTCGCGCATCACACCAGCGGCGGCTGCAATTTGATGCCCGGGGACCTGTTCGGCACGGGGACCATCTCGGGCGCCGAGCCCGGCAGCCAGGGCAGCCTGCTGGAAATCACCCAGGGCGGGCGGCAGCCGCTGGCCCTGGCTTCGGGCGAGACGCGGCGCTTCCTGGAGGATGGCGACGAGGTTTCGCTGGTCGCGCGCGCCGCGCGGGAGGGGTTTGTCGGTATCGGCTTCGGGCCGTGCCGTGCCGTGGTGCTGGCGGCTGCTTGACGTCGCCGGGGCGGGCCAGACTGGCCCGCCCCGTGCCCTGTTCGGTCTGGACCGGGTTCGGTCAGGCCGCGCGGTTGAAGCGGCGGCGGGCGACGCCGAGCGCCGCCAGGCCGAAGCCGAAGAGCATCAGCGAGGCCGGCTCGGGCACCACCGTGATCTCCCGGATCAGCTTGTCCTGAATGGCCACGGCGAAGTCGCCGAAGTCGTCTGCCGTGACGACGAAGCTGTTCGTCCCGCCGGCAATGTTGTTCTGGTAGAAGGCCGTGACGGTCGCGGAGCCGCCGATGGCGATGCCGTTGATGGTATCGATGCCTGCGGCCAGCGCGTTGTCGCGCGCCGTGGCGGTATCGAAGCCGGCGTTCTGCACGCCGTCACCCGAGATGTCGATGACCTGGCGCGGCGCGTCGAAGGCGTTGCTGGCGAAGAGCGGCACGGCGAAGTTGATCGCGCTGCCCGGCGCGGTCTGCCCATCGAAATTCCGCGCCACGGCCTGCACCAGGGCGGCGAAGGCATTGGACGAAGCCACGCTGTCGATCAGAAACCAGCCGACCGACTGGGTCTGCTGCGCTGCGCCGGACCACTGAATGAAGTTCACCGCGATGGAACCGCCGACACTGCCGAGGATGGCGTTCTGCACGGCGGCGCTCTGGAACGCCTGCACATAGCCGTCCCGCTGCAACGCGTATTCGGCGCTGCTGACGCTGCCCGACACGTCGACCAGCAACGAGAGTTCCAGTCCGACATTGGCTGCCTTCGCATCCTGCGCGATGGCGAATGGGGCCGCGATGGCGATGGCGACGGCCATCCCACGCAGACCCGCTTTGATGTTGGTTGCGAACATGCTGCACATCCTTCTGCACTGGCTTCGGCGATATTGCCGAGACCGGCAACGAACAAGTGCAAGCGGCGTGCCGATCGCAATGACTGTTTGTTTTCAATGCTGTATTGGCCGCGAGTCGGCGTTTGCATGCGGAGCCGTAAAAATTCTTGACATGAGGTTACACCGCCGACGGCCGTGCGGCCCGGCCGGCCGCCGGCGATCCTGCTGCAACCCGGGCGCCAACTCCCCCCTGGCGCCCCACGCGCGGCCGGCTATCCTCCCCCATCGACCCGCAGGGAGGGTGATCGCGTGCAAGTCTCCGACCGCATATCCGGCGGCGTTCTGGTGGCCTTGGGGGCGGCGGCGGCGCTGTTCGGCTCCCGCCTGCCGGCCGTGCCGGGCCAGGATGTCGGCCCCGCCGCCTTTCCCATGGTGATCGGCTTCGGCCTGGTCGCCTGCGGCACGCTGATCGCCTTGGGCGTCGGCCGCGGCTTCGAGGTGCCGGAGGCGCCCGAGCCCGGCCCGCCCCCCTCGCGCCTGTCGCAGTCGCGGGTGCTGGTGCCGCCGGCCTTGCTGGTGTTCTACGCCCTGGCCTCCGAACCGCTGGGCTTCCTGTTGACCGCGGCGACCGTCGTGCTGGTCGCGGCCCTGGCGCTCGGCGCGCGGCTTTCGCTGGCGCTGCCGCTGGCGGTCGCCGGGCCGTTGCTGGTGCATCTGGCCTTTTACAAACTGCTTCGGGTGCCGCTGCCCGAGGGCCTGCTGGCGGCACCCTGGTAGATGGACGCCGTCATCGAGGGCTTCCGCCTCGTCATCGCGCCCGATGTGCTGATCGCCATCCTGGCCTCGGCAATCTACGGGCTGGTGGTGGGATCGCTGCCCGGCCTGACGGCGACCATGGCGACGGCGCTGCTGGTGCCGGTCACCTTCTGGCTGTCGCCGATCGCCGCGATCGCGACCATCATCACGGCCTCGGCCATGGCGATCTTCTCCGGCGATATCCCGGGTGCGCTGCTGCGCATCCCGGGCACGCCCGCTTCGGCCGCCTATACCGACGAAGCCTATGCCATGACGCGCAAGGGCCAGGCGGAACTGGCCCTCGGCGCCGGGCTGTGGTTCAGCGCGATCGGCGGCATCGTCGGCACGCTGTCGCTGATGCTGCTGGCGCCCGCACTGGCCGAGGTCGCGCTGTCCTTCTCGACCTATGAGTATTTCTGGTTGGCGCTGCTCGGGTTGATGTGCGCGACGCTGGTCGCGCGCTCCTCGCCGATCAAGGCCATCGCTTCGATGCTGCTCGGGCTGCTGATCGCCTGCATCGGGATGGAGAATCCCTCCGGCACGCCGCGCTTCACCTTTGGCATCCCCGACCTGCTGGGCGGGATCGAACCCATCCCCGCGCTGGTCGGCGTCTTTGCGGTGTCGGAGGTGATGCGCGCCATGGCCTCGGCCGAGCCGCCCAAACTCGCGGCGCGCAAATTCGGCTCGATCCTGGCGAACCAATGGGCGCTCACGAAGAAATACCAGTGGCCGATGTGGCGGGGCAATTTCATCGGCATCATCATCGGCGTGCTGCCGGGCGCGGGCGCCGACATGGCCGCCTGGGTGTCCTATGCGATGTCGAAGAAGTTCAGCAAGGAGCCTGAAAAGTTCGGCACCGGCCACCCCGAGGGGCTGGTCGAGGCAGGGGCCTCGAACAATGCCTCCCTGGCCTCGGGCTGGGTGCCGTCGCTGCTGTTCGGCATCCCGGGCGACACCATCACGGCGATCGCCATCGGCGTGCTCTACATGAAGGGATTGAACCCCGGGCCGACGCTGTTCACCGAACGCGCGTCCAGCATGTATGCGCTGTATATCATCTTCATCCTGGCCAATCTCATCATGATCCCGCTCGGCATCATCATGATCCGGCTGGCATCGCGCGTGGTCTCGGCACCCCGGTCGGGGGTGATGCCGCTGATCCTGCTGCTTTGCGCGGTCGGCGCCTTCGCCACCGGCAACAACCTGTTTTCCGTTATCCTGGTCGGGCTGTTCGGCATCCTGGGCTTCGTGATGGAGCGCCAGGGCTATCCGGTCGCCGCCCTCGTGCTCGGCATCGTGATGGGCAACATGGTCGAGCAGTCCTTCATCACCAGCCTGATCAAATCCGATGGCGACGTCTGGCCGTTCTTCGAACGCCCGGTGTCGTCGGTGCTGGCGGGCTTGACCATCGCGGCGCTGCTCTGGCCGCTGGCGGCCTGGATCTGGGGCCGGCGCACGACCTGGCGCGCGCCGGCCTGATAATCAGCCGATGGGGCTCAATTTCTGCTTGCGCGTGGCGGCGTCATCGGCATCGGTGATCCCGGCCGCGACCGTGACCAGATCGGCGAAGCGGAAACTGACATCCGCCCCCGGCAGCACCAGCCCCGGCAGCGGATCGCCAAAGCGCCAGCCCGGGTTGCGCCCGAGGATGCTGGTCTTGTCCCCCTGCAACAGCCCGACGAAGGTCTCGGCGACGATCAGGCTGCCGAGCGGGCCGAGGCGATTGCCCTGCTCCACCACCAGCGCTTCCTTGAGGATGTAGTACCAGAGCGGCGTGCGGATGTGCAGCCCATGGGCGCGCGCCACGTCACCGTCGGGGCCGCTGGCGACCTGGTCCGGCGTCAGCACCGGCACCTGCATGAAGGCCGCAAGGTCTTGCGCCGCCGGCAGCAGCATCTTGCGGCCGCGGCGCAGGTTCAGCACCGCGAGGCTGGTGTTCGCGGTCGGCTTGGTCGGCGAAAACCCGCCCACCGGCAGCATGTGCAGGTCGCGCGCAAGATAGGGGTCGATGCTGCGGCTGAAGTTCACGCCAAAGCCGTCAGCGGTGTCGGTGGTGCCGAAATCGAGGTAGCGGCGCCAGTCCATGATCCAGTCGCCGGGCAGGGTCGGCTTGTTGGCCGGCGTCGGCGGCGTCGGCGGCGTCGGCACCCGGCCGATCTGCCCCGACTTGGCGGTGAACAGGAACAGCAGGTCGAAACTCGCGGGCGGCGCCGGCGGGTTGTCGGGGCGGAAGATGCGATTGTGGTTGTACGCCGTCCGCACCATCGAATGGCCGAGCCGATAGGCCGCGGCCGAGAACTCGACCGGCATGTAGGGGCCATATCCGCCGAATTCCTCGAAGCGGAAGAACCGCCGCCGCGATACCGCCGCGGCAATGTCGTTCACGTCGCACATCTTGCTGAGGAAATCGCGCAGCACCATCGCCTGGTACAGGTCCACCGTGGCGCGGCGCGCCGCGTCGAACAATCCCGCTGCCGGCACCGAGCCTTCCAGCCGCTTCACGATGGCGTTGTGGAAGCGCAGGAAGGCGACGTGGGTCTGCGCGACCAGCAGGTTCTCGTCGTTCCGCTCATCGCCGACCAGGGCCATGCCCTGCGCGTTGCGCGGCAGGTCATGCGGCAGGCCGGCGAAGTCCGGCCCTGGCGGCGCCCCGGGCGGGGCAAAGCCCGGGCTGGTGGCGCCGACCAGCAGCATCGCGCGGCCCGGGCTGTCGCGGTCGTAGAGCGAGGGCTGCACCTTCGGCCCCAGCCCATACACGCTGTCGAGGTCGAGGCTCGGCGTGCGGAAATTCACCAGCGCCGCCGGATCGACCGCGACCTCGTCGAGGCTGGTGGTGTCGAGCGTGATGTCGTGGTCGATGAACTGGGCAAGATAGGTGTAGCCGGCGGGAATGTTCGCGTTGTCGGTCGATGGCGCGAGGGTTTCGGACATCGCGAGGCCCAGCGCGTCGATGGCCGCGTCCGATGGCAGCAGCGGGTCGGTGCCCTCGGGCCAGAGCCGCCCGAAGCGGCCGGCGACGAAGCCTGTGCCGAGGGGAGGGACATAGTCGTGGCGTGGGCCGTGGCCGTGGCCACCCTCGGCCGGGCTGGCGGGCGCGGCAAGGTCGTGTGACGTCATCCGATGCCTCCTTCATTCGCGTGTCGCATCAGCCTGACAAAGAACGACCTGCGGGTCGCGCTTTGTCACGTCCTTGTGATCCCATCACGGGCCTCGCCCGCGGCGGCGGGGGCTGCTAGCGTTGAATGCAACGAAGCAAGTCCAGGGAGATGCTGCATGACCGACACCACACGTCGTACGCTGATCGGGACCGGGCTCGGCGCCGGCGCCGCGCTGATTGCCGCCCCCGCGCTGGGCCAGGCCCGCTGGCCGGTGCGCCCGGTGCAGATGATCTGCCCCTGGGCGGCCGGCGGCGGCACCGATGCGGTGCTGCGCATCGTCTCGACCCTGCTGGAGAAGGACCTGGGCCAGCCGTTCAACGTGGTGAACCGTACCGGCGGCTCGGGCGTCGTCGGCCATGCCGCGATCGCCGCGGCCAACCCCGATGGCCACACGCTCGGCATGATCACCGCCGAGATCTGCATGCTGCACTGGCAGGGGCTGACCGAACTGACCTATCGCAACTACACGCCGCTCGGGCTGATGAACAACGACCCGCCGGGCATCCAGGTCAACAGCACCTCGCCCTACCAGAACGTCGGCCAACTGGCCGAGGCGATCAAGGCGAGCCGCCCCGGCCAGTTCAAGGCGAGCGGCACGGGCCAGGGCGGCATCTGGCACCTGGCGCTGGCCGGCTGGCTGTTGGCGATGGGGCTGCCGGCCGGGCATGTGCGTTGGGTGCCGTCGAACGGCGCGGCCCCTGCGATGCAGGATTTGGCGGCCGGCGGGCTCGATTTCACCACCAATTCGGTGGTCGAGGCACGCGCCATGCTGGACGCCGGCCGCGCCCGGGCGCTTGCGGTGATGTCGAACGAACGGCTCGGCGCCTTCCCCACCGTCCCGACCTTGAAGGAAGCGATGGGGATCGACTACGCGACCGGCGCCTGGCGCGGGATCGCCGCCCCCCTGAACATCCCGGCCGAGGCGCGCAACACCATGAACGCGGCGCTCGACCGCGTGTTCAAGTCGCAGGAATACCGCGACTTCATGAATGCGCGCGGCTTTGGCCTGCTCTATGCCGATGCGGCGGGTTTTGGCGTGCACCTGGAGCAGGCGAATACGTCGCTGGGCGAGGCGATGAAGGCCGCGGGGCTGGCGCGAAGCTAGAGCATCATCCGTTCAATCGGACTCGTTTGAACGGATAAAGATGCTCGCAAAACCGGGGACTGGGGCCTGTGCCGTGAGCCCTCGCGATCGGCTCATGCTCTAGAGCAATATCGGATCAGATGGAATCATCTGATCCGATTTCTTGCTCTAGATTCAACGGCTTCTAGAGCACGAGATCGATCCACTTGGATCGATCATGCTCTAAGCCGCGGGGCGCCCTCTTTTCCGGCCCGGGCGGCGCGCGTCAGGCGATCTTCGCCGCCACCGCGCGCGCCACCTCGACCGTGCCGACCCCGCCGAATTCGGCGGTGCGCAGGCCATCGGCGAAGGCGCCATCGACCGCCGCCACCAACTCGCCCGCCGCATCGCCAAAACCCGCACCGGCGCCGCGCTCGCCCAGCCATTCCAGCATCAGCGCGGCCGAGAGCAGCATCGCGACCGGGTTGGCCACACCCTTGCCCGCGATGTCGGGGCCGGTGCCGTGGCTCGGCTGGAACACCGCATGCGTGTCGCCGACATCGGCCGATGGCGCGTAGCCCATGCCGCCGATCAACCCGGCGGCGAGGTCGGAGAGGATGTCGCCAAACATGTTCTCCATCGGCAGCACATCGAAATCCCAGGGCCTTCGGATCAGGTCGAGCGCCATTGCATCGACGTAGTGGTGGCCCGCCGCGATCGCCGGGAAGTCCGCGGCCACCTCGTCGAAGACGCGGCGCATGAAGGCCATCGAGGTGAAGACATTGGCCTTGTCCACCAGCGTGACCCGCTGCGCCCGGCCCAGCCTTGCGGCGCGGCGCCCGGCCAGGCCGAAGGCGAACCGGCTGAGCCTTTCGGTCGCGGCGCGGGTGATCAGCATGGTGTCGCGCGCCTCGCGGTCCTCGGTCAGCGTGCCGCGGCCGCGGGCGTAAAACAGCCCCTCGGTGCTCTCGCGCAGGATCACGAAGTCGATGCCGCGCGCGCGCGGATCGGCCAGCGCCAGCGGCACGCCCGGTATCGCGCGGATCGGGCGCACCCCGGCATAGAGGCCAAGCCGCACCCGCAGATCGAGTTGCGGCGCGATCTCGGTGCCGTCGGGGTAGCGGATGCCGGGCCAGCCCATGGCGCCGAGCAGGATCGCATCGGCCCCGGCCGCGCGGGTGAAGACCGCATCCGACAAGGCCGTGCCGGTGCGGGCATAGCAATGGGCGCCGGCCTCCAGCGTTTCGGTGGCAAGGCCGAGGCCATGCCGCCGCGCCAGTTTTTCCAGCACGCCCATGGCGGCGTCCATCACCTCCACGCCGATGCCGTCGCCGGGCAGCAAAGCGAGTTGGACGGTGTTGTTCACGGCCATGCGCGGTTCCTCCGGTGGATTCGAGCCCAGCGTCGCGCGATGTCCGCTTCCGCGGTAGTCCTGGGGTGAGCACGATCTTGGCGGCGGCGATCCGCCCAGGCGGCCGAGCGGTCGCGGTCCAGGCGCAAATCCCCCGGGGGCGTCAGCTTTCGACCGGTTCGCCGAGATCGAAGATCACGCCCGGAAAATACCGCGCGAGGCGGATATCGGCCGAGCGTGCATGACCCTGCATGCCCTCCGCGCGGGAGATGCGGGCGGTGGCCAGCGCCACGTCCCGGCAACCGTCCCGCGTCATCTTCTGCCAGGACAGCGGCTTGAGGAACTTGTGCACCGACAGCCCCGCCGAATACCGGCCGGCGGCCTTGGTCGGCAGGATGTGGTTCGGCCCGGTCGCCTTGTCGCCGAAGGCCACGGTGGTCTCCTCGCCCAGGAACAGCGAGCCGTAGTTGGTCAGGTTGGCGAGCCACCATGCCGGATCGGCGGCCTGGATCTGCAGGTGAACGCAGCAATGATCTCGCCGGTCCAGGCATCGAGCCGGGCGGCCTGCGCGCGCACCGCCGCCCGTCGCGATGTCGGCGAGCATGGCCTCGACCACGCCACGCGCCTCGGCCGCGCCGGCGCCGCCGCAGGCTTCGGATCGCTTACCACCCAAGACCGCCCGGCCTGAACCGCGCTACCCTGCCCCGCCACGCCCGAGGGACCCGGTCCGCATGCGCCTGCCCGATCCCCGCGATGGCGACCTGGAGGACGACTTCTCCAGCACCAGCCATCATTCGCTGCTGCGCCAGGCGTCCCGCCTGCTGCTGGAGATCAGCCTGCCCAAACTGCTGCTGGCGGCGGGGCTGCTGCTGGTGGTGCCGGCGCTGCTGATCGGCGCCGCGCCGAAACTGGCGATCTGGTTCGTCGAGGCGGTGTGGGACCAGGTCTCGGAGTTCGGCCGCATCCTGTCGCTGCTGGCGTTTGGCCTGATCGTGGTGCTGTTCGCCTGGCGCTTCTGGGCCGGGATGTTCCTGGTGGTGGAGCGCAATTTCTGGGCGCTGAACGCGGGGCTGGTGCAGCCGCTGTACATGGCGCTGCGCGAGGGAGTGCGCGTGGTGATCGAGGCCGCCTGGCGGCACGATACCCTGGCCGGCACCCGCCGCGTGGCCGGGCTGATCGCGGGCGGGCTGATCGCGCTGGCGGCGGGCGCGGTCGCCTGGTCGGTCGGGCCCTGGCCGACGCTGATGATCGATGACATCAGTTGGGCGATGCTGCCCCAGGCGCTGCGCGACAGCCTGGGCAATGGCGTGTGGTTCATCGCGGTCTATCTGATGATCGGCGCGCCGGCCTGGTCGATCGGCGAGGCCCTGGCCGGCACGCCAACTGACCTGGGACCGGATCTGGACCCCGGACCGGCGCGCTGGCGGATCGCCCATCTGTCCGACATCCACATGGTGGGCGACCCCTATGGCTTCCGTCTGGAAAGCGGCCGCGCCGGGCCGCGCGGCGATGCCGGCGTGGCGCGCACCCTGGCGGCCGTGGCGGCCGAGGATGCGCGTCAGCGGCTCGACTGGATTCTCATCACCGGCGACATCACCGATGCCGGCCGTCGCGCCGAGTTCATCGCCTTCGACGACGCCATGGCGGCCCAGCCGGGCTTGCGCGACCGGGTGCTGATCATCCCCGGCAACCACGACGTGAACATCGTGGACCGCGCCAATCCGTCGCGGCTGGAACTGCCGATCGGGCCGGGCGGCGCGTTGCGGCGGGGGCGGATGCTGGCTGCTATGGCGCGGCTTCAGGGCGGGCGGGTGCATGTGATGGACCATCGGCGCCGCTGCCTGGGCGCCACGCTGGACGGGTTCCTTGCGGCCGAGGGCAGGGCCCGCGACCTGCGGCACTTCATGGGCGCGGCCGGCGTCGCCGCCGGGCTGCGCGCCCGGAAAACCTGGAACGAGGCGTTTCCGATGGTGGTGCCGCCGGCGAGACCGGATGGGCTCGGCGTGCTGCTGCTGGACAGCAATGCGGAGACGCATTTCTCCTTCACCAATGCGCTCGGCCTGGTCGGGGAGGGTCAGATGCGCGCCGCCGAGGCCGCCATGGCGCAATTCCCCGCGGCGCGCTGGCTGGTCGCGCTGCACCACCACCTGGTGGAATACCCGCGCCCCGGGGCGTCGGTGGCCGAACGCATCGGCACCGCGCTGGTGAACGGGCATTGGGTGCTCGGGCGGTTGCGCCGCGTCGCGCCGCGCATCGTGGCGTTGCACGGCCACCGGCACGTCGATTGGATGGGGCGCTGCGGGGCGGTCCGGATCCTGTCGGCGCCGTCACCGGTGATGGGCAGCCCGGACGGGCAGGGGCGCTATTTTTGGGCGCATGGCTTTGCCCCGGCGCCAGCGGGCGGGCTGGCGCTGGTCGCGTCGCGCCGGGTGGCGGTGGCGTAGCGCAACCCGCGTCGCAGCCGCGCGTTGCGACGGGACAAACTGATGAGAGATGTGCCCATGCGTAGCCTAGCCTGGGCCCTTGTTGGGCTGGCCGCCATCACCACCACCGGCGCCGATGCCCAAACCAGCCTTCTGCCAGACTTGGTGCCGACCCTGCCGGCCGACAGCGTGCCGCCGCCCGACCCGCGCGGAACCGTCAGCCTTACGGTCGAGAACGACCTGTTCGGCGGGTCGGACCGCAACTTCACCAACGGGCTGCTGCTGACCTGGCGATCGCCCAGCGCCGACCTGCCGGGCCCTTTCGCCTGGGCCAACCGCAACATGGAATGGCTGCTGGGGCCGGGGAACCTGCGCTGGGGCGTGTCGCTCGGCCAGAACATCTACACCCCGGAAGACACCCGGGCGAATGTGCTCAACCCACGCGACCGGCCCTATGCCGGGCATTTGTATGGCGCCTTCACGCTCAGCCGGCAGACCGAACTGACGCAGACGATCCTCGAACTCCAGGCCGGGGTCGTCGGTCCGTCGGCCCTGGGCGAGCAGGCGCAGAATGGCTGGCACCGGATGTTCAACATCGAACGCTCCAACGGCTGGAATTACCAGTTGAAGGACGAACCGGTGGTGGACCTGCTGGCCGAACGGCGCTGGCGGGTGCCGCTGGTGACCCTGGCCGGCATCCCGACCGAACTCATCCCCGAGGTCGCAGGATCGGTCGGCAACGGCCAGACCTATGCCTCGGTCGGCGCGGTGTGGCGGATCGGCACGGCGCTGGAGACCGATTGGGGTCCGGTACGCATCCGCCCGGCCCTGGCCGGGTCGGCCTTCATCCTGCCGCGCGAGGATTTCGGCTGGTACGGCTTCGTCGGCGTGGAGGGCCGGGCGGTCGCGCGCGACATCTTCCTGGACGGCAATTCCTGGCAGGACGGGCCGCGCGTGGACAAGCGGCCCTTTGTCGGCGACCTGCAGGTGGGGGCCGCGGTGATCTGGCGCGGGATGCGGCTGGCCTATACGCAAATCTTCCGGTCGGAGGAATTCTACGGCCAGAATGGCGTCCAGGTGTTTGGCTCGATCAGCGTGTCGGCGCGTTTCTGACGCGGGCTGGTGCCGAGCGCCCCGCGCCGATCATGAGCGATGGCGTCGCGCAGGGCGCCTTTTGCAGGGTCGCGTGGGTATGGGCCTGCTCGCCGCGAAGCATGGGCTTGGCATTACATCCGCAAGGATTGAGCCACGGAACCTGGCGACGACTTGGCGTCATCCATTCTTGGCATTTGGTCGGTGGCGCTCACCACCCTTCCTGTCCCTGTCCGTCAACACCCTTCGCCAAGGCCCGCACCCTGTCGCCGACCCGATACGCTGGCGCGGCCCGGCGTGGCACTGGACCGATGGCAGTGTCGCCGCCCCGCGGGCTTGTGCCTTGCCGACCACCCCGTAAAAACGGACGTCAAAAGGCTGCGGTGGAGTTTTGACCCCTGATGGCAAATGACCCTGTCGCGCGCTTGGAAGAACTGGACGACCTGCTCGCTGCCCTGCCTGGCGAGCCTATGCTGGCAAGCGAGTTGGACGGGTTCCTGGTCGGGATCCTCGTCTGCCCCACACTGATCATGCCAAGCGAATGGCTGCCGGAGGTCTGGGGCGCGCCGACCGATCCGGGTGAGGCACCGGTGTTTGAAACCGGGCAGCAGGCGCAGGACGTCATCACCCTCATCATGGCGCACTACAATGCCGTGGCGGAGGCGTTGCTCGCGGGCCGAGG
>JBBRWI010000051.1:0-18973 GCA_038249305.1 Acetobacterales bacterium
CGCGCCCGGTCGCGCGGTACCGGTTGGCTTGTCGGGCGGATCGGGGATGTCGAAGCGGAAGCAGCGGGTTGGTCAGGTCTCGGGCGTGGGCTACGATTGTCGCCACGCAACGGGTCGGGCGGATCGGTCATTCTGCCTGGATGTGTTGGCGCGACGCTGGCGGCGGCATTATGCTGGATGCATGTGCGGACGCTTCTTCCTGCAACGCGACCCCGCGGGGCTGGCCCGGTATTTCGAGACGCAGAACCCCACGCCCAATCACGCGGCGTCGTGGAACATCGCGCCGACGCAGGACAGCCTGGTGGTACGGCGGCATCCGGACACCGGCGCGCGCCACCTGGATGTGCTGCGCTGGGGGCTCGTGCCGCGCTGGGCCAAGGATGCGGCAGGCGCCGCCCGGCTGATCAATGCACGGTCGGACGGGATCGGCGAAAAGCCATCGTTCCGCGACGCCTTTGCCAAGCGGCGCTGCCTGATACCGGCCGATGGTTTTTTCGAGTGGCGGGCCGATGAGGCCAAGCAGCCCTATGCCGTCGCGGTGACATCGGGCGCGCCGATGGCCCTGGCGGGGCTGTGGGAAGGGTGGAAGGCCCCGGATGGGTCCTGGCTTAAGACCTTCTGCATCATCACGACCGAAGCGAACGCCAAGCAGGCGCTGGTGCACCATCGCATGCCGGTGATCCTGCGGCCCGAGGACTGGCCGGCCTGGCTGGGCGAGGCCGGCGATGTCGCTGGGCTGTTGCGCCCCTGCCCGGCCGACATCCTGGCGGCCTGGCCGGTCGGGCGCAGGGTCGGCAAGGTCGCCGAGAATGACGCGGCGCTGCTGCTGCGCGATCCGACCGCGCAGCCGCCGCCGGAACTGGACGACGCGCCCCCGTTCTGACACGGGTTCAGGTGGCGGGCGGGGCCTGGTTCGGCGCCGGCAATGTCCGCGGCCCCATGCCGAAACTCTCGCGGTAGGTTGCGACCAGGTCACGATCGGACACCGGCGCCCCGTCGCGCCGCCGCCCGAAGAACCAGCACCCGCCGGCCGAATCGGCGGCGTTCGGCAGCCAGCGGTCCAACAGCCGCAGCGGCGGGGTGCAGAGCAAGGCCACAAGCCGCGCGAACATGCACCACCCACGCCGCGTGGAGACCGACATCAGCACCCCGCCGATCGACCAGGCACCGAAACTGCCGGCGCCCATGGCGATGCCGGCGGCGATCTCGTCGAACTGCCGGAACAGCCGGCGATGGCCGATCGGGGTGAAGCGAGTGAAGTCATAGGCGCCCATATGGACGGGCTGGAGGAACGGCGTCACGGCAAAGACAAAACCGCCCCGGTCGAGCACGCGCAGCATTTCGGCCACGCAGCGTTGCGGGTCTGTCACGTGTTCGAGCACGGCACCGGCCACCACCAAATCGAAACTGGCATCGGCGAAAGGCAGGTGGTTCGCGTCGGCAATCGCATCGACGCCTGGGCCGAAGGCGACATCGGTGTTGAGGACGCGGTCTTCGGGCTGGCCGAGCCGAAGCCCGCCGGAACCGATGACGAGCACTCGTGGCCGCGGCCGGAGCGCCGCGACATAGGCGATGACCTCGTTTGAATCCGGGGTGCGGATGCTCGAGGGCGCGTCGCCAAGCCAGCGGATGAAGCCATGGTAAAGGCGGCGCAGGCCGCGCGACTGGTCCGCGTCACGGCCATAGGACGCACCGGTATAGCTCTGGTCACCCAGGTAATCGGCGATGGCGAAGACGGATTCATCATCGTTGATCAGGACGGGCACGCCACCTACGACGGGATAGGCAGCACCGCAGGCGGCGCAATGCAGCGTCTGCCCATCGGCGCGCAGCGTGCCGCCGTCGCGTGGGCACGCGAGCGGAGCGCCCCGCAGCAAAACAGTCGCTGTCGCGTCCAGATCCATTGCACCCTCGTTAGCGTAACTATCCCGCCCCGGGTGTTGGAAGGCAAGGCCCGCACCTCTGCCAAAGCCGGGCGCTTCAAGACCCCCGATAGGTCGAATAGGCCCAAGGCGTGCAACCGAGCGGCACATGGTAATGCCCGCCCTCTGCGGCAAAGCCCACATTGATCGCCACCACGTCGAGATAGGCAGGATCGGGCGCGGTGCCACGGGCGGCGAAATAGGCGCCGACATGGAAGCGCAGTTCATATCGCCCGGGCAGGAAGGTTTCGGGCGGCAGCAGGGGTGTCGGCGATTTGCCGGCCGCATCGGTCACCACCACCGCCACCCGCGCCAGCGGCGCCATGCGCCAAAGCTCGACCGTGATGCCCGCGCCGGGGATGCCTTCGGCCTGGTTGAGCACATGGATGGTCAGGATGCTGTCGTGCATGGTTCACTCGGCGGCCAGAGGGAGTTCCTGCTGGATCGGCGCGGTCAGACCCCACACCTCGTATCCGAGCAAGCCGTTCATAGGCGCTTCGGCGTCATCGACCCAGAGCGTCTTCTGAGGGCGCGCTACGCGCAGCGCAGCGTGCCCGCCCATCCGGCCCGCCCGCAAGCCTGAAGCGCCCCATTGATTTCGCGTCTCCAGGCGGTGAAACACCTCGTCAGCACGGAGATGATGCAGCGATGACCGATGGCGTGGCACCGAACCTGGTCGCGGCGGTGGATGAGGCGCGGCAATGGGGCCGGATGATGGAGATGGCCCGACTTGGCGCCATTCCGGGCGACGGGGTGAACCGCGCCTGCCTGACCCCGCTCGACCGCCAGGCCCGGCGCCTGCTGATCGGCTGGGGGCGTGCGATCGGGCTGACCGAAAGCATCGACGCCCTGGGCAACCTGTTCCTTCGGCATGAAGGCATCGAGCCCTCCCTCGCCCCCGTCCTGACCGGCAGCCACATGGACAGCCAGCCGAGCGGCGGGCGCTTCGATGGGATCTGGGGCGTGATCGCGGGGCTGGAGGCGATCCAGGCCCTGCGCGACGCCGGCACCCGGACCCGCCGCGCGATCGAACTGGTCGCCTGGACGAATGAGGAAGGCGGGCGTTTCGCCCCGGGCTGCATGGGCAGCATGGCCTATGCCGGGCACAGCGCCCCCGATACCTGGGATGGCGTGACCGACAAGGACGAGATCCGCTTCGGCGACGCCCTGGCCGAACATCTGGCGGCCGAGGCCGACATCCCCCGCCGCGCGCTGGGCGCGAGGCCCTTCGCCTATGTCGAGGCGCATATCGAACAGGGGCCGAGACTCGAGGCCGAGGACCGCGACATCGGCATCGTCACCGGCATCCAGGGCAGCCGCTGGTTCACGGTCGAGATCATCGGCAAATCCGACCACGCCGGCACCGCGCCGGTCGGCATGCGGCAGGATGCGGTGCAGGACATGGTCCGCGCCATCACCGCGCTGAATGCGCTGATGTACGACCCGGCCGATGTCCTGCGCTTCACCGTCGCGCGGATCGAGGTGTCGCCGAATTCCTCGAACTCGGTCGCCGGGTCGGTACGCTTTACCATCGACCTGCGACACCCGGACAATGCGGTGCTGCTGTCCCGCGGCAATGCCATCCTGGGCGTGGTGCAGTCGGCCATGCGATTTTGCATAGCCTCGGTCGCCGAACGCTTCACTGCCGCCCCCGTGGTGTTCCAGCCGGAGGTTCCGGCGGCGATCGAACGGGCGGCCATCGCGCAGGGGCTGCAAGCGGTGCGGATGCCGTCGGGCGCCTTCCACGACGCGCAGTTCATGGTGCCGCTGTGCCCCACGGGCATGCTCTTTGTCCCCAGCGCCCGGGGCGTCAGCCATCACCCGAGCGAATACACAGCCCCCGACCAGTTGGCGGCCGGGGCGCGGGTGCTGGCAGCGGTATTGGCCGATCTGGCGAACCGTTGACGCTGGGGTCACGGTGCCCGCGCAGGCGTCGGCGAAGGACTGGGAGCGACTGAACCAAAATGGCCTGGCGTTCCTGCGCTGGGCTTTCGTTTGGATGAAGGTGAGAAAGCTCTGTCAGAAGACGACTTGATCCCCGGATTGACTCTGACCGGCCGAAGCGCTGAAGTTAACCGTGCTGGCACGGAATGATCTGGCACTTGCTATACGCAGATGATATCGCCACCGGCTTTCGCGAAGATTCGCAATCGTAGCTGCAAGGAGAGAAACACATGTCGGTTGCTGATTTTGTCGCGAATCCGCACAAGTATTCTAAAGGTCATATTGTGCAGTTCACACATGGCGCCTTTCAGCCAGCGCAGGCGGGGATGCAGGTTGTCGCGACAATGAACAACTGGGCGGGTGCCTGGACAGCCGAACATCACGGCATGATTGGTGGACAATACACCTCCTTTAGCTTCCAGGAGGCGCAGAAGAATACCAGGGATGCCAACGGTCTTCTTGTTACACTAACGAATCAACGCATCGGAAAAACTGCTGCGAACATGCACACAGTCAACGTAGGTCAAGGGGCTTTGGATCTTGGCATCCGATATCTTCCCTGGAAAGCAAATGCTGTCACGTATATGTCAATTGATAATGCAGCAAAGACATTTTTTACTGGCCCATTGTCTGGATGCTCGATATTCATTGGTACGATAGGAGCCACATACTGGGTATTCCACGCAAATCGAAATTCGACTGGCGCGCCGAATCCGGCGATCAAGGCCGCCATGATGAACAGTGTTAATATTACATTGCCCGCACAGGTACAACTTGTTCACCAGGCGATCTACGGGACCGATTATACTGACTTCGGATTTGTCTTTGGTCAAAAATCGTCTGGCAATTGGAAATTTTATGCCGCGAATACAACATCCCCCGCGGCAAATAGTTTTATAACGACTGTCCGTCGTCTCCCGTGACCCGATGCGTCCAGGCCCGCTACCGCAACAGTTCGTGATCGAGTCCTGTCCTTTGACGCAGGAACGATGAAACACACGGAACGATGGCGGGTGGAAAGCGCCGCATCGAAGGTCTTGCAACGGCCGGCTTGCGGGCCGGCCGGCCACACCGGGACAGGTTGATCCAGGCCATACCGGTACAGGCAAGGCAGCACGGCCCAGCAGGCTGATCAAGGGCGGTGGCAACTCTCCTTGCCGACCCATGCGCGGATCGAAGCGCGGGCGTGATGGATGCGTGCTTGTCTCACGCCGCCACCTCCGCCGGCCTCATCCGGGCCAGCGCGTCGTATATGCGGCACCCCGAGGCAGTCGTGCTCCCGTTTCGCGGCCTGAATGTTGAGGTTGACTTGAGGCCAGGGATCTTCCGGCCCTGGCGGGCGGCAAGCTGCCCCTGCCCCTGCCCTGTCGCAAGCGCGGGGCGGCCCCCCGCCGTCCCGCCTTCCCCCCCGGCGCCGCCTGGGGCAAGAGGCACCGCAACGTTCCCCTTCGGATCACCTGGCATGTCCCCCAAGCTTTCGCTTCCCAAGGACCTCATCCGCATCCTGCTGCTGGAAGGCATCTCCGACACCGCCGCCCAGACCCTGCATGAGGCCGGCTACCGTTCGGTCACCCGCATGACCAAGGCGCTGGACGGCGAGGCCCTGACTGACGCGCTGCGCGGCGTGCATCTGCTGGGCATCCGCTCACGCACGCAAATGGATGCCGCAGCCTTCGCCGCGGCGGACCGGTTGATCGCCGTCGGCTGCTTTTCGGTCGGCACCAACCAGGTGGACCTGCAGGCCGCCAAGGCCATCGGCGTGCCGGTGTTCAACGCCCCCTTCAGCAACACCCGCAGCGTCGCCGAGTTGGTGATGGGCGAGATCGTGATGCTGCTGCGCCGCATCCCCGGCAAATCCAACGCGGCGCATGAGGGCCGGTGGGAGAAATCCGCCGAAGGCTCTCGCGAAGTGCGCGGCAAGACGCTCGGCATCATCGGCTATGGCAATATCGGCTCGCAGCTCTCGGTGCTGGCCGAGGCCTTCGGTATGCGCGTGATCTTCCACGACGTCGTGCCGAAACTCGCGCATGGCAATGCCTCGGGCAACACGCCGCTGCCGGTGCTGCTGGCGCAGTCCGATGTCGTCACGCTGCATGTACCGGAAACCGCGGCGACCGAGGGGCTGATGTCGGCCGACAATATCGCGCGGATGAAGCCGGGCGCCGTGCTGATCAACAACAGCCGCGGCACGGTGGTCGATCTCGATGCACTGGCCGAGGCTTTGCGCAATGGCCACCTGGCCGGCGCCGCGGTCGATGTCTTCCCCGAGGAACCGGCCAAGGGCAATGACATCTTCCGCACGCCCTTGCAGCACCTGCCGAACGTGATCCTGACGCCGCACATCGGCGGCAGCACGATGGAGGCGCAGGAACGCATCGGCGAGGAGGTCGCGCGCAAGCTGGTGGACTGGTCTGACACGGGCACCACGCTCGGCGCGGTGAACTTCCCCGAGGTGACGCTGCCGGCACGCCAGGCCGGTACGCGGTTCATCCACATCCATCGCAACCAGCCGGGGGTGCTGGCCTCGGTGAACGATGTGCTGCGCGCGGCCTCGGCCAATGTCGCGGCGCAGTACCTGCAGACCGATCCGCAGATCGGCTACGTGGTGGTGGATGCCGAGGGCATCGCGGATGCCGAGGCGATCCAGGCCGCTCTGCGCGACATCCCCGGCACCTTGCGCAGCCGGGTGCTGTACGACCGAGGCTAGAGCAATATCGGATCAGATCGAATCATCTGATCCGATTTCTTGCTTTAGATTCAACGGCTTCTAGAGCACGATCGATCCACTTGGATCGATCGTGCTCTAACGCACCGGCGGGGCGTACATCAGCCCGCCCTGGTTCCACAGCGCATTCAGCCCGCGCGGCAATTGGCTCGGGCTGTTGGGTCCGACATTGCGGTCGAAGATCTCTCCGTAGTTGCCGACGGCGCGGATCGCGTTGAAGGCCCAGCGCCGATCCAGCCCCATCATCGGCCCGTGGTCGCCGGCGACGCCGAGCAGGCGCCGGATGTTCGGATTGGTGCTGGCCAGCATCGCCTCCGCATTGGCCTGGGTGACGCCGAGTTCCTCGGCCTCGATCAAGGCAAAGACGGTCCAGCGCACGATGTCGAACCACTGGTCGTCGCCGTGCCGCACCGCCGGTGCCAGGGGTTCCTTGCTGATCACGTCGGGCAGGATGATGTGGTCGTCGGGCCGCTGGAGGTTGGCGCGCACGCCGGTCAACTGGCTGATGTCGGTGGTGAAGACATCGCAGCGGCCGGTGCCGTAAGCGAGCTGGGTTTCGGTGTTGTTCTCGAACACCAGGGGCCGGATCGCGACCCCGGCTGTGCGCGACCAGTCGGCCAGGTTCAATTCGCTGGTGCTGCCGGCGGTGACGCAGACCGTGGCGCCGGCCAGATCAGCCGCGCGCGCCACACCGGCGCTGCGCCGGATCAGAAAGCCCTGGCCATCGTAAAAATTCACCGCCGTGAAGTTCAGGCCATTGGCGGTGTCGCGCGCATGGGTCCAGGTGGTGCTGCGCGACAGCACGTCGATCTGCCCCGCCTGCAACGCCGGCAGGCGCGTGGTGGAGGTCAGGATGGTCCAGCGCACCTTCTCCCCATCGCCCAGGACGGCGGCGGCGATGGCGCGGCAGGTGTCGGCATCCAGGCCCCGATAGACGCCGCGGCTGTCCATCATGCCGAGCCCCGGGGCGCCCGGATGCGCGCCGCAATCGAGCACGCCCTTCGCGCGGACGGCTGCCAGGGTCACGCCGGGCGCCACCCCCTGCTGCGCGAGGGCGGGCGCGGCGAGCAGCACAAGGCCGAGCATCAAGCGGATCATGCGGGGGCACCTTTTCGTACAGCGAAGAATTGCAGGAGCAGCGCCGCGCCTAGCCCGCCGACCGAGACCGCGAGGCGCAACTCGTCGGGCAGGGTATGCGCGAACACGGCGACAAAGCCACCCAGCCCCAGCACCAGGCGCAGCACCGGCCCCATCGGCCGCATCAGGAATCCCGCAATCGCCGCCGTCACCATCGTCAGCGCCGCAACCTGTGTCGTCGTGGCCGCAAAAATGGTCCAGGCATTGCCCTGGAACATGATCCCGGGGTCGTAGATGAAGGCAAAGCCCACGGTGAATCCCGCGATGCCGAAGCGCGTCGCATGCACGCTGGTGATGGTCGGCCCGGATTTGGCGATCGCACTGGCGGCAAAGGCTGCTGCCGCGACCGGCGGCGAGGCATCGGCCAGCACCGCAAAATAGAAGATGAACAGATGCGCCGCCAGCATCGGCACGCCCATCTCGATCATCTGCGGCACGCCGATGGCGGCGGCGATGATGTAGGATGGCGTGGTCGGGATACCCATCCCCAGCACCAGCACGGTAAACGCCAGCAGCACCAGCAGCAGCGGCAGCGACCCGCCGGCGAGACCCTTGATGATGCCGCCGAAGGCCACGACCATCCCCGTCGCGGTCAGGCAGGACACCACGATCCCTGCACCCGCGATGGTTACCGCCAGCGGTGCCATGACCAGCCCGGCATTGACGAAGGCAGCAAAAATCTGCCGCGGCCCCATCCGCGACCGACGCCGCAGGAAGGCGACCCCGACCATCGCGATACAGGCCCAGAAGGCGGCGAAATTGCCGCTCCAGCGCTCGCTCATCAACCAGACCAGCACGCCGATCGGGATGACCAGATGGGCGTCGGCCAGCACCTCCCGCCAGGGCGGGATTTCGGCCGCCGTCATCGGCCGCATGCCGGCCTTCTTCGCCTCGAAATGCACCGCGGCCAGGATGCCGTAGTAGTATAATGCTGCGCCGATGGCGGCCGCGACGACGATCTGGCTGTAGGGGATATTGGTGATCTCGGCCATCACGAAGGCCGCCGCCCCCATCACCGGGGGCATCAGCGCGCCACCCACGCTGGCCGCGGCCTCGATCCCGCCAGCGACCGCGGGCTTGTAGCCGATGCGGATCATCAGCGGGATGGTCATCGCCCCCGTGGTGATGACGTTGGACACCGACGACCCGCTCATGGTGCCGAACAGGCCCGAGGTGACCACCGCGACCTTGGCCGGCCCGCCGGAAAACCGCCCCGCCGCCGCAGCCCCGAGGTTGGTGAACAGCCGCCCCGTGCCCGACGCCTGCAGGAAGGCGCCGAACAGGATGAAGACCGCGATGGTGGTCGCGACGATGCCGGTCAGCGGGCCATAGACGCCGCCCGCCGTCGGCACGAGCCATGCCGATTCGACGATCTCGGACCAGGTGAACACGCGGGTGTTCAGCACCCCCGGCAGGTAGGGGCCGGCCAGCATGTAGCCCAGGCAGATGATGATCATCCAGGCGAGGCCGGGTTCCACCGCGCGCCGCGTCGCCTCAAGCAGGGTCACGATCGCGATGATGCCCAGCACCATGTACAACGGGCCGAAGGGATCGACGTATTCCATGCGGTCGGAGACGACATCCCAGTTCCACATCACCCAGGCATGGGGCGCGGCGGCAACGACGGCCCAGGCCCAATCGAGCAGGGTCGGCCGATCCCTGCGCGAGGTCGACAGCGCCGGCCACAACAGGAAGCACAACGGCACGAAGACGGTCAGGTGAAAGCCGCGCATGCCGATGGGTTCGGGAAAGCCGAAGCCCCCAAAATACAGGTGCACCGCCGCGGCCGACGCCGCCCAGCCGAATACCAGCAGCCGCAGCGGCCCCGACAGGTCCCGCATGCGGGCGCGCCCGGATCAGGCCGTCGGCATCGCCCCCGCCGCCCGGAACGCCACCGCCGCCCCAGGTGCCAGCGGCACGCCGGGATAGCGCCAGGCCACAGTAGGATCGAAGGCCGCCATGCTGGCGTGGATGCTGGCCATGCGGGTGCCCTTGGCGCGGATCAGGGTGCGGGTGATCGCCTCGACCGTGGCAGCCGGCACGCTCTCATTCACCAGGATCACGCTGTCCATCGCCGTCACCTTCAGCGGCCCCGTCTGGAGCGCGGGATAGGTCGCCGCCGGAAGGTCGGCTTGGGTATAGGCGAAGGCCGAGATCAGGTGGGCGCGGACGTCATCCGGAAAGCCCACCAGCCGCCCGACCCTGCGGCCTTGCGCGATTTCGGTCAGGATCGCGGCGGGGCGGGCGAGGGCGACATACATGTAGTCCACCTGGCCATCGATGAACGCCGCCGAGATATCGGCGTAGGACCCGTTCAGATAACGCCCGCCACCGCTGCGGATCGCGTCGGGGCTGGTGCCGAGGAAGCGCAGGATGCGCTGCATCGTCATCTCGTCGGTGCTGGACCGCTGCGGCGTCGCGAGCTTCAACCCGCGTTGCGTCAGGATGCCGCGCATGTCCTCGGGCCCGGCATCGGCGCGGCGCAGCAGGTAGTGGTCGGTCGGCGAATAGCCGGTGCCGAGGCTGCGCAGCTTGTCGTGGGCGAAGGTATAGGGCTCCTCGCCCTTGGCGGCATTGGCCGCGAAAGCGTCGATGCCCCAGCCGATCTGGCTCTGGCCGTTGTTGATGCGCGTTGCATTGGCGAGGCCGCCACCGGGGACCACGCGTATGCGGATTTCGGGATTCTCCTCCTGGATCATGGTCGCGAGGCCGGCGGCCATGGTGTACCAGCCGCCGCCGAGCGATCCCGCGACCCATTCCAGCGTCTGTTGCGCCTGGGCGGTGCGGATGAAGGGAAGCGCCAGGGCGGTGCCGGCGATCAGGGTGCGGCGGGTCGTATGCGTCATGGTCGTGGCCTCATGTCGGACGGATGATGGATGATGGGCGCGCCAGGGCGGCGACCGCAATCCCGTTTCTTGCCAGGTGCCCCCCGTTGACCGGCTGCACTTCGGGCGGCAAGCCTGTTCGCCATCTTGGCCGCGGAGCCCGATCAGACCCATGGCCATGCCTGCCGGAGCGTCCCACGCAGCACCGCTCGACCGGTTGCGCGCCATCGCGCCGGGCGTGCTGGTGGCTTTCGCCATCGCGGGGCTGGCCATCGTCATCCGCAACACCTCGGGCCTGGCCGCGCTGAACCCGGTGGTGGTGGCGCTGGTGATCGGGATCGCGGTGCGGGCCGGGATGGGGCCGCAGCCCGGCTGGAAGCCCGGCATCGCCTATGCCGTGCGGCCGGTGCTGCGCTTCGCCATCGTGCTGCTGGGCCTGCAGGTGACCTTGACCGAGCTTTTGGGGATCGGCGCGCCGGCGCTGGCGCTGGCTTTCGTCGTGGTCGCGGCGACCCTGCCCTTCACTATTTGGCTCGGTCGGGTGATGGGCGTGGATCATACCCTGTCCTTGCTGATCGGCACCGGCACGGCGATCTGCGGCGCTTCCGCCATCGTCGCGGCCAATCAGGTGGCCCGGGGCCGGGACGAGGATGTCGCCTATGCGCTGGCGGTCATCACGCTCTGCGGCACGGCGGCGCTGCTGATCTGGCCGATGCTGGCCGGTCCGCTCGGGCTGTCGCCGCTGGGCTACGGGCTTTGGGCCGGCGCCAGCATCCATGAAGTGGTGCAGGCCGTGGGCGCTGCTGCGGCCGGCGGGCCGGAGGCCGCGCAGTCCGGCACGGTGATGAAACTCGCACGGGTGTTCCTGCTCGCGCCGGCCGTGCTGGTGCTGGGCTGGTGGGTGGCCCGTGCCGGACAGGCGGGCGATGCCAAGGTCGCCACCCCCTGGTTTGCTTTCGGCTTCCTGGGGCTGGTTCTGCTCGGCTCGACCGGCCTGCTGCCGCCCGAGGCGCGGGCGGCGTCGCGCGCCGTGGTGCCCTGGCTGCTGGCAGCTTCCGTCGCGGCACTCGGGCTATCGACCGACCTGCGGGCGCTGCGGGCGCGGGGGGCCGCGCCGCTGATGCTCGGCGTGCTGAGTTCGGTGTTCATCGCGGCGCTGGCCTGGGCCGGCGTAAGGCTTATCGGAGTATGACCATGGGTGCGATCCATCCGCTGACGGTCTCGCTGGGCGCGCAGCGCTACCGCGTCGAGCGCCCCTGGGGCCGCCCTTGGGGCGTGCTGCCGGCGGGGGATGCCCTGGTGTCGGATGTCGCCTGCCTGGTGGATGGGCGGGTGCTGGTGCTGCTGCGCGGCGATCCCTGCATAGCCGCCTGCGACCCTGCGGTCGCGGTGCTGGGGCCGGATGGCACGGCTCTGGGCGGTTGGGGCGGCGACATCATCGCGGATGGGCACATGTTGGCCGTCGCCCCCGATGGGCGCGTCTGGATCGTGGATCGCGACGCGCACCAGATCATCATCTTCACGCCGGATGGCGCGCCGGTCGCGACCCTGGGCACGCGCCACCGCGCGGGGGCACCGTTCAACGCGCCCTGTGACGTGGGCTTCGCCGCCGATGGCACGGCTTATGTCGCGGACGGCTATGGCGCCGCGCGCGTGCATGTCTTCGGGCCTGATTTGGCGCCACGCGGCGGCTGGGGCGAGCCCGGCGGCGGCCCTGGCCAGTTCAGCACGCCGCATTCGGTCGCCGTGCTGCCCGACGGCCGGGTCGCCGTCGCGGATCGGGAGAATGACCGCGTGCAGGTCTTCGCGCCGGACGGGCGGCACCTGATCTGCATCGGCGATGTCTATCGGCCGATGTCGGTCAGCGTGGACGCCGATGGGCACCTGCTGGTGACCGACCAGGTGCCGCGCCTGTCGCGCTTCACCGCCGATGGCGCGCTGGTCGGGCGCTGCCGGCCGGTGCTGAACGGCGCGCATGGCATGGCGCTCGGGGCGAGCGGCGCGCTCTACCTGTCGGAGATCAACCCCGGCCGCCTTACCCGCCTCGCGCCCCTCTGACCTGTCAGGCGGGTTCGGGCACGAAAATCCGCGTCGGGCGCACGAATTCCGCCTGCGCCGCCACGGTCAGGATTTCGCGCGACCCCGCGGCCTCGGTCGCCCGCAGCACACCAAAGATGCTGCTGGCGGCGGCGCCCAGGGCGCCGGCACCGCCCGCCCCTTGCAGCAGGTGGAACAGGAACAGGGCTGCGATCGCATCGCCAGCACCGTTCACGTTGACCGACAGGCGCGGCGTGCGGAGACGGTGGAAGCCGCCCGCCTCGGCCACCAGCATATCCACCGCATCGGGCGGGGTGTCCTCGACCGCGAGGCTGGTCAGCAGCACGGTGCGGGGGCCGAGGGCCATCAGCGCGGCCGCGGCGGATCGCGCATCGTTCAGGGTCGCGATGCTGCGGCCCGTCAACCATTCCAGTTCGAATTGGTTCGGCGTCGCGACATCGGCCATCGGCAGGGCGCGGTCGCGGAAGAATTCGGGAATGCCGGGGCGCACGAAGATGCCGCGTCCGACATCGCCGATCACCGGGTCGCAGCACCACAGCGCGCGTGGATTCGCGGATTTGACGCGCAGCGCGGCATCCAGGATCGCCTGCCCGATCGCCGCATCGCCCATGTAGCCCGACAGCACGGCATCGCAGGTCGCCAGCACGCCGCGCTCGGCGATGCCCTGGATAAGTTCGTCGATCAGCGCCGCCTCAAAGACCTGGCCGCGCCAGGCGCCGTAGCCGGTGTGGTTGCTGAACTGCACCGTATCGATGGCCCAGACCTCGGCACCCAGGCGTTGCAGCGGGAAGACTGCCGAGGAATTGCCGACATGCCCATAGGCGACCGAGGACTGGATCGAGAGGATATTCACGCGCTGCACCCGTCATGCTGTGCCGACCCTGCGGGGTGGGGCGCGAAGAAGCAACGCCAAGACCGATGCCAAGCCATGTATGGCCCGGTTGCCCTGCGCCCGCCCCTCCCCTATATCGCGCGCTTGCTTGCGCCGGTCCCAATCGGCGCCAACCCGGAACCATGCCGCCATGAAGCCCGACATTCATCCCGAATACCACGAGATCAACATCATCATGACCGACGGGACGACGTTCAAGACGCGTTCCTGCATGGGCAAGGCGGGCGATACGCTGCGGCTGGACATCGACCCGAAGTCGCATCCGGCCTGGACCGGCGTGCAGCGCATGATGGACACCGGTGGCCAGGTGGCAAAGTTCAACAAGAAGTTTGCTGGCATCGGTATCCGCAAGGGCACCTGATCCTTTCGACAATTCGATGCTCTGGCGCCACCCCTTGAACCGAGGGGTGGCGCTTTTTATGTCTGGCGGGTCGGTGGTGCCCATAAGGGGCCAACGGCGCGGATCGCGGTCCGGCGGGAAACCCTCGCAGGCGCTGCCAGTTTCGGATCGCCCATTCGGGGGTCCGCCGGGAAACGGTCCGCCCTGAAACAGAACCTTGCTGATGCAGGAGGTTTTTACATGAACGTCGATTTCCAGCCGCTTTTCCGTTCCGCCATCGGTTTCGACCGTATGGCGCGCCTGCTCGATACGGCGCGCACCGCGCCCGAGCACACCGCCTACCCGCCCTACAATATCGAGAAGACGGGTGAGGACACCTATGTCCTGACCATGGCTGTCGCCGGCTTCGCCGAGGCGGATCTTGAGATCACGACCCAGGACAGCACGCTGCTGGTCGCCGGCCGTGGCCCGCAAGAGACCGCCGAACGCCGCTTCCTGCACCGCGGCATCGCCGGCCGCGCCTTCGAGCGCCGGTTCGTCCTGGCCGACCACATGCAGGTGGCCGGCGCCGATCTGGCGAATGGCCTGCTGCATGTGATGCTGCGGCGCATCGTTCCGGAGGCCCTGAAGCCCCGCCGGATCGAGATCGCCGCAGCGCCCCGCGGCCAGCAGGCGATCGAAGCGCAGCCGATCGCCGCGTGAACGAAGGGGGCCGGTGGCCCCTTGCTTCTCACGGCATGCGGAAAAACGCCGACGCCGCGTCCTTCTGGGCGCGGCGTTTGGCAATGGCGGCCTCCGCGCGCGCGATCTCGGCCCGGAGTTCCGCGATATAGGCGCCCAGTTCCTCCTCCCCCATCAGGTCAAGCACTTGGGGGACAAAGGCATCCCGACGCCGTGGTGCGTCGTCGTGTTCCGGCATCGCCATGCGTCCCTTCGTGAACCGCCCTGCGCCCCGCGACGCTCAGGAGTCTTTGACCCCCGCGCCGTCGCCCCTTATATTGGTTTCATTCTGCGGTGCGGTGTGGTCTTCGCCAACCGGTTGCGCGCCCTGGCCCCCGTTCGATGATTTCGGGGGCCGGCACGGACCGGTTGGACAGGTTTCCGACACGTGTCGGCAGGCTCCTTGGCTGTTCCCGAATGGTGGGCGGTGGGGCATGCCGCGCCCGGACCCGTGCCGCCGAAAGCCGTCACGTCCCGCTTTTTCGCTGCCAGACCCTAAGGTGCCGCTCATGTCCACGCCTCTGATGCCGAAGGCCACCGCCGTATGGCTCATCGACAAGACCGCCCTGACCTTCGAACAGGTGGCTGATTTCGTGGGAATGCACCCGCTGGAGGTGCAGGCGATCGCCGATGGCGAGGTCGCGCAGGGTATCGTCGGATACGACCCCGTCGCCAACATGCAGGTGACCAAGGCCGAGATCGCCCGGTGCGAGGCCGATTCGAGCGCACGGCTGCAGATGCTCGCCGCAGCGACGCCGCCGCCCAAGTCGCGCGGCAAGGGCGCCCGCTACACGCCGGTCGCCAAGCGCAACGACCGCCCGGACGGCATTGCCTGGCTGCTGCGCAACCATCCGCTGCTGACCGACACGGCCATCGGCAAGTTGCTGGGTACCACCAAGGAAACCATCCAGAAGGTGCGCGATCGGACCCACTGGAACAGCGCCAACATCAAGCCGCGCGATCCGGTCATCCTGGGCCTGTGCAGCCAGTCCGACCTGTATGTGGTGCTGGCGCCCCTGGGGGAAAAAGCGATGGTGGCGCCGCTGCCGGCGACCGAGGATGCGGCCTGACGCCGAGGTTGCCAGGCCCCGGCAGGGCCTGGCAGGTCGCTGAGAAAATCTGATCCGGCGCCGTTTCAGCGGGCGGGTTCTCGAAGCTTCTGCATTTCTTCCTTCAGTCGCAGCTTGTCGCGCTTCATCTGGAACAAAACACCGTTGTCCGGCAGCGGCCGGCCGTCTTCCGCCTTGATCTGGCGGTCCAGAGCCGCATGTCGTTCCTCAAGAGCGCGCAACCGTGCGATGGTGGCCATGGGCAGCTTTCTCCATTGCGGTGAAAGGCCGGACAGGTCCGGCGCGCGGCGACTGGCGCCACCGCGCTTCGGCATGGTAAGTCGAACAGGTAAATTTCCGCAGCATTTTCGACAGGTGCTCCCGCACGCCATGCTCGCCGACCGCGACGCTCTGCTCCGACGCCTGCACGAATTGCGGACCGAGCACCGGGACCTCGATACCGTGATCGCGCGGATCGAGGCCGGGACGGCGGACCAGTTGCACCTGCAACGGCTGAAAAAGCGGAAACTGAAGCTCAAGGACGAGGTATCCTGGATCGAAAGCCGCCTGGTGCCGGACATCACGGCGTGAGCGGACCGGCCGCCCCACGGGTCGGGCTTATCATGGGCAGCCGCAGCGACTGGGAGACCATGCGCCATGCCGCCGAAACGCTGGAACGCCTGGGCGTTGCCCATGAATCCCTGGTGGTGTCTGCCCATCGCACGCCAGAGCGTCTTTATACCTATGCGCGCGAGGCCGCCGGGCGGGGGCTTTGCGTGATCATCGCCGGCGCCGGGGGGGCGGCGCACCTGCCCGGCATGGCGGCGTCGATGACGCGGCTGCCGGTGCTCGGGGTGCCGGTGCAGTCCCAGGCGTTGAATGGCATGGATAGTCTGTTGTCGATCGTTCAGATGCCAGCCGGCATCCCCGTGGGCACGCTGGCGATCGGTCGGGCCGGGGCGGTGAACGCGGCGCTGCTGGCGGCCGCGATCCTGGCGCTCGCGGATGCCCCGCTAGCCGCGCGTCTTGACGCCTACAGGGCCGAGCAGACGGCCAGCGTCGCCGAAACGCCGACATGACCGCAGGGCCGTTGGCGCCCGGTGGGCGAATCGGCATCCTCGGCACCGGGCAGTTGGGGCGGATGTCTGCCCTGGCGGCGGCGCGGCTTGGTTTCCGCACGCATGTCTTCGGTCCGGAGGCGGATGGGCCCGGCATGCAGGTCGCGACGGAGCGCAGCTGCGCCGCCTATGATGACGTGGCTGCCCTGGCGGCCTTTGCCGGCGCGGTCGATGTCGTGACCTTTGAATTCGAGAACGTGCCGCACGCGGCCCTGGCCACGCTGGATGGCCGCGTCACATGCCATCCGGGGGCGAATGTCCTGGCCAATTGCCAGGACCGGCTGGTCGAAAAGCGCTTCATGGCCGACGCCGGCGTGCCGGTCGGCGCTTGGGCGCCCGTCGAATCGGCGGCGTCACTTGGCGCGGCCATCGCCCGCGTCGGCCTGCCGGCCGTTCTGAAGACCACGCGGCTCGGCTACGACGGGCGAGGCCAGGCGGTTGTACGGTCGCTGGGGGAAGCAACCGCGGCCTTCGCCCGACTGGCGCCGCATCCGCTGATCCTGGAAGCCTTCATCCCCTTCGTCGCCGAGATTTCAGCCGTCGTCGCGCGCGGCGTGGACGGCACGACCGTCGGGTTCGATGCGGTTGAGAACCGCCACGCTCACCACATCCTCGACGTATCATTCGCGCCCGCCCGGGTCTCCGCCGCGGTCGCCGCGGCCGCCCGCGGCCATGCGATGGCGCTGGCCGTGGCCCAAGGGCTGGTCGGCGTCCTGGCCGTCGAGTTCTTCCTGTTGGCCGATGGGACGCTGCTCGGCAATGAAATGGCGCCCAGGCCGCATAATTCCGGGCATTGGACGATGGATGCCTGCGACCTCAGCCAGTTCGATCTTCACATCCGCGCGATCACCGGGTGGCCATTGCGTGCACCCGTCCGGCACGCCGATGCGGTCATGCGCAACCTGATCGGCGCGGAGGGCATGGCCCGCTGCCCGCAGATGCTGGCATCGGCCGGCGTGGCGATGCACCTCTATGGCAAGGTTGAGGCGCGTCCTGGCCGCAAGATGGGGCACGCGACACGGTGTTTGCCCTTGGGGGCGTTGCGATACCTGCCGGATGCGGCCGTCCTGGGGGGCCTGTAAGGTCGCATGGGACGTGTGGCCATTTTGCCGATTTGGACTGTGGCCGGAATACCACATAGCGGTTTCGATTGCCTCGACCCTGTAGGCAAACGGGCAATGTCGGTGCTACCAAGCGATGGATGCGGCGGGACGCCTGGGCATGGGTTCAGGGGATTGTCGCGGTCACTACTCGTGATCCTATCGAAGGGGGATTTACCATGAGCCTCAAGAAGGCGCTTCTTGCCGCCACCATGCTGAGCCTGCCGCTTGCGGCCCAGGCACAGCCCGTGACCGGCTTCTACATCGGCGGCGGCGCCGGTGTGAACTTCCTTGACGACATCGGCCTCAGGCCAAACACGCGCACAACTGCCGCATTGCAGGCTGCTGGCCTCGGCCCGTCGGGCAATGCTTCGTTCGCGACAGGCTTCGTCGGTGTGGCGTCGATCGGCTACGGCTTCGGCAACGGCGTGCGCGCCGAGGTTGAAGGCAACTTCCGCCAGAACGACCTGGATTCCATCACCGGCTTCCGCACCGGCGTCGGATCAACCAATTCGACCGGCAGCGTCCAGCAGTACGGCGTGATGCTGAACGCCTTCTACGACTTCGACCTCGGCCTGCCGATCGTGCCGTACATCGGTGTCGGCGGTGGCTACATCGTGCAGAAGTGGAACTCGGTGACGATCCGTCAGGGCACCCAGGGTGGCCTGAACATCGATGGCGATGACGGCCAGTTCGGCTATCAGGCGATCGTCGGCGCGGCGTTCCCCATTGCGGCCGTTCCCGGGCTGTCGATCACTGCCGAATACCGCTTCATGGGCACGATCGAGGGCACCATTGACGCCACGGTCCGCAACCAGACCACTGGCGCCTCCACCCGGACGTCGGTCGATACGGAAGGCCTGAACAACAGCCTGCTGATCGGCCTGCGCTACGCCTTCGGCGTCGAGCCGCCGCCGGCCCCGGTCGTCGCCCCGGCCGCTGCTGCCCCGGCCCCGGCCCGCACCTATCTGGTGTTCTTCGACTGGAACCGTGCGGACCTGACGGATCGCGCGCGCCAAATCATCGCCGAGGCGGCCCAGAACAGCCGTCGCGTGCAGGTGACCCGTATCGAAGTGAACGGCTTCACGGACACCTCGGGTTCCGCGCAGTACAACCAGCGTCTGTCGGTGCGTCGCGCCGAGA